>NZ_CP015583.1:1692500-1992500 GCF_001941945.1 Roseomonas gilardii | reverse complement strand
GTGACGGTCTGCGAGGAAGCCGCCTGCCCGAATATCGGGGAGTGCTGGTCCAAGCGTCACGCCACCATGATGATCATGGGCGAGATCTGCACGCGGGCCTGTTCCTTCTGCAACATCACCACCGGCATGCCGAAGCGCCTGGACACGGACGAGCCGCGCCGGGTCGGCGACGCCGTGGCCAAGCTCGGCCTCCAGCACGTCGTCGTCACCTCGGTGGACCGCGACGACCTGAAGGACGGCGGCGCCCGGCACTTCGCCGAGACCATCGCTGCCATCCGCCGCGCGGCCCCGGACACCACCATCGAGATCCTGACGCCCGATTTCCTGCGCAAGGACGGGGCGCTGGAGGTGGTGGTGGAGGCGAGGCCGGACGTCTTCAACCACAATCTGGAAACCGTGCCGAAACTCTATCCGAGCATCCGGCCCGGCGCCCGCTACTTCCACTCGCTCCGCCTGCTGGACCGTGTGAAGGAGCTGGACCCGATGGTCTTCACCAAGTCCGGCATCATGGTCGGGCTGGGCGAGACGCGGGGCGAGGTGCTGCAGGTCATGGACGACATGCGCTCGGCCGAGATCGATTTCCTGACCATCGGCCAGTACCTCCAGCCCACGGTGAAGCACGCCGCCGTGGACCGCTTCGTCGAGCCGGCGGAGTTCGAGGACTATGCCGCCATGGCGCGCTCGAAGGGCTTCCTGCTGGTCTCCGCGACGCCGCTGACCCGCTCCTCCTATCACGCCGACCGCGACTTCGCGGCGCTCCGGGCAGCCCGGGAAGCCAGGCTCGGGCTGCAACCGGCCGGGCAGGGGGCGCGTTCGGCCGTCTGATGCCGACCCATGCCGAAAAGAGGCTGCTCCGGTACACGCCGGAGCAGATGTTCGATCTGGTCGCGGATGTCGGCCGGTACCCGGAATTCCTGCCCTGGTGCGTGGGCGCGCGTGTCATCTCCCGCGACGAGGGGAAGCTGATCGCCGACCTGACCATCGGCTTCAAGATGTTCCGCGAGACCTTCCGTTCCCAGGTCACGCTGGACCGCCCCGGCCATGTCCAGGTCGAGTATCTCAATGGCCCCTTCCGCTACCTGAACAACCAGTGGCGCTTCCGCCCCGTGCCGCAGCCGGGCGGCGTGACCGGCTGCGAGGTCGATTTCTTCGTGGATTTCGAATTCCGCTCCCGGCTGCTCCAGGCGGTGATCGGTACGGTCTTCGGTGAGGCGGTGCGGCTGATGGTCCGGGCCTTCGAACGCCGTGCCATGGCCCTTTATGGCCGCCCCGGCGTCGCCCAGCCGCGTGGCGAGCCGCAGCCGATCAGCTAGAAAAGCCGCAGGAACAGCTATTTACCGGGAAATGCTGATCTTCCCCGGGATTGACCCATATGGCGGGTTGATGCCGGGCATCAGGCTTATTGACTCGCCTTCGCCCGGCCTCCCAGGGCAGCCTCGCCCGCCATGGAACCCTATATCCTCTACGGCGACCGCCGCTCCGGCTCCTGCACCGCCGAAATGGCCCTGGCGGAGATCGGCGCCCCCGTGGATCTGCGTCCGGTGCCGCTGGAAGGCGACCATCAGCTTTCCGATGAATACCGCAAGATCAATCCGATGGGACGCGTCCCTGCCATGGTACTTCCGGATGGAACGGTGCTCACGGAAAGCCTCGCCATCCTCCTGACCCTGGCGGACCGGCATCCGGAGACTGGCCTCCTGCCGCCGCCCGGCGATCCGGGACGGGCATGGGCCCTGCGCTGGATGGCGCTCGCGGCCGGGGAATTCTACCCGCATGTGACCCGGGCCGATTACCCGGAGCGTTTCAGCGCCGACCCGTCCCACGCCCCCGCCATCCGCGAAAGGGCACGCGAGATGGGGCGGGAGATCTGGCAACTGGTGGAGCGCGAGGCGAAGCCGGACCCCTTCATCCTCGGAACGCGCTTCTCGGCGGCGGATATCTATTTCTCGGTCCTGACCCGCTGGATGGGCGGGGAGGACTGGGTGCCGGCCCATTGCCCCCGGCTGGAGGCGCTGACCCGTGCCGTGGCGGCGCGCCCCGCCGCCGGTGCTGTCTGGCGGAAGCACTTCCAGCCGGGCTGAACCTTCACCCTACCAGGGCAGCGACACCCACCGCCACCAGCACGTTCAGCAGCCCCGCCAGCACCATCACCGTGCTGGCCACGGAACCGTCCTGCGCCGAAAGCTGGTAGGCCCGCCCGACGCCGGCACCATGCGCGCCCATGCCGAGCATCGCACCGCGCGCGAAGCCGCTGCGCAGGCGCAGCAGGCGGATCAGCACCGGGCCCACCGTGGCGCCGAAGATGCCGGTGATCGCCACGAAGCTGGCGGTGATGCCCGGAACGCCACCGATCTCCTGCGAGGCGATCATGGCGAAGGGCGTGGTCACCGAGCGGGGGAAGAGGCTCAGTTCCATGGTCGGCGAGAAGTGCAGCAGATGCGCCAGCGCGGCGGAGACGACCACCGACAGCACGCTGCCCGCCAGGACCCCGGCCGTCAGCACGGGCCAGTAACGCCGGATCAGCGCGCGCTGGTCGTAGATCGGCAGCGCGAAGGAGATGGTCGCCGGCCCCAGCAGCGCCCCCAGCCAGGCGGTGCCGCCGAGATAGGTCCGGTAGTCCGAATGAGCCACCGGGATCAGCACCAGCAGCGAGACCCAGGTGAGCAGCAGCGGCGAACTCCACCACGCCAGGAAGCGGCGGTGCAGGGCGCGGCTGCCCGCATAGATCGCCAGCGTCGCCAACAGCCAGGCCAGGGCGGCGAGGGGATGCTCAGGCCACATGATGCCCGTCCCGGAGAGTGCCCTCGCGTGCTTCGGCCCGCTCGATGGCGCGGATGCAGGACTCCACCACCAGCCCGGTCCCGGCCATCACGGCCAGCGTGCCGGCCACCACGGAAAGTAGCACCAGCAGGCCATCGAGGCTGAGGAATTCCGGGTGGTCCAGCAATGCCAGCATGGGCGGCACGAAGAAGAGCATCAGGTGGTCCTGGAGGACCAGCGCGCCGCGTCGCAGGCTTTCCGGCCGCATCAGGCGGGTGGCGAGGAGCACCAGCACGAGGCCCATGCCCAGGATGGTGCCGGGCAGGCCAATCCCTATCCGCTGCACCAGCAGGCCGCTGACCCAGGAGGCGAAGACGAAGAAGCCGGCCTGAAGCCACCAGCGCTTCTGGAACTCGTGCCGCAAAGGTCCTGCGAGGTTGACGGGGATGCTCATGGCTGATGTCCGCTGGGGCGTCGGAGGCAGAAAGATAGGCCGCGCCGCAGCATACCCAAAATGAATTGCTGGAATTCAGCCCATTCCGATACAGAATAGGGTATGGACCTGCGCACCCTCCGGGCCTTCGTCGAGGTCGTGCGGCGCAACGGCTTCTCCGCCGCCAGCCGCGAGATCTTCGCGAGCCAGCCCACCGTCAGCAAGGCTGTCCGCCAGTTGGAGGACGAAGTGGGCCTCGACCTGCTGCACCGCCTGCCCCATGGGGTGAGACCCACTGAGGCCGGGGAGGTCGTGCTGCGCCACGCCCAGGCCATGCTGGCCAGCCGCGACACCATGCTGGCCGAGCTGGACGCCCTGCGCGGCCTCACGCGCGGCCATCTGCGCCTGGGGCTGACCCCCTTCGGCAGTGCCGCGCTCTTCGCGCCGCTGGTGGGGCGCTTCCGGGCGGCGCATCCGGACATCACCATCGCGCTGCTGGAACAGGGCTCCCTGACCCTGTCGGAAGCCGTGCTGGGCGGGGAGATCGAGATGGCCATGGCCATCCTGCCGATCGCCGCGGGGCTGGAATGGCAGCCCGTCTGGGACGACCCGCTGGTGGCCCTGCTACCGGAAGGTGATCCGCTCGCCGGGCGGGAGGCGATCCGGCTGGAGGAACTGCGCGACCGGCCGCTGATCCTCTTCGAGACCGGCTTCGCGCTGAACGAGGTGATCCAGCGCGCCTGCGCCGCCCGTGGCTTCACCCCGCGCGAGGCGGCGCGCAGCGGCCAGAGCGACTTCATCACCGCCCTGGTGGCCTCCGGCCTGGGCGTGGCGCTGCTGCCGCGCCTGATGGTCGCGCCCCGCGCGCCGCTGCCGATGCCCGTGGCGCTGGTCGAGGAACCCGACCTGCGCTGGCAGTGCGGGCTGATCTGGCGGCAGGACGGCGCGCTCTCCCCGGCGGCCAGGGCCTGGCTGGAGATGGTGCGGGCCGCCTTGCCGCTGCGCCGCTGATCGGGTGCGGGAGGGGATGACGCGATGCGTCATCCCTGCCAGTTTCCCCGCCGAAGCAGTGTCAGGAGTCCGCGCGCATGGTTCACGCCCCGCCCCGTCCGCCCGCAGGCGCGCCGCCCGTCCGGATCAACCTCTATTCCGACACCCAGACCCGTCCCACCCCGGCGATGCTGGAGGCCATGACCCGGGCCGAGGTGGGGGACGACCAGTCCGGCAACGACCCGACCATCAACGCGCTCTGCGACCGCATGGCCTCGCTGCTGGGCAAGGAGGCGGCGGTCTTCCTGCCCTCCGGCACCATGTGCAACGTCATCGCCACGCTGGTGCACACGCGGCCGGGCGACGAGATCCTGGCGCATGAGACGGCGCATATCATCAACAGCGAGGGCGGCGCCCATGCCGCGCTGGGCGGGGTGCAGATCACCGGCCTCCACGGCCCGCGCGGGATGTTCGACGCCGATGCCGTGCGCGCCGCCATCCGCCCGCGCAACCGCAACGCCCCGCCGCAGACGATGCTGGAGGTCGAGCAGACCTCGAACCATGGTGGCGGCGCGGTCTGGCCGAAGGCGCAGCTCGATGCCGTGGCGGCGGTGGCGCATGAGCAGGGCTGGGCCACGCATATGGACGGCGCCCGGCTGCTGAACGCCTGTGTCGCCAGCGGCATCCCGGCCGCCGAGATGTGCGCCGGCTTCGACACGGCCTGGCTCGACTTCACCAAGGGCCTCGGCGCCCCGCTCGGCGCGGTGCTCTGCGGGTCGGAGGAGTTCATCGGCCATGCCTGGCGCTGGAAGCAGCGCCTGGGCGGGGCGATGCGCCAGGGCGGCGTCTGCGCCGCGGCCTGCCTCTACTCCCTCGACCACCATGTGGACCGGCTGGCCGAGGACCATATGAACGCCAGCGCCCTGGCGCGCGGCCTGAAGCAGATCCCGGGCATCGAGGTGACCGATCCGGACACCAACCTGGTCTATTTCGATCCACGCGGCGCCGGCTTCTCCCCCGCCGAGCTGCAGATGGAGCTGCGCCGCCAGGGCATCCTGGTCAGTGCGCTCGCCGGCAAGATCCGCGCCTGCACGCATCTCGACGTGTCCTCGGGCATGATCGAGGAGACCCTGGCCGCCATCCGCGGCATCGTCGCGGAGCACTGAACGGCGCGACCGGGGGAGGCTCCGCCGCCCCCGGCCTCAGGCCGCCTCGTCCAGCAGGCGGAGCGCCTCGGCCACGGTCGCGGCGCGGACGGCGGTGCGGTCGCCGGGAAAGACGTGGCGCAGCGCGCGCACCGGCCGGCCCCGCCGGGCGAGGCCGAACCAGACCGTGCCCACCGGCTTGCCCGGCACGGCGCCCCCGGGGCCGGCGATCCCCGTCACCGACACGGCGAGGTCGGCGCCCGAACGCTCCAGCGCCCCTTCCGCCATGGCGCGGGCGGTCTCCTCGCTGACCGCGCCCACCGAGGCGATCACCGCCTCCGGCACGCCCAGCATCGCCGTCTTGGCCCCGTTGGAGTAGGTCACGAACCCCGCCAGCACCGTGGCGGAGGAGCCGGGGATGGCCGTCAGCGCGGCGGCGATCAGCCCGCCGGTGCAGCTTTCCGCCGTGGCCAGGGTCAGCCCCCGGGCCTGGAGCCGTTCCAGAAGGCGCGCGGCCTGCGCCATGGTTTCCCCGGGCAGCATCACAGGACACTCCGCGCGATCGCGAGCACGGCGGCGGCGAGCGCCCCGGCCAGCACGTCGTCCAGCATCACCCAGACCGGCCCGTCGCGCCGGTCGGCCCAGCGAACCGGCGGCGGCTTCAGGATGTCGAAGAAGCGGAACAGGAGAAAGGCGGCCAGCACCCAGAGGAGCCCCGCCTGCGGGGCCAGGGCGGCCAGGGCGAGGCTCTGCCCGGCGGCCTCGTCCACCACCACCCAGGGCGGATCGCTCTGCGCCCGGGGCAGCCGGCCGACGGCCAGGACCCCGGCCAGGGTAAAGAGCACCGCCGCCAGCATGCAGGGTCCGGGGCCGAGCCAGGCGAGGGGCAGCACCAGGGCCGAGCCCCATGTGCCGGGCGCCGGGCGCAGCCGCCCCACGCCGCCCATCGAGGCGACCAGGACCGCGAGGCGGGGGGTGGCGCGCGCGGGTGTCGGCAAGGCGGGCGGCAAGGGGGCGGTCAGGGGAGCGGTCATGCCAGCCGGTCCAGGAAGGCATCCAGGCGCGGGACGATCTCCGGCTCCTCCAGGAGCGGGGCATGGCCGGAATTCGGGTGGACCACGAGCTCCAGGTCCGGCTTCTCCCGCCGCATCCGGTTCACCGTATCAGCGGAAAGGAGCTCGCTCAGCTCACCCCAGACCAGCATGACCGGCAGGTCATGCAGCCCCTGGAAGAGCGGGCCGAAATCCGTCACCGCCGCGCCCGTGTCCATGGCCTGCGCGATGCGGAGGTCCCACCGGGGATGCAGGCGGCCATCGGGACCGCGCCGGTAAGTGCGCGCGGCGAGGCGCAGCCAGCCGGCCTCGTCGGCCACGGGAAGCTGCGGCAGCACCTGGCGCAGATACCGGGCCGCATCGGCCTCCGTGGCGAAGGCCGGGTCCCGCCCCAGGAAGTCCCGCACCCGGCCGAGCCCGCCGCCCTCGACGCGCGGCCCGATATCGTTCAGCACCACCCCGCGCAGCATGGCCGGCCGCTGCAGGGCCAGGAACATGGAGAGCAGCCCGCCGAAGGAGGTGCCCACGGTGATCACCCGGGGCATGCCCAGCGCGGCGCAGACATCCAGGACATCGGCCAGGGCCTCGCGCGGGTCGTAGCGCCCGATCTCCCCGGCGCGGTCGCTGTCCCCGTGGCCGATATAGTCCAGGGCCACCACGCGCCGCTGCCCGGCATGGCGTTCCGCCAGGCTGGCGAAGTCCAGCGCGTTCCGCCCGATCCCCGAAAGGCAGAGCAGCGGGGTGCGCGAGGCATCGCCCGCCCAGTCCAGCGCCGCCAGGGTGAATCCGTCGCGGCTGCGTATCCGGCGCTCCCGCGGAGCCTGTTCCGCCATGCTCGGAGTTCCCCTCAGGGGGCCAGCCAGCGGGCCAGGGGGTGCGGCTGGGCACCCTCGCCGCCGAGGGCGCGATAGACGACCATGTTCTCGATCACGCGCTGCACGTAGTTCCTGGTCTCGGAGAAGGGGATCAGCTCGACCCAGTCGATCATGTCCACGCCGGGGCTCCCCGGCTCGCCATAGGTGGCCAGCCATTCCGCCACCCGGCGCGGCCCGGCATTGTAGGCCGCCGCCGCCAGGGCCGGGTTGTCACCGAAGCGGGCGAGCTGGTCGCCCAGATAGATCGAGCCGAGCTTCATGTTGTGCGCCGGGTCACTGGTCAGCCAGCCGAACTGGTGCGGGATGCCGTTCTTGCGGGCCACCTCGGCCGCCGTGGCGGGCAGCAGCTGCATCAGCCCCCGCGCATTGGAGGGGGAGACCGCCTGCGGGTCGAAATTGCTTTCCTGGCGCGAGATGGCGCGGACCAGGGCCGGCTCCAGCCCGTCCGGCGTGGGATAGGGGGTCGGCCAGCCCTCGGGCACCAGGGCCACGCCGTCGATGCCGGAACGGCGGGAGATCCAGACCGCCTGGTCGGGGCGGCCGGTGCTGTTCGCCAGCCGCGCCACCAGCAGCCGCGTCCCCGCATCCGGCGACAGCTCCTCCAGCCGCAGCAGGAAGGGCAGGGCCCGCCGTTGCAATCCGAGATCGGCCAGGGTGAGCACCGCGCGAGGCAGTTCCCGCTCCACGAACAGCGCCGTCTGGCCCGGCGGCGGCGGGGCGGCGCCGGCGGCGCGGATGCGTTCCGCCAGCCGGGCGGGGCTCTCGTTCAGGGTGAAGGAGGCGAGTTGCCCGTAATAGGAGGTCGGCAGGCCGGCGGCGGCGTTCCAGGCGGCCTTCGCCCCCGCCGCATCCCCCTGCGCCGCCAGGGCGCGGCCCTGCCAGTAGGCGGCGCGGGAGCGCGTGATGATGCTGGTGCTGTCCTCGGCCACCCGGCTGAAGTGGAGCTGGGCGGTGGCGGGCTCGTTCAGGCGGCGCAGGGCGATCCAGCCGGCCAGGAACTCCGCTTCGCCCCGCGCGGCACCCGGCCCGGGCTGCCCATGCTCGGCCGCCACCCTGTAGGCGGCCTGGGGCTCGTTCAGGCGGATCAACTTGCGGGTCAGGACCTCCCGCTCCGCCCAGACCGCCTTGGCGGCCTCGGGCGGCAGATTCCGTTGCAGCCGCGCGGCGCCTTCCCAGACCGTGGCGGCCTCGGCGTCCCGGTCGCGGCGCCGGAGCCAGCGGGCCTGTTCCAGCAGCAGCCCGAGATCGGGCGTGCTCACGGCGGGCAGCAGCGCCTCCGCCTCCGGCCGGTCCCCGGCCAGGGCCAGCCGGGCCGAGGCCGCGGGGCGGCGCCCCGGATCGAGATAGGGCATCACCCGCGCCGCCGCGCCGAGTTCGCGGGCATAGGCGAGCCGGTCGAAGCGCTGCCAGTGGTCCTCCGGCGTCAGCACCGAGGCGTTGCGGGCCAAAAAGCCGGGTTCCGCGACGGCGTCGCCCGGCGCCTGGACCCATGCGGCCCGCAGCACGGGCGTGACCTCGCCCAGCCGGCCGGCGCGGTTCAGCGCATCGGCATAGCGTTGCGCGCCATCCAGGCTGCGCGGCGGATGCTGCGCGAAGAAGCGCAGCGCCAGCGCATCGTCGGGGCTGGCGAGCAGCGCCTCCTCGGCGCGCCTCGCGATCAGGCCGGGCAGGGGCCAGTCCGGATTGGCCTGAGTCCAGGCGACCAGCTCCTCCGCCGTGGCCTGGTCCTTGGCCTGGAGGCGAATCCAGGTGACCAGCTTGCGGACCATCGGGTCGGCGGTCAGGGCGAGGCCCTGGGCTTCCACCATCCGGCCGGAATCCGCCATGGCCAGGGCCACGCGCCCGGCATTGCGCTGGTCCTCCGGCGACCAGGGCTGGGCGGGAATGGCTTTCGGGAAGGCGACGGTGGCGAGCAGCAGGGCGAGGGCGGCGCGGCGCATGACATCGCCTTTACCCGAGCACGGCCGCTTTGTCCCGTGGCGGGTTGTATCCGGCGCCGCTCGTTCCGGCCCTGTTGCATCCCCGCGCGCCATCCGCCCCCGCCGGCCCGGCGGGAATGGCTTTGAGGGAGCAGCTCCGGGGCGGAAGCCGCTCCGCGCCGCCTTGTTCCGGGCCCGCCGCACGCCTAGTTTCGGCACCTTCCCCCTGCCGGCCGGCAGGGGGCGCGATTTTGCCTGCCTTTCCCCTGCCTTTCCAAGGATCATCCGCCATGTTCAAGGGCTCCCTCGTCGCCCTGGTCACCCCGATGACGCGCGAAGGAACCCTGGACGAGAAAGCCTTCCGCGACCACGTCGAATGGCAGGTCGGCGAGGGCACCCAGGGCTTCATCCCCGTCGGCACCACGGGCGAGAGCCCGACCCTTTCCCATGCCGAGCACGACCGCGTGGTGGAGCTCTGCGTCGAGGTATCCGCCGGCCGCGTGCCGGTGATGGCGGGCGCCGGCTCCAACAGCACCGCCGAGGCGGTCCGCCTGACCCGCCATGCCAAGGAGGTGGGCGCGGATGCCGCGCTGGTGGTCACGCCCTACTACAACAAGCCGACGCAGGAGGGTCTGTACCGCCACTTCATGGCCATCGCCGATGCGGTGGATCTGCCGGTGGTGATCTACAACATCCCGCCCCGCTCGGTCGTGGACATGAGCGTCGAGACCATGGCGCGGCTGGCGAAGCATCCCAATATCGTGGGGGTCAAGGACGCCACGGCGAACCTCGCCCGCCCGCTGCACACCCGCGCCGCCTGCGGCCCGGATTTCTGCCAGCTTTCCGGGGAGGACCATACGGCGGTGGCCTTCCTGGCCGCCGGCGGCCATGGCTGCATCAGCGTCACCGCCAATGTCGCCCCGCGCCTGTGCCGGGAGATGCACGACGCCTGGGCGGAGGGACGTGTGGCCGAGGCCATCGCGATCCAGGACCGGCTGCTGCCGGTGCATGACGCGATGTTCTGCGAAACCTCGCCGGGGCCGGTCAAATATGCCGCCAGCCTGCTCGGCTACGGCTCCGACCATTGCCGCCTGCCGCTGGCGCCGATCGCGGAGGCCAGCCGCGTCCGGATGCGCGAGGCGATGGTGGCGGCGGGGCTGCTCAACTGAATGCGGCGCCGGGGGTTAAGGCCCCCGGGCGCCGGAGACGTGACGGCCCGGCGGGCAGGACAGCCCCGGGGCCGGGCCACGCGATGACAGGAAAGGCCGGAGCCAGGCCCGCCGCGCGAGCGGAAGCCGGCCTCCGGGGACGGACAGCATGGCAGAGCCACGCAAGAAGGGCCTGATCAGCCACGGAACCGCCGCGACCAACCGCAAGGCGCGTTTCGACTACAAGATCAACGACACGGTCGAGGCGGGCATCATGCTCGTCGGGCCGGAGGTGAAGTCCCTGCGCGCCGGGCGCGCCACGCTGACCGAGGCCTGGGCGGGCGAGCGGGACGGGGAGATGTGGCTGTTCAACTGCTACATCCCCGAATGGCAGGCGGGCTCGGTGGTGGCGAAGTTCGAGCCGCGCCGCCCGCGCAAGCTGCTGCTCCACCGCAAGCAGATGACCTCGCTGGCCGGCGCCGTCTCGAAGGAGGGTGCGACCCTGGTGCCGCTGGAGATCCTGTTCAACCAGCGCGGCATGGCCAAGGTCGTGCTGGGTCTCGCCGAGGGCAAGAACAAGGCCGACAAGCGCGCCGCCATCGCCGACCGCGACTGGAAGCGCGACAAGGCCCGGCTGATGCGGGACCGGGGCGGGGACAGGGGCTGACGTCGGGGCCGAGCTAGGGCGTTCCGGTTCCGGATTGTGTTCTGGCGCACCGCGCCCGGGTGGTGGCGATGCAAGAAGCGTCGCCACCGCAACGAACCGGAATGGAAATGTCCATGGCACCCGCCCCGATCCAGCGCCTTCTTTCCGCCGCCGGCACGGAGTTCGCCGCCCGCCTGCTGCTGACCTTTCCCTTCTGGGGCAGCGGACTGGCGAAACTGATCGACTTCCCCGGCGGCGTGGCCGAGATGGAGTTCTTCGGCTTCACCCCCGGCTGGCTGTTCAACGGCCTGACCATCCTCGTGCAGCTCGGCGGCTCGGCGCTGATCGTGTCGCGCCGCATGGTCTGGCTCGGGGCAGGGGCGCTGGGCGTCTTCACCGGGCTGACCATCCTGCTGGTGCACCGCTTCTGGGCGATCGAGGGGCCGATGGCGACCGTCGCCTTCCACACCGCCACCGAGCATGTCGGCATGATCGGCGCGCTGATCCTGGTGTCGGTTCTCGCCCTGCGCACCGCCCCGGCCCGGGAGGACGCGCCGCTGGCGCAGGGGCTGCGCGCCACGCCCTGAGGGCGGAACGCGCCGATGCCGGCGGGCCGCCCGTTGCACCGTCATGCCCGCCGCCTCATCTGCCATCCGTGCCGCAGCGCGAGGATGGCAGATGAGCGAGGACGGGACGGGACCGGCCGGGCGTATCCGCGACAAGCTGGTGGAAACCAAGCGCCGCTGGGCCGAGGAGGGCCGCCTCCTCACCGGCCGGCCCGGCGATCGCGAACGGGACCGCCTGCCGCCCGGCCAGCGCCTGGTGACCGACTTCCCGGTGCTGGATCTCGGCGTGCAGCCGGATGTGCCGCTGGAGAAGGCCCGGCTGCGGATCGACGGGCTGGTGGCGGCACCGGCCCTGCTGGACTGGGATGCCTTGCAGGCCATGCCGCAGCAGGGCTTCCGCAACGACATCCACTGCGTCACGCAATGGTCCCGCTACGACAATGACTGGCAGGGCGTGCCGGTCGGCACCCTGATCGAGCATGTGCGGGTGAAGGACGAGGCGCGCTTCGTCTCGCTCGAATCCCATGACGGCTACACCACCAACCTCGCCCTGGAGGATTTCGCGCGGCCGGAGAACCTTCTGGCCTTCCGCTGGAACGGCGCGCCGCTGACGCGTCAGCATGGCGGCCCGATGCGCCTGGTGGTGCCGCACCTGTATTTCTGGAAGAGCCCGAAATGGCTGCGGCGGATCGAGTTCCTGGCCCAGGACCGGCCGGGCTTCTGGGAGGTCCGCGGCTATCACCACCGCGGCGATCCCTGGCTGGAGGAACGCTACGGCTGACGCGGGCTCAGAAGCTCAGCCGCAGCGTGGCGACGCCGACCATCGGGCGGCGCTCCGCCGGGTCGTATTCCACGGCGGCGCAGACCAGGGCGCCGACCGAGACCTCGCCGAGTTCCTCGATCCGGCCGATCCCGTAGCGCGCCCCCAGGGCCATCTGCGGGCGGCTGTCCCAGACCGTCCGGGTCTGGGGCGAGAAGGGGGAGGCCTTGGCGATAGTGAAGCGGTCTCCCGGTCCCCCGGAATCCCCCAGCCGCGCGACGACGTAGATGCTGTCCCCGCCGACATTCTGCGAAGGCAACGCACCGCCGAAGGCCGCGGTGATCACCAGCCCACCCCCGGAATGCTGCAAGGGCTGCGCGCCGGCATGACCGGCGGCCGTGAGCAGGAGCGCCGCCAGCCCGCCGATGAGCCCCTTTCTGATCCCCCAGTGCTGCAAGACCATGTCCCCGCATGCCGTTGTGCGATGCGGTATCAAACCGCTCCCAGCCGTCTTAGAGGCGGGCTTGGCCTTATTGCAAACACATTTTGGCCCGAATCGGCTCGATACGTATGCGGATAAAGATCAGTAATAACAATATCCAACAGATAGTTTCTTCTATCTCATAGAAGACGTGACGGCAGTCATTGCCACAATGAGGCAAAATCGTGGCGCCCCCCATGGACCGGGCAACTGGAAAACCGGGACGCGCCCGCCTAGCCTCCGCGCGAACGGGAACGGAAGGGAGTCGGGGTGATGCGACGCAGGAGCTTCTTGGCGGCCGGCGCCCTGGGCGTGGCGGCGCCGGCACTGTCCAGGCCCGCCCTGGCACAGGGGAATGCGCGGGTGCTGCGCTTCGCGCCCGAAAGCAACCTGGCCAATGCCGATCCGGTCTGGACCACCACGACCATCGCCCGGAACCACGGGCTGATGATCTGGGACATGCTCTATGCCCGCGATGCCCAATTCGTCCCGCAGCCGCAGATGGTGGCAGGGCACGAGCTGTCGGACGACCGTCTCACCTGGCGCTTCACCTTGCGCGACGGGTTGCTCTTCCATGATGGCGAGCCGGTGCGGGCGCTGGACTGCGTCACCAGCATCAACCGCTGGGCGAAGCGCCGCCCCCTGGGTCAGAAGCTGCTGGAACTGGCGGAGGAGATGAAGCCGCTGGACGACCGGCGCTTCGAGATCCGGCTGAAGCACCCCTTCGCCCTGATGACCCATGCTTTCGCCGACAGCTGCTTCGTCATGCCGGAGCGGATCGCGAAGACCGACGCCTTCCAACAGATCAACGAGTATGTCGGCAGCGGCCCCTATCGCTTCCTGCGCGACGAGTGGGTCTCCGGCGACCGGGCGGTCTATGCGCGCTTCGACCGCTACCAGCCGCGGCAGGAGCCGGCGAGCTACCTCGCCGGCGGCAAGGTGGTGCATTTCGACCGGGTGGAATGGCGGGTCATGCCCGACAGCGCCACAGCCTCCTCCGCCTTGCAGAATGGCGAGGTGGACTGGGTGCAGGTGCCGCAGTTCGACCTGTTGCCCATGCTGCGGGCCTCGCGCGGGGTGAAGGTCGCGGTGAACGACCGGGTGGGGGTGATGGGGATGCTGGCGCTGAACCACCTGCACCCGCCCTTCGACAATCCGAAGCTGCTGCGCGCCATCTTGTCCGTGCTGGACCAGCGGGACTTCATGACCGCCGCGCTGGGGGAGGAAAAGGAGCTCTTCCAGGTCCCCTGCGGCGTCTTCACCCCCGGCCTGCCCATGGCCAACGATGCCGGGATGGAGGTGCTGACCAGCCCCCGCGACATCGAGCGGGGGCGGAAGCTGGTGGCCGAGAGCGGCTACCAGGGCGAGCGGATCGTGTTGATGTCGCCCTCCGACTACCCCACCACCCAGACCTTCGCCCAGGTCGCGGCGGACCTGTTCAAGCGGCTGGGGCTGAACGTGGACTATACCAGCATGGACTGGGGCACGCTGGTGCAGCGGCGGACGAGCAAGGAGCCGGTGGAAAAGGGGGGATGGAGCGCCTTCGCCACCACCTATGAAGGGCTGACCGTGGCCGACCCCGCCACGCATATCCCCTTGCGCGGCAACGGCGCCGGCGGCTGGTTCGGCTGGCCCACCAGCCCGCGGCTGGAGGCGCTGCGCGACCGCTGGTTCGACGCCCCGGACGAGGCGGCGCAGAAGCAGATCGCGCGGGAGATGCAGGCGATCGCCTTCGAGGAGGTGCCCTTCCTGCCCCTGGGCCAGCTCTTCTACCCGACCGCCTACCGGACCTCCCTCCAGGATGTCGTGCCCGCCAACATGCCGATCTTCTGGAATGTCCGGCGCGGCTGAGGCGGCGGGGCCGTCCTTCGCCGACACGCTGGTCGCGCTGGGGGCAAACCTGCCGGCCGCCGACGGCACCGGGGCGCTGGAGACCTGTCGCCGCGCCGCGGCGGCGCTGGACGGAATCTGCGGCCTGCCGCTGATGGCACTGAGCAACTGGTGGGAAACGCCCCCCGATCCGCCGGACCCGCGCTCGCCCCCCTATGTGAACGGCGTGGCCCGGCTGCGAGGAACGGCCGATCCCCTGGCGCTGCTGCGCGCCCTGCAGGCGATCGAGGACGCGGCCGGGCGGGTCCGCCCCTATCCCAACGCGCCCCGGACCCTGGACCTGGACCTGATCGCCGTGGGCGGGGTGGTCCGCCCGGCGCCGGACCCCGTCCTGCCGCATCCCCGGGCGCATCTGCGCCGCTTCGTGCTGCTGCCCCTGGCGGAGGTGGCCCCGGGCTGGCGCCATCCCGAGGGAGCGTTGGAGGCCCTGCTGGCGCGCCTGCCGCCCATGCCGATGCGGCGGCTCTGACCCATCCGGGGCGGCCGGCTCGCGGCAAAGGCCTTGCGGGGCGGGGGGGTGCCGTCTATCTAGTTTTGTCCTCCCAAGCAGCGACTGGTTTTCGATATGGCACGCGTTACGGTAGAAGACTGCATCCTTCAGGTTCCGAACCGCTTCGAGCTTGTGCTGAAGGCGGCGCAGCGTGCGCGCAACATCAGCCGGGGCGAGGAACTGACGCTCGACCGGGACAACGACAAGAATCCGGTCGTGGCCCTGCGCGAGATCGCCGATCAGACGGTGGATCTGGAGGCGCTGGAACAGGACATCGTGAAGTCCCTGCTGCGCGCGCCGGAGCCTGAGCCGGTGGAGGAGGAGGTGATCGACCTCATCGCCACCGACGAGAACATCTTCGGCGTCATGGACGTGAACGAGAACGAGGGTGGCGATGCCGCCGCCTCGGGCGACGACCTGAACCCCGACGACATCGAGGCGGCCATCGCCGCCGAGCTCGGCGGCCGCCGCTGAGCGGCCCGGGCGTGCGCGCTGCCGGAGCCGGCGGGTTCTGGGCGGCGCACGCCCCTGACGGTGCGGGGAGCGCTCTGACGGACGTTGCCCCCGCTGCCCCCCAGGCGGAGGATGACGGCGCCCAGCTCGGCGCCCTCGTCGCCTCCTATGACGGGCGGGCCGACACGGCTCTGATCCAACGGGCCTACGAGATCGCCCGCAAGGCCCATGAGGGCCAGACCCGCGAGAACGGCGACCCCTATATCGGCCACCCCGTGGCCGTGGCGCGGATCCTGGCCGGCTACCGGCTCGACACCGCCTCCATCGTCACCGCCCTGCTGCACGACACGGTCGAGGACACCGGGCTGACCCTCCAGGCCCTGGAGAAGCAGTTCGGCGCCGAGGTCGCGCGCCTCGTGGACGGCGTGACCAAGCTGACCCGGCTGGAGATCCAGTCCGAGCGCACCAAGCAGGCCGAGAACTTCCGCAAGCTGGTGCTGGCGATGAGCGAGGACATCCGCGTCCTGCTCGTGAAGCTGGCCGACCGCCTGCACAACGTCCGCACCCTGCACCTCGTGGTGAAGCCCGAGAAGCGGCAGCGTGTGGCGCGCGAGACCATGGAGATCTACGCGCCCCTGGCCGAGCGCATCGGCATGGACGCCCTGCGCACCGAGCTGCAGGCGATCTGCTTCCGCGAGTTGCAGGCGGATGCCTTCCAGACCATCTCGGCGCGCCTCGCCTTCCTGCGGGGCCAGGGCGCCGACCTGATCGACGAGATCGCGGCCGACCTGCGGCACAAGCTCGGCGAGGCGGGGGTGCCGCTGATCGACATCCAGGGCCGGGAAAAGGCCGCCTATTCCATCTGGCTGAAGATGCACGAGAAGAAGGTCGAGTTCGAGCAGCTCTCGGACATCATGGCCTTTCGCGTCATCGTGCCGGACAAGGGCCAGTGCTACGCCGCGCTGGGGGCCGTCCACTCGGCCTATCGCGTCGTGCCGGGGCGCTTCAAGGACTACATCTCCACCCCCAAGCCCAATGGCTACCAGTCGCTCCACACGGGCGTGACGGTGCCGGAGCGGCGCAACGCCAAGATCGAGGTGCAGATCCGCACGCCGGAGATGCACGAGGTCGCCGAATACGGCGTGGCCGCGCACTGGATCTACAAGCAGGGCCGGGAAGGGGCGCCGCCGCGCCGCCGCTATCCCTGGGTCAAGGACCTGCTGGACATCCTGGAGAATGCCGGCGGCGAGGCGCAGGACTTCCTGGAGCACACCAAGCTCGCCTTGCACCAGGACCAGGTCTTCTGCTTCACGCCCAAGGGCGACCTGATCGCCCTGCCGCGCGGCGCCACGCCGGTGGACTTCGCCTACCAGGTCCACAGCGCCATCGGCGATGCCTGCGTCGGCGCCAAGATCAACGGCCAGATCAAGCCGCTGCGCCAGCGGCTGGAGAATGGCGACCAGGTCGAGATCATCACCGCCCGGGGCAACACCCCGAACCCGGCCTGGGAGCGCTTCGTCGTCACCGGCAAGGCGCGGGCCCGCATCCGCCGCTTCGTGCTGGCGAAGCAGCGGGAGGAAGCACGCGAGAACGGCCGGGGCGCCATGGCCCGGGCCTTCCGGCAGGAGGGGCTGGACTTCTCCGAGAAGATCGTCGAGCCGGCGATCAAGGCGCTCAAGCAGCCGGGCTATGACGAACTCTGCATCGCCGTGGGCAGCGGCAATATCCAGCCGAAGGACGTGCTGCACGCCGTCTATCCTGAACTGCGCGGCCCGGCCCGGCAGGCGCACGAGGTGTTGCCCTTCACCCAGGCGCGCGGCAAGCCCGGGGCCACGGTGCTGCCCAGCCGGCAGGCGCGGCGGCCGGAGGCGGCCTATGGCATCTCCGGCCTCGTGGCGGGCATGGCGGTCAGCTTCGCCGGCTGCTGCCACCCGGTGCCGGGGGACCGGATCGTGGGCATCGTGACCACCGGCAAGGGGGTCACGATCCACAATGCCGAGTGCTCGACCCTGACCTCCTTCGCCGCCACGCCGGAACGCTTCATCGACGTGGACTGGGACATCGCCTCCGGTTCGGTGGGGCAGCACCTCGCGCGGCTGTCCATCGTCACCGCCAACGACAATGCCGCCGTGGCGGCGCTGACCATCGCCATCGCCAAGCAGGACGCGAAGATCCAGTCGCTGAAGTTCCTGCACCGCGCCAGCGACTTCACGGAGCTGCGGGTGGACCTGGAGGTGCGGGACCTGCGGCACCTGTCCGGCGTCATCGCGACCCTGCGCGCCACCACCGGGATCGAGCAGGTCGAGCGCGCCAAGGGCTGACGGTCCGGCGTCATGGCCGCGAGGCCGGGGGCGACGTTTCCCGAACGGCGCGCTATGACCGAAGGCATGATCATCGGCCTCGGCAACGACATCGTGGACATCCGCCGCATCGAGAAGGTGCTGGCGCGGCACGGGGAGCGCTTCGTCCAGCGCGTCTTCACCGAGGCCGAGCGGCGCAAGGCGGAATCGCGCACCGAGAAGCTGCGCGCCGCCACCTATGCCAAGCGCTTCGCGGCCAAGGAGGCGGCGTCCAAGGCGCTGGGCACGGGCTTCAGCCACGGCGTCTTCCACCGCGACCTGGGGGTGGTGAACCTGTCCACCGGGCAGCCGACGCTGCGCCTGACCGGTGGCGCCTCGGCGCGGCTTTCCGCCATCACGCCGCGGGGCTATGCCGCGCAGGTCAGCCTGACCATGACCGACGAATACCCCTATGCCGAGGCGATCGTGATCATCGCCGGCATCCCCGTGGCCCTGGCCGCCGGCGCCGCGCCGCACGGCCTTCCTTGACAGGCCGGAGGGGCAGGGGGTCTAACCGGCCCCCTGCGGCCCCTTCCGTGCCGCGCGAACGTGGATCCTTCCCTTGAGCAGCATGGCGAAGAACAAGGCCCAGGGCGGCTGGGTGGAGAGCTTCAAGACCATCGTCTACGCCGTGATCATCGCGGTGGGCATCCGGACGGTGGCCTTCGAGCCCTTCAACATCCCCTCCGGCAGCATGATCCCGACCCTCCAGGTCGGCGACTACCTGTTCGTGTCGAAATACGCCTATGGCTATTCCAACGCGTCGCTGCCCTTCACGCCGGACCTCTTCTCCGGCCGCGTCTTCGGCCGCCTGCCGGCGCGCGGCGACGTGGTGGTGTTCAAGCTGCCTTCCGATGGCACGACGGACTACATCAAGCGCATCGTCGGCCTGCCGGGCGACCGCATCCGGGTGACGGGCGGCATCCTCTACGTGAACGGCCAGCCGGTGAAGCGGGACTTCGTCGGCCCCTATACCGTGACGGGCGACGGGCCGACCATGGAGGCCCGGCGCTATCTGGAGACGCTTCCGCCCAGCCCCGGCGCGCAGCCCCGGACGCACAGCATCATCGAGTTCTCGGACAATGGGCAGGCGGACAACACGCCGGAATACCTGGTCCCGGCCGGACATCTCTTCGCCATGGGCGACAACCGGGACAACAGCCAGGACAGCCGCTACATGAACGCGGTCGGCTTCGTGCCGGTGGAGAACCTGGTGGGCCGCGCCGAGTTCATCTTCTTCTCCTGGGACAGTTCCGCGCCCTGGTGGCAGGTCTGGCGCTGGCCCTTCGAGGTCCGCTGGAACCGGATCTTCTCAGGGATTCACTGACCGCCGTGAGTGACTTCACCGACCGCCTGGGGCACCGCTTCGCCAATCCGGCCCTGCTGTCCCAGGCCCTGACCCACCGTTCCGCTGCCGACCCGCGCCGCCGGCAACTCGACAGCAACGAGCGCCTGGAATTCCTGGGTGACCGCGTGCTCGCCCTCGCCATCGCCGAATGGCTGGCCGAGCGTTTCCCGCAGGAGCGGGAGGGCGAGCTGGGCAAGCGCCTCGCGGTGCTGGTGGCCGCCGACACGCTGGCCAAGGTCGGGGAGGGGATCGGCCTGTCCGAGGCCCTGCGCATCCCCCCGGCCGAGGGCCGCACCGGGCTGCGCCAGCGCGCCACCGTGCTGGCCGATGCCACGGAGGCGCTGATCGGCGCGCTGTACCTGGATGGCGGGCTGGAGGTGGCGCAGCGCTTCGTCCGCCGCTACTGGGCCGAGATGATGGCCGCCGACCCGACCCCGCCCATGTCGGCCAAGAGCCGCCTGCAGGAATGGACGCTGGGCCGTGGCCTGGGCCTGCCGGTGTACCGGACGGCCTCCACCACCGGCCCCTCCCACGCGCCCGTCTTCGTGATCGAGGTGCAGGCCCAGGGCCGCACCGCCGAGGGCAAGGGCGACACCAAGCGCGCCGCCGAGCAGGCTGCTGCCGAGGCCTGGCTGGCCGGCCTGCCGCCGGAGGGACGCGGAAACACCGGCCCGGCCCCTGCTCCAACTCCTGGAGCGGCGCGGGCCCGAGAAGACGAATCATGACCGATAGCGGGGCGGACACGCCCGAGGATTCCCTGCCACCGGCCGGCCCGCAGGATGGGCCGCCGCCTGCCGGCGAGGCGGGGACGCCTTCCGCACAGGCGCCGGCCACTGGTCCCACCCGGGCCGGCATCGTCGCCGTTCTGGGCGCGCCCAATGCCGGCAAGTCCACCCTGGTGAACCGGCTGACCGGCGCCAAGGTCACCATCGTCTCGCCCAAGCCGCAGACCACGCGCTTCCGGGTGCGGGCAGTGCTGATGCACGGCCGCTCCCAGGTCGTGCTGACCGACACGCCGGGCATCTTCCGCCCCAAGCGCCGCCTCGACCGCGCCATGGTCGCCGCCGCCTGGACGGGCGCGCAGGATGCCGACATGGCGCTGCTGGTGGTGGATGCGCGGGCCGGGCTGACCGAGGCGGTGCAGGCCATCGTCACCCGGCTGAAGCGCGGCTCCCCGACGCTCTGGCTGGTGCTGAACAAGACCGACCTGCTGGACACCAAGCGCCTGCTGCCGCTGACCGCCGCGCTGAACGAGCAGCTCACCTTCGCCGAAACCTTCATGGTCAGCGCCGAGACCGGCGACGGGCTGGAGCGGCTGACCGCGAAGCTGGCCGAGGCCATGCCGGAGGGGCCCTGGCTCTTCCCGGAGGACGAGCTGTCCGACCTCAACGAGCGGATGCTGGCCGCCGAGATCGTGCGCGAGCAGATCCTGCGCCAGACGCATGAGGAAGTGCCGCACCACGCCACGGTGGAGACCGAGAGCTGGCAGGAGCGGCGCGACGGCAGCGTGCGGGTGGACTGCACCATCTATGTCGGCCGGGCCAGCCAGAAGGCGATCCTGATCGGCGATGGCGGCGCCCGCATCAAGGAGATCGGCCGCCGGGCGCGGGAGGAGCTGACCCGCCTGCTGGAGCGCCGTGTCCACCTCTTCCTGAACGTCAAGGAACGCCCGGGCTGGGACGAGGAGCGCGCCCGGCTGCGCGCCATCGGCCTGCACGAGGAAGAGGGGTAGCCCCCTGATCGAGTGGCAGGCCCCGGCCATCGTCCTCGATGCCCGCCCCTATGGCGAGGGCGGGGCGGTGGCGGTGGTGCTGACCGAGACGCATGGGCGCCATGGCGGCATGGTCCATGGCGGCACCTCCCGCGGCCAGGTGGCGGTCTGGCAGGCCGGCAACCTGATCGAGGCACGCTGGCGGGCCCGGCTGGCCGACCAGCTCGGCAACCTGAGCGGCGAGATGGTCCACGCCACCGCCGCCCTGGCGATGGAGGACCCGCTGGCGCTCGCGCTGCTCTCCGCCGCCTGTGCCGTGGCGGGCGAGGCGTTGCCGGAGCGGGAGCCGCATCCGCGCCTGTTCCGGGGGCTGCTGCCGATCCTGGCGCGCCTGGGCGCGCAGCCGGCGGCGACACCGGAACTGCTGCCCGACTATATCCGCTGGGAACTGATGCTGCTGACCGATCTGGGCTATGGGCTCGACCTGTCCCGCTGCGCCCAGACGGGGGTCTCCGAGGGGCTGACGCATGTCTCTCCCCGCACCGGCCGGGCCGTCTGCGCTGCGGTGGCGGAGCCCTATCGCGACCGCCTCCTGCCGCTGCCGGCCTTCCTGCGCGACGCGGAGGCGGCCTCCGGGCCGGAGGACTGGGCCGCCGGGCTACGGCTGACGGGGCATTTCCTGGCCCGCGACGCCTTCGGCACGCGGCACCGGCCGGTCCCCGCGGCGCGGGAGATGCTCTATGACCGCGTCTCCGCCCTGGCGGCGCCCGGGGAACTCCCTGGGGAACTCCCTGGGGGGCCGCCGGAGGTTCCCCCCGGCGAGGTTTCGGCGTAGAACGCCATCTTGAGATCAAGAACGAAGCAAGAACACCATCGGGCGAGAGGACTGAGCGATGCCGGATGACCTGAAGACCCTTCCGGAAGGCGGGCGCGTCAACGAGACGCGGCTGGCCGAGGCGCTGAGCGAGCGCTACCTCGCCTATGCGATGTCCACCATCGTCTCGCGCTCCCTGCCGGATGTGCGGGACGGGCTGAAGCCGGTGCACCGGCGGCTGCTCTGGGCCATGCACCAGCTCAAGCTGGACCCGGCGGGCGGCTTCAAGAAATGCGCCCGCGTGGTGGGCGACGTGATCGGCAAGTTCCACCCGCATGGCGACGCCTCGGTCTACGAGGCCCTGGTGCGGCTGGCGCAGGATTTCGCCGCCCGCTACCCGCTGGTCGAGGGGCAGGGGAATTTCGGCAACATCGACGGCGATAACGCCGCGGCCATGCGATACACCGAATCCAAGCTCACCGAGGTGGCCAAGGCGCTGCTGGAGGGGATCGAGGAGGACTCGGTCGATTTC
Source organism: Roseomonas gilardii (assembly GCF_001941945.1). Taxonomy (NCBI): domain Bacteria; kingdom Pseudomonadati; phylum Pseudomonadota; class Alphaproteobacteria; order Acetobacterales; family Roseomonadaceae; genus Roseomonas; species Roseomonas gilardii. Next base: position 1,970,148 of record NZ_CP015583.1, on the reverse strand, counting down.
CGCCCGACCTATGACGGGGAGGAGCGGGAGCCGGTGGTGCTGCCGGCGGCCTTCCCGAACCTTCTGGCCAACGGTGCGAACGGCATCGCGGTCGGCATGGCGACCTCGATCCCGCCGCACAATGCGGGGGAGCTCTGCGCCGCGGCGCTGGAACTGGTGCGCAACCCCGATGTGACCACGGCCGAACTGGTCCGCCATGTGCCCGGCCCGGATTTCCCGACCGGCGGCGTGCTGGTGGAAAGCCCCGAGGCGATCCTGAGCGCCTACGAGACCGGGCGCGGCGGCTTCCGCCTGCGCGCGAAATGGGAGGTCGAGCCGCTCAAGAACGGCATCTGGCAGGTCGTGGTCACGGAGATCCCCTACCAGGTCGCCAAGTCCCGCCTGATCGAGCAGATCGCCGAGCTGCTGGAGCAGAAGAAGCTGCCCCTGCTGGCCGATGTGCGGGACGAGAGCACCGATGTGGTGCGCGTGGTGCTGGAGCCGAAGACGCGTGCGGTCGATCCCGCCATGCTGATGGAAACGCTGTTCCGCGCCACGCCGCTGGAATCGCGCATCCCGCTGAACATGAACGTGCTCGCCGCCGACCGCACCCCGCGCGTGATGGGGCTGAAGGAGGTGCTGCGCCACTGGCTGGACCACCGGGAGGTGGTGCTGGTGCGGCGCTCCCAGCACCGGCTGGCGGCGATCGAGCGGCGGCTGGAGATCCTGGACGGCTACCTCGCCGTCTATCTCAACCTCGACGAGGTGATCCGCATCGTGCGCGAGGAGGACCACCCCAAGGAGGCGCTGATCCGCACCTTCTCGCTGACCGAGGTGCAGGCCGAGGCGGTGCTGAACATGCGCCTGCGCGCCCTGCGCAAGCTGGAGGAGATGGAGATCCGACGGGAGCACAAGAAGCTCACGGCGGAGGGCAAGACGCTGCAGCGCCTGCTGTCCAGCGAGGCGGCGCGCTGGAAGCGGATCGGCGAGGAGCTGGAAGCGACGCGGGAGAAGTTCGGCTCCGGCACGCTGGGCGACCGCCGCACGGTGCAGGCCCAGGCCCCGGCGGCGGCGCTGGTGGACGATTCCGCCTTCGTGGAGCGCGAGCCGATCACGGTCATCCTGTCCGAGAAGGGCTGGCTGCGCGCCCAGAAGGGGCACCTGCCGCCGGAAGCGGAGCTGCGCTTCAAGGAAGGCGACTCCCTGCAGCTCAGCCTGCATGCGGAGACCACGGACCGCATCGTCTTCATGGCCTCCAACGGCCGCGCCTATACCATCAAGGCCGACGCCCTCCCACGTGGGCGGGGCGACGGGCAGCCCGTGCGCCTGATGGTCGATCTGGGCAACGAGGACGAGATCATCGCCGCCTTCGTGTACAAGGAAGGGCTGAAGTTCCTGCTCGCCTCCAAGTCCGGGCGCGGCTTCATCGCGAAGGCCGAGGACCTGCTGGCCGAGAAGCGCACCGGCAAGAACGTGCTGACCGTGGAAGCGCCCGACCGGCTCTTCGTGGTGGCGGATGTCGAGGGCGACAGCGTGGCGGTGATCGGCGACAACCGGAAGCTGCTGGTCTTCCCGTTGGAGCAGGTGCCGGAGATGAGCCGGGGCCGTGGCGTGACGCTGCAGGGCTACAAGGATGGCGGGCTGTCGGATGTGAAGGTCTTCCGCCGCGCGGAGGGGCTGACCTGGCAACTCGGCGACCGCACCCGCACGGAGACGGCGCTGTCCGGCTGGCTGGGCAACCGCGCCGGCGCCGGCAAGCTGCCGCCCAACGGCTTTCCCAAGAGCAATAGTTTCGACGGCTGAGGCCGCTGCCGGGCGGTGGGGGTGGAATCGCGTGCGGAGCGCCCACCCGCCGGGTTAGCATTCTCCTGATGGAATGATCGGCCCGGCCGGGAGGGCCGCGTTCCAGCCATGGTTCAGGAGGGCCTGCATGGCCAATCCCCCGGTCGCCACCACCCCGGTCCGGGTGCGTCCCCAGAACGGGCCGAAGCCCACGGTCATCCTCGCGCTCCAGGGGGGTGGCGCGCTCGGCGCCTATCAGGTCGGGGCCTATCAGGCGATGGAAGAGGCCGGCTTCGCCCCGGACTGGGTGATCGGCATCTCCATCGGTGCCTTCAACGGGGCGCTGATCGCGAGCAACGAGCCGGCGGAACGGCTGGAGCGGCTGACCGAGTTCTGGCGCACCATCTCCCGCCCCGATCCGCTCCCGCGTGGCCGGAATCCGCGCCTGTCCGACGCGTTCAGCTATTGGGAGGCGCTGCTGCTGGGCCAGCCGGGCTTCTTCACCCCCCGCGTCCCGGGGCCCTATCTGGCGCCGCCGGGCTCGGAGGCGGCGCTCAGCTTCTACGACACGGCGCCACTGAGGAGGACCCTGGAGGGGCTGATCCGCTTCGACCGCCTCGGCCCGGAGGGCGGGACGCGGCTCAGCCTGGGGGCCACGGATGTGGAAGCGGGCGAGCTGGTCTTCTTCGACAGCCGGGAAAGCCGCATCACCCCCGAGCATGTCATGGCCAGCGGTGCCTTGCCGCCGGCCTTTCCGCCGCAGCGCATCGGCGGCCGCACCTACTGGGATGGCGGCTGCGTGTCCAACACCCCGCTGGAGGCGATCCTGCGCGGTCCGCCGGAGGGCCATTGCATCGTCTTCGTCATCGACCTCTGGAACCACCAGGGGCCGGTGCCGGACAGCATGGACGGGGTGCAGTGGCGGCAGAAGGAAATCCAGTATGCCAGCCGGACCTGCCGCGGCATCCGCTCCCTGGCCGCGCGGGTGGATCTCTGCCACGCCCGGAACCTGCTGCGCGAGGCGCGGCCCGAACTGGCGGCGCAGGACCAGCAGCCGGAGGAGGCGCTGGCCCGGACCAGCCGGATGGACATCCTGCACGTGACCTATGCCCCCGGCAGCACGGCGATCTCCGGCAGCGACGCCGAGTTCTCCCGCGCCTCCATCCGGGAAAGGCATCAGGCGGGCCACACGGAACTCTGGGCGGCGTTGCGGCAGGCGCCCTGGACGCGGCGCAAGCCGGCGGGGCTGGCCGCCATGCTGCACGAGGTCTGCCGGGGAGAGGTGAGGACCGAGGCCGGCCCCGCCGCGAACGGCCTGGCCCCGCCGCCGCTCGCCGCGCCCGTGGCCTGACGGGCGGGGAAGTGGCCGGGCAGTCCCGGCGGGGGCTATTCCAGCGTCATTCCACGGGGGCGGGGGAGGCGGCGACCGTCTCGCTCTCGCCCTCGATCTCGGCATCCGTGAGGGGCCGCCAGGTGCCGCCGGTCAGCACCTCGCTCGGGCGGAAGCGGGCCTTGTAGGCCATCTTCCGGCTCTGCGGCACCCAATAGCCGAGATAGACATAGGGCAGGCCCAGCCGCGCGGCGTGTTCCACCAGCCAGAGGATGGTGAAGGTGCCGAGCGACCGGCGCGCCGAGTTGAGGTCATAGAAGGAATAGACGGCCGAAAGTCCGTCCCCCAGCATGTCCGTCAGGCAGGCGCCCACCAGCCGGTCCGGCGCCTCGCGGAACTCGATCACGCGGGTGGTGATCGGCGTGTCCTCCACCATGGCGCGGTAGTCGTAGAAACCCATCGAGGCCATGTCGCCATCGCCATGGCGGCCCTGCTGGTAGCGCTGGAAGATCGCATACTGTTCCGCCGTGGCGCGGGCAGGCGTCTCGCGGCCCTGGAGGTCGGCATTGCCGCGTCCGACCTTGCGCTGCGTGCGGTCGGGGGCGAAGTCCGCCACCCGGATGCGGATCGGGATGCAGGCGCGGCAGCCCGGGCAGACGGGCGCGTAGGCGATGTTGTGGGAACGGCGGAAGCCCGCGCGCGACAGCCGGTCGTGCAGCGCCTCGCCATCCGGCCCGGCGAGCTCGGTCACGATCTTCCGCTCCGTCCGTCCCGGCAGATAGGGACAGGGCAGGGGCGTGGTCGTGTAGAAGAACTGCGGTCGGGTGGGGCTGCGGGAAAGCATCGTCCCTCTTATTCTCGTGATTGCGGAGCCCGGCCGCAATGCATCAATGCCGTTTCAACGTGCCGGAGCGGGAGAAAGATGCAGTTTTCCCGCCACGGGCGCCTCCCGGCTCAGCCGCAGGGGATGCCCCGCCGCCCAGGCGGTGTTCAGGTCCGCCCAGTGGGAGGACAGGGGATTGCCCGACTGGCCGGTGGCGATCACCGCCAGCAGCCCGTCCGGCGAGCCCAGATCCGCCACCAGCCGCAGGCCTGCCCCGTGCACATGGGCGAAGTCGGGACGGTAGCCGCCGCGGTTCACCGTCTGGTCGTCGCCCGGCGTCGGCACGCTGATCCGGGTCAGGCGCGACAGCAGCGGCACGTAGCGCAGCAGCGGATGCTCGAACAGCGCCCGGTGCGCCTCGCCCCAGCGCCAGGCGGCGGGGTCCGGTCCGAAGCGCGTGGCGAGCCCGCCGCTGGCCCGGGACAGCGCCTCGGCCACCAGGGCGTCGCAGCCTGCCGGGCCGCACCAGTGGGCGGCGCCCGCCGGGTCGGTCAGCACGAAGCGGAGGAATTCCGGCCCCGCCTCCCAGCTCCCCTCCGGCACGCCGCCAGCCCGCAGGGCCAGGGCACCGGCCTCCTGCATCCAGGCGTTGAAGATCAGCGGCTGCGGCCGGTCCACCGCCATCTCGCCGTCCCAGCCATCCAGCAGGTCGCGCGCCGCGCCGGCCAGCCCGGCGGGGCGGGGAATGGCCCGGAGGCGCGGCAGCATCTCGCGCGCCAGCAGGCTGACCGTATCCTCCTGGAGCGCCACGAAATCCTCCGGCGCATGGCGCGGCCGGGCGGCAAGCGCGCCGGCGATGCGGCGGAAGCGCCAGTCGCCGAACCAGTCGCGCCCGAGGAAGACGGGCGAGTCCTGCGGCTGCACCCGGTTGTTCGCATTGGCCACGGCGCCGGAGGCCGGGCGCAGCGTGTTCGGCATCTCCGCGAAGGGGATCCAGCCGGTCCAGTCATGGCTGCCGTCCCAACCCGGCGCCGGCATGGCGCCATCGCCCGAGGCGCGAATGGGCGTGCGGCCCGCCAGGAACAGCGCCACCTCGCCCGCCGCATCCGCCACCACGACATTCTGCGCCGGGCTGCTGATGCGCGCCACGGCGGCGCCGGCCTCCTCCAGCGTCGCGGCCCGGTTCAGGGCATGCAGTCCGGAGGCCGCCGTGTCGCCCGGCGCCAGATTGGCCATCTGCACCGCCAGCACGGTTCCCAGGGGAACATCCCCGCCCGTTTCCAGATCCGACACCACCGGCCCATGGCGGGTCTCCCGCACCCGCAGCACCTCGTCGGACTGGCCGCGCACGGCGATCCGTTCCTCGCGCAGCGCGAAGGGACGCGGGCCGTCCGGCGTCTCGTAGCCCTCCGCGCCGGCGAGGCGCTCGACGAAGACGTCCTGCGTATCGGAATGGGTGGTGGTGAAGCCCCAGGCCAGCCGCTCGCTGCGGCCGATCACCACGAAGGGCACGCCGGGCGCCGTGGCCCCGGCCAGGAAGCGCCCCTCCGGCAGCTCGATCCGTGCCAGATACCAGAGGATCGGCGCCCCGAAGCCCAGATGCGGGTCCGAGGCCAGCAGCGCGCCCCCGGTGGTGGAGCGCCGTGCCGCCACGGCCCAGGCATTGGAGGCGCTGTCCGGCAGCGGGGCGTCGCCCGGAAATTCGGGCAGTGCGGCCAGCAGCCGCCCGAGCATCGCCGGATCGAGCGCGGCCACCTCGGCCCGGCCGGAGGATTCATCCGCGGGCCAGAGCTCCTCGATCCGCTCCGGCGGCAGGCTGCGTGCCAGCCGGGCACGGGCCAGTTCCGTGCGCCAGTTGCCCGACAGATAAAGCCCCATCAGCTTGCCCCAGAGCAGGCTGTCGGCGGGCCGCCAGGGCTCCGGCGCGCCCAGCAGCAGGAATTCCGGCGCAGCGAAGCGGCCGCGTTCCGCGATCCAGGCATTCACCCCGGCGGCATAGGCTTCCAGCAGGCGCCGCGTTTCCGGCGCCTGGGCCGGGAGGTCGGCCTCGGCCCTTCCGGACAGCCCCAGCACGCGCATGAAGCGGTCGGCACGCAGCGCCGCCGGGCCGGCGATCGCGCTGAGGCGGCCCGAGGCGCCGCGCCGCATCAGGTCCATCTGGAACATCCGGTCGCGGGCATGCAGCAGGCCCAGCGCCATGGCCGCATCCATCTCATTGCGCGCCGTGATGCGGGGGATGCCATGGTCGTCGAGCGTCACCTCCACCGGGGCGGAGAGCCCGGGCAGCGAAAAGCTCGCCTCGCGCGCCGGCAGCGTCCACCACAGGCTTCCCGCCAGCGCGGCCAGGGCCAGCGCCACGAGCAGGGCCAGAACCGCGAAGGCGGCGCGAAGCGGGCGGCGCGGCGGGTGATGGCGGGGATGGTGCGGGCGGCGCATGCCCGCGCAGTATGGGCGCGGAGGTTGCGGGCGCCAGGGGGAGCCGAGGACTGCGCGCAGCGGGCCGCCGCGATCGCCGCCGGCCCTGGACGGATCGTGATCGGAAAGCGGGCCAGGGCATGGAAGCATCCGCCCGCGACAGCCCTGGCACGACTCGGAGCGGGAGACGCCTTCGCATGACCATCCCTGAAAGGAGCTGGGCGGAGCCGCCCCGGACCGGGGCCTATCGCTGCCGCTTCAACCCCTTCGCCGCGACGCTGCGCTGGACCGAATGGGGCCCGCTGGACGGCGATCCGGTGATCTGCGTGCACGGCCTCACCCGCACCGGCCGGGACTTCGACGTGCTGGCCCGCCTCCTGGCCGGGCAGGGGCGGCGGGTGATCTGCCCCGACATCTTCGGGCGCGGCATCAGCGACTGGCTGGTCGAGGGCGCGCTCTACAGCGTGCCGACCTATGTGACCGGGCTGGCGCCGATGCTGGCCTCGCTGGAGCGGCCCTATGACTGGGTCGGCACCTCCATGGGCGGGCTGATCGGCATGTCGGTGGCGGCCCTGCCGGGCAACCGGCTGCGGCGCCTGGTGCTGAACGACGTGGGCGCCTTCATCCCGGCGGCCGCCCTGGCGCATATCGGCGCCTATCTGTCGGAAGCGTTGACCTTTCCCGATATCGCGGCGCTGGAGCGGCACCTGCGCGCGATCCATGCCGGCTTCGGCCGGCTGACGGACGCGCAATGGCATCACCTCGCGGAAACCAGCGCGCGGGCGACGGTCGATGGGCGGCTGGTGCTGCACTACGACCCGGCGATCGGCGAGCCGCTGCGCCTTTCGCCACCCGCCGATGTCGATCTCTGGGCGCTCTGGCGGATGCTGGACCTGCCGGTGCTGCTGCTGCGGGGCGAGGAAAGCCCGCTGCTCCTGCCGGACACGGCCGCGCGGATGCTGGAACGGCCCGGCACCGAGCTGGCGGTGATCCCCGGCTGTGGCCATGCGCCGGCGCTGATGAGCCTGTCCCAGACCTCCCTCGTGGCCCGCTTCCTGGCGCGCGGCTGAGGCATCCCGGGCGCGGAAGGGCAACCACCCGCAACGGTTGCAGCGTGACGAAACGTATCAGCCATGTGCGGCCGGCGGGAACCGTGCCGGCGTCCCGGCGTTCCCGGACCGTCTTCCCGGCTCTCGCGGCCGGGTCCGGAAACCGGAGGAAACCCGCCCGATGACACCGTTCTCCCGCCGATCTGCCCTGTTCCTGGGCCTCGGGATGCCCGCCCTGCTGGCTGGCTGCGCGAACACCTCCGCGCCGCCCGCCGGCCCGGCCGACCCCACGGGCCTGGCGGACCCCGAGATGAAGGCGCTGCTGGAAAGCCTCGCCTCGCTGAACCCGAAGCCGGTCGAGACCCTCTCGCCGCTCGAGGCCCGGCTCCAGCCCGGCCTGTCCGACGCGGTGAAGAACCTGCTGCGCCAGACCGGCAAGTCCACCGACCCGCGCCCGCTGCCGCTGGTGCGCGACATCTCCATCCCAGGCCCGGGCGGCGCCCTGCCGGCCCGCGTCTACAGTTCGGCGCAGCTCCCCGAGCGCCGGGGGCAGAAGCCGCTGCCGCTGATCGTCTATTTCCATGGCGGCGGCTGGGTGCTGGCGAACCTCGACACCTACGACAGCTCCTGCCGCGCCCTCTCGGCCGATGCGAACGCCGTCGTGGTCTCGGTGGACTACCGCAAGGCGCCTGAGAACAAGTTCCCCGCCGCGCATGACGACGCCTATGCCGCCTATGTCTGGGCGGTGCGCAACGCCACGGTGCTGGGCGCCGATCCGAACAAGGTCGCCATCGTGGGCGAGAGCGCGGGCGGCAACCTCGCTTTGGCCACGGCCCTCGCGGCCCATGCCGGCAACGCGCCGAAGCCGCTGGCTGTGGGCGCCATCTATCCGGTCGCGGGCACCGACCAGACGCCGTCCTACAAGCAGTTCGCCAATGCCAAGCCGCTCGGCACCCCGGCGCTGCTGTGGTTCCTGGGCCAGTACACCAATGGCGGATCGGACCTGCAGGACCCGCGCCTGAACATCTACGGCAAGGCCGACCTGCGCGGCATGCCGCGGACCATCATCGTCAACGCCCAGATCGACCCGCTGGCCGATGACGGCGCCCGGCTGGAGGAAGCGATGCGCCGCGCCAACGCGCCGGTCGAGCGCCAGGTCTATCCCGGCGTGACGCACGAATTCTTCGGTGCCGATGCCGTGCTGTCCAAGGCCAAGGAGGCGCAGACCTATCTGGCCGGGCGGCTGCGCGAGGTCTTCCTCGACACCCCGGCGCCCGCCGCCCCGCCGGCCCCGCGCGGCCGCATCCGCCCGGTGCCGCCGCAGCACCGCTGACCATGACGCCCCCGGGAGGTCACTCTCCCGGGGGCCTTCCGCTTCAGCCGGCGCGCAGCCGCCGCGCGGCGTCCAGCGCGAAATAGGTCAGCACCCCGTCGCAGCCGGCGCGCTTGAAGCTCATCAGCGCCTCCAGCACCACGCGGTCGCCATCCAGCCAGCCGTTGCGGATGGCCGCCATCAGCATCGCGTACTCGCCGCTCACCTGATAGGCGAAGGTCGGGACGCCGAACTCGTCCTTCACCCGGCGGATGATGTCGAGATAGGGCATCCCCGGCTTGACCATGACCATGTCGGCGCCTTCCGACAGGTCCATCGCCACTTCGCGCAGCGCCTCGTCGGAATTGGCCGGGTCCATCTGATAGGTCTTCTTGTCCCCCTTCAGCGCGCCGCCGGAACCCAGCGCGTCGCGGAAGGGGCCGTAGAAGCCCGAGGCGTACTTGGCCGCATAGGACATGATCCGCGTGTCCACGAGGCCCTTGTCGTCCAGCGCCCGGCGGATGGCGGCGATGCGGCCGTCCATCATGTCGGAGGGGGCGAGGCAGTCGATCCCCGCCTCGGCCTGCACCACCGCCTGCTTCACCAGCACCGCGACGGAATCGTCGTTGTGGACATAGCCGTCGCGGATCACCCCGTCATGGCCATGGTCGGTATAGGGATCGAGCGCCACGTCGCCGATCAGCCCGAGCTTCGGGAAGGCGGCCCGCAGCGCGCGCGCGGCGCTGCAGATCAGGTTCTCCGGATTATGCGCCTCGCTGCCCTCGGCATCCTTCCGCGCGGCCGGCGTGGCCGGAAAGAGCGCGATGGCCGGGATGCCCAGCTCCACCGCCTGGCCCACATGCTCCACCACGCGGTCCAGGCCGACGCGGAATTGGCCGGGCATGGAGGCGACTTCGGCGGGCGCCCCGTCGCCCTCGCGGATGAAGATCGGCCAGATCAGGTCATCCACCGAAAGCCGGTTCTCGGCCACGAGACGACGGGTCCAGTCGTCGCGCCGGTTGCGGCGCGGGCGGGCGAGGGGGAAGCTGGGAATGATCACGCTGTTCTCGGGCCTCTGCAAAACGGAACCGCCGGGCGCCGCGGGCGGCGAGGGGCGGTCCGGCCATCGGAGCCCCCTATGTGGCCAAACCGCCGCCGGATGCCAAATTCCCGTTGCGCGGGGCTGCGGCCGGAACCGGAAGGGGCTCGCCCGCGCAGTCCCCGCAGGAGTCCCAGCAGGAGTCCCCTGGCATGAACCCGTTCCGTCTCCGCCGGCTGGCGCTCCTGGCCTGCCTGCTCTCCGGCCTCGCCGCATCCCGGCCGGCGGTGGCGGCGCCGGAACCCATCACCTTCCCCGGCCCGGACGGCCTCGCGCTCCGCGCCCTGCTGGTGCTGCCCGAGGGCGTCCCAAGGGGAGTCCCGGTGGTCGCCTTGCATGGCTGCGGCGGCCTGGGCGGGCCGGATCGCCCCATGCACCTGCCGGCGCGGGAGGCCGATTGGGCCGCCCGCCTCGCTGCCGCCGGTCATCCCGTGCTCTTCCCCGACAGCTTCGGGCCGCGCGGCGTCGCGGAGGTCTGCCATGGCGGGGAGCGCGGCATCCAGCCGGAGAACCTGCGGCGCGAGGACGCCCTGGCCGCCGCCGCCTGGGCGGAACGGCAGCCCTGGGCGCTGTCCGGAGGCGTCATGCTGCTGGGCTGGTCGCATGGCGGCAGCACCGTGCTCGCGGCGGTGAACCGGGCCTTCGGACCCGTGCCGGAAGGACTTATCCGGGGGGCCGTGGCCCTCTATCCCGGCTGCGTCCGCACCGGACGCGCCCTGCCGCCCTTCGATCCGGCATCGCCCGTGCTGATGCTGCTGGGCGGTGCCGATGGCTGGACCCCGGCGCGTTTCTGCGAGGCCCTGGCAAGACAGGCCGGCCCCGTCGTCGAAAGCGTGACCTATCCGGGGGCGGAACATGGCTTCGACCAGCCCCATATGCCGGTGCGGGAACTCTCCGGCATGGCGATCACCCCGAAGGGCGATGGCCGGGTGCGGATGGGAACCGACGCGGCGGCCCGCGCCGACGCGATCCGCCGGACGGAAGCGTTCCTGGCCCGCCTGTCGCCCGGCGCCCCTGGATGACCGGCCCCGGCGGCCACGACCGGTGCATGGCAGCCCGGGCGACCACAACGGGTGGTCGTTGTTTCACGGAACCACCAGCCATGGTAGGGAACGGTACATGACACAATCCTCCCCCCCGCGCGCCACGTTCATGGTGGCGATGGGCAGTGACCATGCCGGCGTCGAGCTGAAGGCCGCGCTGAAGAAGGCGCTGGAAGGCGCCGGCCACACGGTCGAGGATTTCGGCACGCACGGGCCGGAAAGCGTGGATTACCCGGATTTCGCGAACAAGGTGGCGCAGTCGGTCGCCTCCGGCCATGCCCAGTTCGGCGTGCTGGTCTGCGGCACGGGAATCGGCATCTCCATCGCGGCCAACCGCCACCCGAAGATCCGCTGCGCCCTGGTGCACGACGTCACCGGCGCCCGGCTGACCCGCCAGCACAACGACGCCAACGTCATCGCGCTCGGCGCGCGGATGATCGGGGCGGAAGTGGCGCTGGATGCCGTCCGCGCCTTCCTGACCACCCCCTACGAGGGCGGCCGGCACGAGCGCCGCGTGGCCAAGCTGACCCCCGAACGCACGCCCTCCGCCTGAGGCTTCCGATGAACGACCAGACCACCGCCCCGAACCTGTCGCGCTTCTTCTCCGCGCCGCTGAGCGAGACCGACCCCGAGATCGCCGCCACCCTGACCGGGGAGCTGGCGCGGCAGCAGGACGGGATCGAGCTGATCGCCTCCGAGAACATCGTCTCCCGCGCGGTGATGGAGGCCCAGGGCTCGGTGCTGACCAACAAGTACGCGGAGGGCTATCCGGGCCGCCGCTACTATGGCGGCTGCGAGGTCGTGGACATCGCCGAGTCCCTGGCGATCGAGCGCGCGAAGACCCTGTTCGGCGCCGGCTTCGCCAACGTCCAGCCGCATAGCGGCGCCCAGGCCAACCAGGCGGTGTTCTTCGCCCTGATGCAGCCGGGCGACACCTTCATGGGCCTCGACCTCGCCGCCGGCGGGCACCTGACCCACGGCTCCCCGGCCAACCAGTCGGGCAAGTGGTTCAAGGTCGCGCCCTATACGGTGCGGCGCGAGGACCAGCTCATCGACATGGAGGAGGTCGCCCGCATCGCGCGGGAAAGCCGCCCCAAGGTGATCGTGGCCGGCGGCTCCGCCTATGCCCGGCATTGGGACTTCGCCCGCTTCCGCGAGATCGCGGACGAGGTGGGTGCGTACTTCATGGTGGACATGGCGCATTTCGCCGGCCTCGTGGCGGGTGGCGCGCATCCCTCGCCGGTGCCCCACGCCCATGTCACCACCACCACCACGCACAAGACCCTGCGCGGCCCCCGCGGCGGCATGATCCTCACCAATGACGAGGCGCTGGCCAAGAAGATCAACAGCGCCGTCTTCCCCGGCCTCCAGGGCGGGCCGCTGATGCATGTCATCGCCGCCAAGGCCGTGGCCTTCGGCGAGGCGCTGCGCCCCGAGTTCCGCGCCTATGCCCGCCAGACGGTCGCCAATGCCAAGGCCCTGGCCGAGACGCTGCAAGGGCTGGGCTTCGGCATCGTCACCGGCGGCACGGACAACCACCTGATGCTGGTGGACCTGCGGCCCAAGTCGCTGACCGGCAAGCTGGCCGAGGCGGCGCTGAACCGCGCCCACCTGACCTGCAACAAGAACGCTATCCCCTTCGACCCGGAGAAGCCGATGGTGACCTCCGGCGTGCGGCTGGGCTCCCCCGCCGGCACCACGCGCGGCTTCGGCGAGGCCGAGTTCCGCGAGGTCGGGCAGCTCATCGGCCAGGTTCTCGAAGGGCTCGGCAAGGCCAACGATGCCGGGGCCAACAGCGCGGCCGAGGCGGCGGCGAAGGCCCGGGTCCTCGAACTCTGCACCCGGTTCCCGATCTACCAGGCCTGACGGGACCGCCGGCCGGTGCGTTGCCCTTTCTGCGGAAGCGAGGATACGCAGGTCAAGGACAGCCGGCCGGCCGATGAGGGCAACTCCATCCGCCGCCGCCGCGTCTGCAACGGCTGCGGCGAGCGCTTCACCACCTTCGAGCGGGTGCAGCTCCGCGAGCTGACGGTGGTGAAGACCGACGGGCGCCGCGTGCCCTTCGACCGCGACAAGCTCGGCCGCTCCATCCGCGTGGCGCTGCGCAAGCGGCCGGTGGAGGAGGGAGCGGTGGACCGCATCGTCAACAGCCTGCAACGGCGGCTGGAGACGGACGGCGACAGCGAGGTCACCTCCAAGCAGATCGGCCGCATGGTGCTGGAGCGGCTGAAGGAGCTGGACCAGGTCGCCTATGTGCGCTTCGCCAGCGTCTACGAGAATTTCCGCGAGGCGAAGGACTTCCAGGACCTGCTCGGTTCGCTGGACAATGGCTGAGGGGGGTGCCAAACCCGCCCCCCTTCGCCATGCCTCACGACAACGACATCCCCGCGACAGAGATCGACCGGCAGCACATGCGCGTCGCGCTGGCCCTGGCGGCGCGCGGCCTGGGCAACACCTGGCCGAACCCCGCCGTCGGCTGCGTGATCGTGCGCGACGAGGTGGTGGTCGGGCGCGGCTGGACCTCGCCGGGCGGCCGCCCGCATGCCGAGGTGAACGCGCTGACCCGGGCGGGCGAGGCGGCGCGCGGCGCCACCGCCTATGTGACGCTGGAACCCTGCTCCCACTGGGGCAAGACCCCGCCCTGCGTCGATGCCCTGGCGAAGGCCGGCGTGGCGCGGGTGGTCTCGGCCCTGCGCGACCCCGACCCCCGGGTGAACGGCAACGGCATCCGCCGGATGCGGGAGGCCGGCATCGAGGTCACGGAAGGGGTGCTGGAGGCGGAGGCGCGGGCGCTGAACGCCGGCTTCATCCGCCGCATCGAGACCGGCCTGCCGCTGGTCACGCTCAAGCTCGCCACCACGCTCGACGGGCGCATCGCCACGCGCACGGGCGAAAGCCGCTGGATCACCGGCCCCGAGGCACGGCGGCTGACCCACGCGCTGCGCGGCACGCATGACGCCATCCTGGTCGGCAGCGGCACGGTGCTGGCCGACGATCCCGACCTGAGCTGCCGGCTGGAGGGCTTCACCCCGCGCCCGATCCTGCGCGCCGTGGCCGACACCCGCCTCCGCACCCCGCCCACCGCCCGCCTGCTGCAAGGCGGGCCGGAGGCGGTGCATGCGCGGGGGGAGGTGGTGGTGCTGACCGTGGCGGGGCACGACCGCGCGGCGATGGACCGGCTGTCCGGCGCCGGGGCCACGCTGGTGGTGGTGCCGCCCTCCGGCAGGCCCGCCGCCGATCCCAGCGGTGCCCGGGATTCCGACCGGCTGGACCCGGAGGCGATCCTGCGCGCCCTGGCGGCGCGGGGCGTGACCCGGCTGATGGTCGAGGGCGGCGCCACGCTCGCGGCTTCCCTGCTTCGCGCGGGACTGGTGGATCGGCTCGCCTGGTTCCATGCTCCCGGCATCATGGGGGGCGATGGCCTGCCCGCCGCGCAGGCCCTGCCGGTGGATTCCCTCGCCGCCATTCCCAAGTTCCGTCGCACCGCCACCATCCCGTGCGGTCCCGACCTGCTGAGCGAGTTCGAGCGCGCCTGATGTTCACTGGAATCGTCACCGCCACCGGAGAGGTCCTCTCCGTCTCCCCGATCGGCGAGGGGCGGGACATGCGCCTGCATGTCCGCACCCCGCCGGGCTGGCTGGAGGGGGCGCAGCTCGGCGCCTCCATCGCCTGCAACGGCTGCTGCCTGACCGCCGTGGCGCTGGAGCCCGAGGGGTTCGAGGCGGAAGCCTCCGCCGAGACCCTGTCGCTGACCGTGCTGGGCGAGTGGAAACCCGGCACCCGGATCAACCTGGAACGCCCGCTCCGCATGGGCGACGAGCTGGGTGGCCATGTCGTCTCCGGCCATGTGGACGGGCTGGCGGAGGTGGTCTCGGTGACGCCGGAGAACGGCTCGGAACGCTGGGTCTTCCGGCCGCCGGCACCCCTGGCCCGCTTCATCGCGCCCAAGGGCTCGGTGACGCTGAACGGCGTCTCGCTGACGGTGAACGAGGTCATGGGCAACGGGGAGAAGGGCAGCCTCTTCGGCGTGAACCTGATCCCGCACACCCGGGAGGTCACCACCTTCGGCGCGCTGGGCCCGGGCGCGAAGGTGAATCTCGAGATCGACATGCTGGCCCGCTATGTCGCCCGCCTGAAGGAGTTCGAGGCATGAGCGCCTCCGCGACCAACCAGCCCGTTTCCGCCTCGCTGTCCGATTTCCTCAGCCCGACCGAGGAACTGATCGAGGAGGCCCGCCGCGGCCGCATGTTCATCCTCGTGGACGACGAGGACCGCGAGAACGAGGGCGACCTCGTGATCCCGGCGCAGTTCGCCACGCCGGACGCGATCAACTTCATGGCCCGCCACGCGCGCGGGCTGATCTGCCTCGCCATGACCCGCGCCCGGGTCGAGGCGCTGGGCCTGCCGCTGATGAGCCAGAGCAACGGCACCCGGCACCAGACCGCCTTCACCGTCTCGATCGAGGCGCGGGAAGGGGTGAGCACCGGCATCTCCGCCGCCGACCGCGCCCGCACCGTGGCGGTCGCGATCAACCCGGAGATGGGCCGCCGCGACATCGTCACGCCGGGCCATGTCTTCCCGCTGGCGGCGCGCGAGGGCGGCGTGCTGGTGCGCGCCGGCCATACCGAGGCCTCGGTGGACTTCGCGCGCCTGGCCGGGCTGAACCCCGCCGGCGTGATCTGCGAGATCATGAACGACGACGGCACCATGGCCCGCCTGCCGGACCTCGTGGCCTTCGCCCAGCACCACGGGCTGAAGCTCGGCACCGTGGCCGACCTGATCGCCTATCGCCGCCGCACGGAGCGGCTGGTGAAGCGGGTCGAGGAGAACGTGCTGGAGGATGCGCCGGGCGGGCCCTGGAAGATCATCGTCTATGCCAACACCATCGAGTACGGCGAGCACATCGCCCTGGTGAAGGGCGAGCCCGACCGCAACGGCCCCGCTTTGGTGCGGATGCACGCGGTGAACATGCTGGCCGACACGCTCAGCCGCCAGGGGCCGGCCGAGCTGCACGCCGCGATGGAGGAGATCGGCCGCGCCGGCCATGGCGTGGTCGTGCTGCTGCGCGAGATGAAGCCGACGGTCCTGAGCGAACGGGTCCGCGCCGGGCACGGCCGCGCGGCGCCGGAGCTGCGGGACTACGGCATCGGCGCGCAGATCCTAACGGATCTGGGCGTGAAGGAGATGGTGCTGCTGTCGAACCACCCCCGCCCCATCGTCGGGCTGGAGGGCTATGGGCTGACGGTGGTGGACACGCGGCCGATCTCGGAATGCGGGAAGGCCGGCCAGAAGGGGAACCAGGCATGAGCACGCAGGACGCACCGGAACGCGGCCAGGCGGTCCTGGAAGGGCCGGCGCCGCGCGTGCTGCTGATCCAGGCGCCCTATTACGCCCAGGTCGTCGGCGGGATGCGCGACGGCGCCCTGGCGGTGCTGGAGCAGATCGGCGCCCGGACCGAGGTGGTGGACGTCGCGGGGGCCTTCGAGCTGCCGGCGGCGCTGCGCATGGCCCTGAACGCGAAGGGGGAGCGGGGCGGCCATGACGGCTACCTGATCCTCGGCTGCGTGGTGAAGGGCGACACCGACCATTACGAACACATCTGCCGGGAAGCCTGCCGCGGCGTGATGGACATCACCGTGGAGACCGCGGCCCCCGTGGGCTTCGCGCTGCTGACCGTCGCGACTCTGCAGCAGGCCATCGAGCGCTCGCGCCCGGACCGGCACAACAAGGGGGCGGAGGCGGCCCATGCGCTGATCGGCCAGATCGCGCTCGCCCGAAGCCTGGGATTGACCGAATGAGCGACACGCCGAAGAGCAACACGAAGAGCAAGGGGCAGGGCGGCGGGAACAAGGCCCGGCCGCGCCTGGGCGCCCGCGTGGCCGCGGTGCAGGCCCTGTTCCAGTCCGAGGCCGCCGGCGAGAATGCCGAGGCCATCATCCAGCAGTTCATCCAGCACCGCCTCGGCGCGCTGCCGGGCGAGGGCGGGTTCGAGGAAGGGCGGGTGCCGCAGGCCGACGTGCCGCTCTTCACCAGCATCGTCCGCGCCGTGGCGAAGAACGCCGAGACCATCGACCCGATCGTGGCCGCGCACCTGTCCGCCGGCTGGAGCATGGACCGGCTCGACCCGGTGCTGCGCGCCCTGCTGCGGGCCGCGGCCGCAGAGCTCTGGTCCAGCAACGAGCCGCCGGCCAAGGTGGTGATCAACGAGTACATGGACGTGGCCCACGGCTTCTTCGACGGCGCCGAGCCGCGCTTCGCCAACGGGGTGCTGGACGCCATGGCCAAGGACCTGCGGACCGGCGAGTTCAACCCGACCCGCGCCTGAACCGGCCTTGCTCCCCGATCCGCCCGAGGCCCTACCCCCCGCCG
Organism: Roseomonas gilardii; assembly: GCF_001941945.1. NCBI lineage: Bacteria > Pseudomonadati > Pseudomonadota > Alphaproteobacteria > Acetobacterales > Roseomonadaceae > Roseomonas > Roseomonas gilardii. The sequence goes on along the minus strand of NZ_CP015583.1, from coordinate 1,952,947 downwards.
GAGCGCCGTCTCCCGGGGAGTTCGGGCTGATCGCCCGGCACTTCCGGCCCCTCGCGGCGCCGGAGGCGCTCGGCCTGCTGGACGACGCGGCGCTGCTCGACCCGCCCGCCGGCCGGACCCTGGTGCTGGCGGCGGATGCGATGGTGGAGGGGGTGCACTTCCTCCCCACCGACCCGCCGGACACGGTGTCCCGCCGCCTGCTGCGCACCAACCTGTCCGACCTCGCCGCCATGGGGGCGGAGCCGCTGGGCTATCTGCTCACCACGGCCTTCCCGCGCGGCACGGCCGAATCCGTGGTCGCCGGATTCGCCGCAGGGCTGGCCGAGGACCAGCGGATCTTCGGCCTCCAGGTCCTGGGTGGCGACACGGTCTCCACCCCCGGCCCCGCCTGCCACTCCCTGACCATCCTGGGCACGGTGCCCCCCGGCGCGGCGCTGCGCCGCGACGGGGCGCGGGCGGGCGACGATGTCTGGGTCTCCGGCTCCATCGGCGACGGCGCGCTGGGGCTGGCGGTGGGGCAGGAGCGCCTGCCGCCCGATCCGGAGGGGTATCTGCTGCGCCGCTACCGCCTGCCCGATCCGCGCCTCGCCCTGGGCGTCGCGCTGCGGGGCGTGGCGCGGGCGGCGATGGATGTGTCCGACGGGCTGGTGCAGGATCTCGGGCATCTGTGCCACGCCGCCGGGATCGGCGCGACGATCGAGATGGGCCGCGTGCCGCTGTCCGGCCCGGCGCGCTCGGCGGTGGCGGATGACGACTCCGCGCTGCTGCCGCTGCTGGCCGGGGGCGACGACTACGAGCTGCTCTTCGCCGCCGATCCCGCCGATGCGCCCCGGGTGGAGGAAGCGTCCCGCCGCAGCGGCATCCCCGTCGCGCGGATCGGGCGCTTCCGGGCCGGCCCGGCCTCGGTCACGGTACTGGACCGGTCGGGGCGGGCGGTTTCCGTGCCACGGGGGGGATGGAGCCACTTCTGATGAGCGCAGCGCAGCCCGCCGGAGCCACGGCTCCCCCCGCCATGCCGGGGGAGCCCGCCGGGATGCGGCGCACCATCCGCCTGCTCTTCTGCTGCCAGGCGCTGAGCAACGCGGCCGTGGTGGGGCAGGTCGCGATGTCGGCGCTGATCGGCTACAGCCTCGTGCCCAACAAGATGCTCGCCACCCTGCCGATGGCGCTGCAGATGCTGGCCACCATGGCCGCTTCCATCCCGGCGGGAATGGTCTTCGCCCGCCTCGGCCGCCGCCCGGGCTTCGTCATCGGGGCGCTGCTGTCCTTCGCCGGGGCGCTGGCCTTCGCCTGGGGCGTCTGGCGGGGCGACTTCATGCTCTACTGCCTGGCCTCCATCCCGGCCGGCCTGGGCGCCGGCGTGGCGCAGCACTACCGCTTCGCCGCCGCCGAGGTCGCCACCCCGGCCTATCGCCCCAGGGCGATCAGCCTCGTCATGGCGGGCGGCATCCTGTCCGCCGCGCTGGGGCCGGAGCTGGTGAAGCACACGCGCGGCTTGGTGGAGCCCGTGCTTTTCCTCGGCACCTACCTCACCCTGTCGCTGCTGCCGCTGTGCTGCCTCGCGCTGCTGGCCTTCACCCGCCTGCCACCGCCGCCGCCCCGGCCGAAGACCGCGCTGCGCGTGGCGGAAATCCTGGCCCGCCCGGCCTTCGTGACGGCGGCGCTGACCGCTGCCGTGGCCTACGGCACCATGAACCTCGTGATGACCTCCACCCCGCTGGAGATGATGCTCTGCGGCTTCGGCATCGGGGAAAGCACCACGGTCATCCAGCTCCATTCGCTGGCGATGTTCGCGCCCGGCTTCATCACGGGGCGGCTGATCACGCGCTTCGGCGCGCGGCGGGTGATCCTCTGGGGCGTGGCGCTGACGGCGGCCTGCGTGCTGGCCAATCTGGCGGGCCGGCAGTTCGCGCATTTCTCCGTGGCGCTGGTCGCGCTGGGGGTCGGCTGGAACTTCATGTTCGTGGGTGCCACCAACCTGCTGGGCGAGAGCCATGCTCCGGCGGAACGCTTCCGGGTCCAGGCGGTCAATGACTGCATCGTCTTCGGCACGGTGGCCTGCTCCGCCCTGGGCTCCGGCCTGCTGCACGAATGGCTGGGCTGGGAGGCGGTGAACCTGCTGCTGCTTCCGGCGCTGGCCCTGGCGCTGTGGCGGGTCTCCGCGACGCGCCCGGCCCTGGCCTGACGGGAAAGCACCCGTCCCGCGGCGCGGATGCCGTGTCGGCCGGGAGGAGGGGGCGGAGCAGATCCCGGTCGGGCGGGGTCGCCCGACCGGGTGAAGATGCTCAGGAAACGACAGGCCGGAAACAACGGGCCAAGGCGTTTGACGTGAGCCGAGGCGAAGGGAGACCGCCCTAGCGGCCCGGACCGCCGCCCGGACCCTGCTCGTTGGTGGCGGAGCCCGCGGAGCTGCCGGCGCCGTTGAAGCGGCCGATATTGCCGAAGAGCTGCTGCAGCACGCTGCGCTCGGTGCCGGGCGAGGGGGTCTCGCGCGACACGAAGGACACGTTGTTCCTGTCCTTGTCGGTCAGCTCGCGGATGTTCCGCACCACGCCGCCCTGGTCGAAGGTGATGGCGACGATGCGCTGGTCGCTGACCCCCGGCATTTGGGCCGGGCGGATATGGGTGACCTCGCTGATATAATACCACTCGTTGGGATCGAAGGTCCCGGTGGCGCTGGGCGAGCCCAGCAGCGCGGTCACGTCCTGGCGCGTCTGCACCCCGGGCGTGATCTGGGCGAGCTGCTCCGGGTCCACCCGGTTGCCGCGGATCTCGCGCGGAGCGCCGAAGACCGAACAGCCACCAAGGGGCACGGCGAGCAGTGCTGCCATGGCCAATGCGAGACCGGCGCGGCCGGCTGGCAGAAGGCGGGATCGCCCCGAGGGGCGGCGATTGACTGGGGAGGGGGCGCGGGCCATCTCGTCGGGCGGATTGCCACCGCCTTGCCCTCCGGTCAACGGTGCTGAGCGGGCGGGGCAGCTTCGAAACGGTGATCGGGACAGAATATGGGCCTTCTCGGCCTCCTCCGGCGCAAGCCCTTCGAGCGCGTGGGCTTCGAGCTCTACACCGCCAGCGTGGCGGCGGCCCGCGCGCCGAGCCTGTTCGGGACGATCGGGGTGCCCGACACGCTGGAAGGGCGCTTCGACGCCATCGCCCTGCATGTGGCGCTGCTGGTGCACCGGCTGCGCCATGATCCCGACCCGCGCGGACGGGATCTCGCCCAGGCGGTCTTCGACGCGATGTTTGCCGACATGGACCTGAACCTGCGGGAGATGGGCGTGGGCGACATGTCCATCGGCAGGCGCGTGAAGACGATGTGGGAGGCGTTCCATGGCCGTGCCCGCGCCTATGAGGAGGCCATGGGTGGGGCCGGGATGGCGGAGTCGGCTCCCCTGGCAGCCCCCCTGGAGGCGGCTCTCGCCCGCAACATCTGGCGGGGCGAGCCGCCGGAGGGCGCCCCGGCCCTGCTGGCCGCCCGCGCCCACCGGATCGCCGCCGCCCTTTCGGCCCGGGAGATCGGCGATCTCGCCGCCGGCCGCCTCGACCTGCTGGAGTTCCAGACCTGATGAAGAACGAATTCTCCCGGCCCGTGGTGCTGGCCAACATCCCCCGCTCCGGCCAGCGCGAGAGCCTTTCCGCCACGCCGGAGGAGCGGGAGGCCGTGGCCCGCCGCCTGGGCCTGCTGTCGCTGGAGAAGCTGGAGGCCAAGGTGGCGCTGACCCCGCAGGCCGGCGGCAGCATCGCGGTGCGCGGCCAGATGCGCGCCAGCGTGACCCAGGCCTGCGTGGTGACGCTGGAGCCGGTGCCGCAGGAGATCGAGGAGGAGATCGACTGGCGCGTGCCGCCCGGCGCCGAGCCCGGGGAGCCGGACGAGGAGGACATCCTGGAAGGCCCGGACGAGGTGGAGGCCGAGAATGGCGTGCTCGACCTGGGCGAGGCACTGGCGCAGCAGCTCGCCCTGTCCCTGGACCCCTATCCGCGCGCCCCGGGGGCGGGACTCGGGCCGGAAGGGGCGGGCGACAAGCCCGTCACTCCCTTCTCCACGCTGAGCCGCCTGAAGCGGGGCGACTGAACGGGACAGCCCTGTCCCCTCGGGCTTGCTTCCAGACTTGCTTCTCGGGGGGGCGGGTGGTAGAGGCCCGCCCTCAGCTTGCATCGATTCCGGTCGATCGCGCCCAATTCATGCAGCTCTTGCAGAAGCCATTTTAGAAAGGCCCGGCGACCATGGCCGTCCCTAAGAAGAAAGTCTCGCCCTCCCGCCGCGGCATGCGTCGCAGCCACGAGGCCCTCACCGCCTCCGCCTATCACGAGTGCCCGAACTGCGGCGAGCTGAAGCGCCCGCACCATGTCTGCTCCTCCTGCGGCCACTACGACGGCCGTGAGGTCGTGCAGGCTGGCGACGCCCTGAAGGCCGCGGTCCGCACCTGAGCCACGACGGCACCGCGAGACCTGTCGTGTCCGAAGGGTCCATCGCGGGCCGCGTGCCCGCCTATTCGCTCGCCATCGATGCGATGGGCGGCGACAACGCCCCCGACGCCGTGCTGGACGGGATCGAGCTCTCGGCGGAACGCCACCCCGAGGCCCGCTTCCTGTTGCTGGGCGACGAGGCGAGGCTCTCGGGCCTGCTGGCCCGCCGCCCGCGCGCGGCCCGGGTCTGCAGCCTGCGCCATGCCGCCGAGGCCATCCCGGGCGACATGAAGCCGACCGCCGCGCTGCGCGTGCGGGGGTCCTCCATGCGCATGGCGATCGACGCGGTGGCGGGCGGCGAGGCGGCGGGCGTCGTCTCGGCCGGCAATACCGGCGCGCTGATGGCGCTGGCCAAGATCGTGCTGAAGACGCTGCCGGACATCGACCGTCCCGCCCTGGCGGCGATCGGCCCCTCCGCGCGCGGCGACGTGGTGCTGCTCGACCTGGGCGCCAACGTCCAGTACGACGCGCGCAACCTGGTCGAGTTCGCCGTGATGGGCGATGCCTTCGCCCGCGCCGTGCTCGGCCTTCCGGCGCCGACCATCGGGCTGCTGAACGTGGGTTCGGAGGAGCTGAAGGGCGACGAGCGCGTCCGCCAGGCCGCCGAGATCCTGCGCGACAGCCATCTGGGCCCGAATTTCCGCGGCTTCGTCGAAGGCCACGACATCACCGCCGGCACGACCGACGTGGTGGTGACGGACGGCTTCACCGGCAACATCGCCCTGAAGACGGGCGAGGGCGCCATGAAGCTGATGGGCGGCCTGCTGAAGCAGGTCTTCACCTCCACCATCCTGGCGCGGATCGGCTACCTGCTGGCGCGGCCGGCGCTGGACCGGCTGCGCGACTACATGGACCCCCGCCGCTACAACGGCGCGGTGCTGGTCGGGCTCAACGGCGTGGTGGTGAAGAGCCACGGCGGCACGGACGCGCTGGGCTTCGCCCATGCCGTGGACGTGGCGCTGGACATGGTGAGCCACGGCTTCAACGAGCGCATCCGCGAGGGCGCCGCCCTGTTGCGGCGAGGCCCCGCGGCCGCCGTGCCGGAGGACGGGACCGCGCCCGCCGGCGGGCCTGCGAAGGCCGAATCCCAGCACGATCCGGGCCGCGTCGCGCCCGGCCACGAAACCCCGGGCCTGTCCTCCGCCCTCCGCTGAAGAATCGACCGCCCATGCGCGCCATCATCGCCGGGACCGGCGGCTACCTGCCCGAACGTGCCCTCAGCAACGAGGAACTGGCCCGGGCCTATGGGCTCGACACCTCGGATGAATGGATCCGCGAGCGCACCGGCATCCGCCAGCGCCATATCGCCGCAGAGGGGGAGACGGCCTCCTCCATGGGCGCGGCGGCGGCGCTGCGGGCGCTGGAGCAGGCGGGGATCGCGGCCGCCGAAGTGGATGCGGTGATCGTCGCCACCTCGACCCCGGACAGCGCCTTTCCCTCCACGGCGGCGCTGATCCAGGCGGCGATCGGCGCGCCGTCCGGAATCGCCTTCGATCTCTCCGCCGCCTGCACCGGCTTCGTCTATGCGCTGGGCATGGCGGAATCCCTGATGCGCGGCGGCCAGGCCCGCACCGTGCTGGTGATCGGCACGGAGGTCTATTCCCGCATCGTGGACTGGTCCGACCGCGGCACCTGCGTGCTGTTCGGCGACGGCGCCGGCGCGGCGGTGCTGCGTGCCTCCGAGGATGCGGATCGCGGGCTGCTCTCCTGGCACCTGCACGCGGATGGGCGCTTCGCCGACATCCTGCATGTCGAGGGCGGGGCCGGCAGCACCGGCGGCCCCGGCCTGCTGCGCATGGCGGGGCGCGAGGTCTTCCGCCACGCCGTCTCCAAGCTCGCCGCCGTGGTGGACGAAGCCCTGACGGCCAATGGGCTGGACCGTTCCGACGTGCAGTGGCTGGTGCCCCACCAGGCCAATCTCCGCATCATCGAGGCCATGGGCAAGAAGCTCGGCCTGCCGCGCGAACGGGTGGTGGTGACCGTGGACCGGCACGCCAACACCTCCGCCGCCTCGATCCCGCTGGCCCTGGCCGAAGCCACCCGCGATGGCCGCATCGCGCGGGGCGACCTCGTGCTGATGGAGGCCATCGGCGGCGGCCTGACCTGGGGCGCGGCGCTGGCGCGCTACTAAAAACCCTCCGCGCGTCGGCCTCGCCGTAGCGGACTCCGGCGGCTCTGTCCGCCGGGAGGGGTGCCCTCGCGCCCGTTTTCCATCCCGTCCGCCTTCCTCGCCGGCGCTCCCCGCGAAAGCCCCTCTATGGCGCGGGCCGTTCTGTGGCTTCCGTGCCGCAGTGTGGTGCCGAATCCCCGTTCGTGGTTGACGCCCCACCAAGGGGCGGTTTTCACTCCATTTCCATGGGCAAGCCGGGGTATGGATGGGCATGCAGACCGTCACGCGCGCGCATCTCGCAGACGCGATCTACGCGCAGGTGGGACTGTCCCGGAACGAGAGTGCCGCGCTCCTGGAGGATGTCCTGGAACGGATCTCGGCCAGCCTCGCGGCGGGCCATCCGGTGAAGCTCTCCGCCTTCGGCACCTTCACCGTCCGCCAGAAGGCCCAGCGCGTCGGACGCAACCCGAAGACCGGGATCGAGGTGCCGATCTCGCCCCGCCGCGTCCTGTCCTTCCGGGCGAGTCAGGTGCTCAAGGCACGCATCAACGGCGATTCCCTGCCAGCGGATGGGGAGGCCGATTCCCAGGATGATTACTGATGCCGTCTGAGGTGATGGAAGACACCCCGCTCCGCCCGCGCAAGGCGCCCACGGCCTTCCGCACCATCAGCGAAGTGGCGGAGGACCTGCACATCCCGCAGCACGTGCTGCGCTTCTGGGAAAGCAAGTTCCCGCAGGTCCGCCCCCTCAAGCGCGGCGGCGGCCGTCGCTACTACCGGCCGGACGACATCGCCCTGCTGAAGCGGATCGGCGACCTGCTCTACACCCAGGGCTACACGATCAAGGGCGTGCAGCGCCTGCTGCGCGACAGCGGCGCCGAGTCCGCGGCGAACCCGCCCGCGCCGGAAACGCCGATCGGGCGCGAGGACCTTCTGGTCGAATGCCTGGAGGAACTGGAATCCATCGCCGCCCGCATCCGCTTCATCACCCGCAGCCCCAGCCGGGAATTCTGAGCGGCACCCCGCTTTTCCCCGCGCCGCCGCGAAGCTTTTGGGGCAGGGGGCTTGGCGGGGCGGTGTGCCGATGCTAGACGGCCTCCGCACGGAGCGTAGCGCAGCCTGGTAGCGCATCAGTCTGGGGGACTGGGGGTCGTGGGTTCGAATCCCGCCGCTCCGACCATTCCCGAACACCCCGAAATCCACCCTTCACGCGGTTGCCGGCCCCTTGGGCAGGGCGCGCGGCATATGCCCGGCTTTCAGACGTATCCCCTTGTTTACGGCCCGAAAAACCCGCCTCCGGGTGTTTCCGCCGGCCGGGCTTAGGGTCTAGCCTCCGCCCCCGGCATTCAACCGGAGGCGACATGGCCAAGACCCAGGACGGCGGCACCGCCGCATCCCTCTCCCTCGGACAGGGGCGCCGGCCATGACGCTCGATCCCGGCCTCCGCCGCGCGATCCTGGACGCCACCGCCTCGCTGGAAGCGGATTCCGTCGAGCGTCTGGCGCGCCTCGTGCGCTGCCCCTCCACGCTGGGCCAGGAGCAGGGTGCCCTCGACGAGATGGCCCGCAACTTCGAGGCGCTGGGCCTCGCCCCGCGCCGCGTGCCCACCGATCCGGCGGCCCTGAAGGACCATCCCGGATTCTCGCCGCCGCTGATCCCCTATGACGGGCGCGACAATGTCGTGGCGGTCTTCACCCCGCGCGAACGGCGCGGCCGCAGCCTCGCCTTGCAGGGCCATGTGGACGTGGTGCCGGAAGGCGCGGCGGACCTGTGGGTCACGCCGCCCTATGAGCCGTCGGTGCGGAACGGGCGGATGTACGGGCGCGGCGCCGGTGACATGAAGGCCGGGATCGTCTCCTACCTCACCGCCTTCGAGGCGCTGCGCCGGGCCGGCGTGCAGCCCGCCGCCGAGGTGCAGATGCAGGCGGTGATCGAGGAGGAATGCACCGGCAACGGCGCGCTCGCCGCCATGCTGGCCCTGCCGCGCACGGATGCCGTGATCATCCCGGAGCCCGGCCCTGGCTTCGCCGCCGTCTATTCCGCCGAGGTCGGCGTGATCTGGGCCTGGGTCACCGTCACCGGCCGCCCGACCCATGTGCGGGAGATGCATGCCGGCGTGAATGCCATCGAGGCCGCCGGGATCATCGCCGCCGGCTTCAAGGAGTACGAGGCGGAGATGAACCGCGCCGAGCGCGTGCACGCCTCCTTCCACGGCGTGAACCACCCGGTGAACGTCAATCTCGGCAGCTTCGAGGGCGGGGAGTGGAACTCCTCCGTGCCGACGCGGGCGCGGATCGGGCTGCGGGTCGGCGTCATGGTCGGCTATCCGGCAGCGCAGGCGAAGGCGGATATCGAGGCGCTGGTGGCAAAGCTCGCCGCCGACACGCGGCTGCGCGGCGCGCAGGTGAAGCTGGAATTCAAGGGCTTCCATGCCGAAGGCTGCGTCTTCGACATGCAGAGCGACATCGTGCGCCTCGCCAAGCGGCATTACGCGGCTTCGGCGGGCGAGGAACTGCGCCACTATGCCGCCTCCGGGCTGACCGACGGGCGCTTCTTCACCCTCTACCAGGGCACGCCCTCGGCGGTCTTCGGCCCCGACGCACAGGACATCCACGGCATCGACGAGAGCGTCGGCCTCGCCAGCATGCACGACATCACCCGCACCATCGCCCTGACCATGGCCGAGTGGTGCGGCGTCGAACCCCTCGCGCCAGGAGCCCGCGCATGAGTGCCAGCAGCAACCTTCTCATCTCCGGCGCGCGGCTCTGGGACTCGCTGATGGAGATGGCGCGGATCGGCGGCACGGCGAAGGGCGGCTGCAACCGCCAGACCCTGACCGCCGAGGATGGCGAGGGGCGCAAGCTGCTGGCCCGCTGGGGGGAGGCGATCGGCCTCACCGTCACCACCGACCGGCTGGGCAACATGGTGCTGCGGCGGGAGGGCAGGGACCCGTCGCGGCCCGCCGTGGCCATGGGCTCGCATCTCGACACCCAGCCGACCGGCGGCAAGTTCGACGGCGTGCTGGGCGTGCTGGCCGGGCTGGAGGTGATGCGGGCGCTCGACGAGGCCGGCATCGAGACCGAGGCGCCGGTCGTGCTGGTCAACTGGACCAACGAGGAAGGCGCCCGCTTCTCGCCGCCGATGATGGGCAGCGGCGCGGCCATGGGGATCTTCACGGAGCAGGAGATCCTGGACAAGCGCGATGCCGAGGGCGCCCGCTTCGGCGACGCGCTGGAGGCCATCGGCTGGAAGGGCGAGGCCGATCCCGCCGACCTGCAGAAGCTCGGTGCCTATTTCGAGCTGCATATCGAGCAGGGGCCGGTGCTGGAGCGGGAGGGGGTGGACCTCGCCATCGTGACCCATGCCCTGGCGCAGCACTGGCTGGAGGTGACGGTGCGCGGCGCCGACTCGCATGGCGGGGGCCAGATGCAGGGGCGGCGCGACTCCCTCGTCGCGGCCGCCATCCTCATGCAGGCGGTGGAGGAGATCGCGCTGGCCGCCGGGGCCGACGGGCGCGGCACGGTGGGCGTGGTGAAGGTCACGCCCTCCTCGCGCAACGTCGTGCCCTCCGAGACCTGGTTCAGCGTGGACATGCGCCATGGCGACCCGGCGGCGCTGAAGGCCATGGCCGACGCGCTGAAGGCCCGTGGCGCCGAGGTGGCGGCACAGCGCGGCGTCGAGGTCGAGGTGACGGACTTCTGGTACTCGCCGCACACCCCCTTCGCCCCGGAACTGGCGGATCGGCTGCGCGAGGCCGCCCGGCGGCGCGGCTATCGCCACAAGGACATGGCGACCGGCATCGGCCATGACGCGGTCTATGTGGCGCAGAAGCTGCCGACCGGCTTCATCTGGGTGCCCTGCCATGGCGGCATCAGCCACAACGAGGAAGAGAGCATCACGTCGGAATGGGCCGAGGCCGGGGCCAGCGTCCTGGCCGACGCGGTGCTCGCCACGGCCGGCGTGGCGAGGGGCTGAGGGCCATGCGCATCGCCATCGGCGGCTTCCAGCACGAAAGCCATTCCTTCGCCCCGCGCCCCGCCACCTGGGCCGACTTCCTGGCACCGGGCGGGGCGCCGCCGCTGCTGCGGCCCGCCGCGATGCTGGACGTGATCCGCCCGACCAGCTTCCCCGCCGCCGGCGCCATCCGCGCGGCCGAGGCGAAGGGCATCGCCGTGGCGCCGCTGAGCTGGGCCACCACCGGCCCCTCCGGCCCCGTCACGGCCGAGGCCTTCGAGCGCATGGCGGCGCTGCTGCTGCACGATCTGCAGGAGGCCATGGCGCAGGGGCCGCTCGACGCGATCTACCTGGAGCTGCACGGCGCCATGGTGGCGGAGGGTTTCGGCGATGCGGAGGGCGAGCTGCTGCGCCGCTTCCGCGCCGTGGCCGGCGACATCCCGATCGGCGCCAGCCTGGACCCGCATGCCAACCTGACCGCCGCCATGGTGGCGCACAGCGATATCCTCGTGCCCTACCGTACCTATCCGCATGTGGACGGCGCGGAATGCGGCGCCCGGACGGTGGAGCTGCTGCTCCGCCGCATCGAACGCGGCGCGCCCTTCGCGAAGAGCTTCCGGCAGGCGGATTACTGGACCCCGATCACCGGGCAATGCACGCTGGTCTCGCCCATGGCCGATGTGATGGCGGAGCGGGCGCGGCTGGAGGCCATGACGCAGGGCGTGGTGGAGCTCGGCTTCTGCTTCGGCTTCCCCTATGCCGATTTCGCCGATTGCGGCATGGCCGTCGCCGCCTATGCCGAAAGCCAGGAGGCGGCGGACGATGCCGCCGAGGGCTTCCTCGCCGATCTGGCGCGGCGGGAGGCGGATTTCGTGCCCGACCTGCTCGATGCCGCCGAGGCCGTCGCCACCGCCATCCGCCTGTCGCGGGAGGTCAAGGGCCCCGTGGTGATCGCCGACACGCAGGACAATCCCGGCGGCGGCGGCCATGGCGACACGACCGGGCTGCTGCGGGAACTGGTGCGCCAGGACGCGCGGGACGCCACCGTCGCGCTGATCAACGATGCCGGGAGCGCCGCGGCGCTGCATGCGGCGGGCGAGGGGGCCACCGTCACCCTCGCCCTCGGCGGCAAGACCGATGGCGCCCCGGCAGAGGTGACCGGGGTGGTGACCCGCCTCTCGGACGGGCGCTTCACCTGCACCGGGCCGATGGCCAAGGGGAACCGGGTCGATCTCGGCCCCTCGGCCCTGCTCGCCGTTGGCGGCGTGAAGGTGATCGTCACCAGCCGCAAGATGCAGGCGCTGGACCAGATGCTGATCCGGCATTTCGGCATCGACCCGGCGCGGGAACGCATCCTGGCGCTGAAATCCAGCGTGCATTTCCGCGCGGATTTCCAGCCCATCGCCGGGCGCGTCCTGGTGGCGGTGGCGCCAGGGCCGGTGGTGGCCGACCCCTCCACCCTGCCGTTCCGCCACATCCGCCCCGGTGTGCGGCTGAAGCCGGGCGCGAATGCGGTGACGGGCTGAACGGCCTTCCCGGAAGGGGTCATCCCCTTCCGGGAGGCATCGGGCGGAGGCTGGGTTTCCGAAGCCATGCTTGCCATCCGGCCAGGCCCGTGGCATAGGAATATAATCACCGATCCGCCGCGCCCGGGCAAGGCTTCACCGCCATGTCACCACCGCCATGTCATGGGCGCCGTTGCCTTCCCCGGCAGGGAGAGGGTGCGAGCGGCACCCAGCGGGGCGGATAAAGTCCTAAAATCCTAAAATGCTAAAGCCCTAAAGGAGCCCATCCAGCGGCCTGCTCCGCACCCGGCCACCCGGTCAGGCCCCGGCAACCGACCCGGACCCTCCCGCCCCCAGGGATCGCGGCATTCCGCCGCCCGCGTCAGGCCGGGGCGGCCAGCCGTGCCAGAGCCTCCGGCGTGTCGAAGTCGCGCAGCACGGAATCCTCGGTCACGGGGACGGCGGCGAGATGGGCGGCATGGCGGGCCAGCAGCCCGCGCGCCCCGCGGTCGCCGGTCAGGGCACCGATCTCGGCGAAGAACTCCCGCCCCCAGAGGACCGGATTGCCCGGCTGCCCCTCATGGACCGGCTGCACCACGCTTCGCCCCGCCGCCGGGTCGAAGCCGTCCAGGATGCGGTCCAGCGTGCCGGGCCCGACCAGCGGCATGTCGCCGAGGCAGACCAGCGCACCCTCGCATTCCTCCGGCACCGCCCCCAGCCCGGCGCGGAGCGAGGCGGAAAGCCCCTCGGCATGGTCCGCCGCATGCACGAAGCGCACGGGGCGCCCGGCCAGCGCGGCCTCGACGCGCTCGCGCTCATGGCCGGTCACCACGATCACCGGCTCGGCCCGGCTGGCCAGGACATGGTCCACCGTGCGGGCGATCATGGGCCGCCCGGCGGCATCCTCGGCCAGCAGCTTGTTCACCGGCCCCATGCGGCGCGACAGCCCGGCGGCCAGCACCAGCGCGGCCACCGGGCGATGGCCGGGGCGGGGGGAAGGCTCGGCCCGCCCGGCGGCGGCGCGGGGCAGGGGGCGGGTCTCGATCTCCATCAGCAGCCCGCCCGCGCCCAGCCGCTGGATGTCGCGCCCGGTGACGGGAATGCCGGCGGCCAGGCGCTGGAGCACCCAGTCGAAGCCGTTCAGCGCCGGGCTGCGGGCGCAGCCGGGCAGGACCAGGGCCGGAAGCCCCTCCAGGCGCCCCAGGCAGAGCAGGTTGCCCGGGTCCACCGGCATGCCGAAATGCTCGATCCCACCCCCCGCGCGGGTGATGGCGGCGGGGCCGACATCGCGCCGGTCCACCACGGCGGAGGCGCCGATCACCATCAGCAGCTCGGCGCCCGCCGCCCGCAGCCGGTGCAGGGCCCCGGCGATGGCGGCCTCCTCATGGGGCACCTGCTCGGCGGGCAGCAGCTCGCCGCCCACCGCCTCCACCCGGGCGCGCGTCGCCTCCAGCGTGCCGGCGAGGATGCTCTCCTTCATGCCCGGCAGGCTGCTCATCACCAGCCCGGCCCGGAAGGGGCGATAGGGATGGAAGGACAGGGCATGCCCCGCCCGGGCGAGGGCCTCGGCCTCCTCCAGCACGGCGCCGGGCACGGCGAAGGGAATGACCTTGATGGTGGCCGCCATCTCCCGCGCCGACAGGGGCGCGAAGGCCGGCTGCGTGGCCAGGGTCAGGCTCTCGTCCAGCGCGTTCAGCCGGTCGATCAGCGCCACGTCCAGCGCCAGCACCCCCGGCACCCCGGCGAAGAGGTTCACCCGCCCGGTCGCCGCGCGGGAGCGGGTGAGGCCGGGCCGCAGCAGCGCCTCGGCCAGCCGGCCGGCGGCCTCGTCCTCGGCCACGTCGCCGGGCTCCAGCCGGGCGGCGATGACCTCGCGCTCCCCGGCTTCCGACAGGGCGGCCAGGGCGGCCGCGTCCAGCACCGTGCCCTTCTTCAGCACGCGCCCCGGCAGCCGGTGGGTATGGGCCAGGACGGCGCCCAGCGCTTCCGCCAGCGGGGTGGGGCCGAAGATCACGTCCTCCGCCCGAGCGCGGCGCCACGGCGCACCGCCACGATCTCCGCCAGGATGGAGACCGCGATCTCCGGCGCGGTGACGGCGCCGATGTTCAGCCCGACCGGCGCGTGGATGCGGGCCAGGGCGGCCTCGCCATGGCCCAGCTCGGCCAGCCGGGCGAGGCGCTTCCCATGGGTGCGGCGGCTGCCCAGGGCGCCGATGTAGAAGGCCTCGCTGCGCAGCGCGGCGTCCAACGCGGCATCGTCGAATTTCGGGTCATGGGTCAGCGTCACCACGGCGCTGCGGGGGTCCGGGCCGAGCAGGGCCATGGCGTCGTCAGGCCATTCATGGATCAGCGTGGCCCCCCTGGCGAAGCGCTCCTCCGTGGCGAAGGCGCGGCGCGGGTCCACCACCGCCACGGCGAAGCCCGCCGCCACCGCCATCGGCACGAGCGCCTGGGCGATATGCACCGCGCCCACCAGGATCAGCCGCAGCGGCGGGTTGTGCGGATGGACGAACCAGGTCTCGCCCCCCAGCTCGACGCTCCGCGCCGCATCCCCGGCCAGCGCCGCGCGGGCGGCCTCGGCCAGTTCGGGCGGGGTGTCCTCCGCATCCTCGCCGGCGCCCCAGAGGCGCTGCGCCCCGTCCGGCAGGCGCGTCAGCAGGGTGACGGGGCGCTTTTCCGCCTGGGCGGCGCGCAGCCGCGCGAAGACCTCGGTTCTCAAGCCAGCTTCTCCACGAAGACCTTGAGCTTGCCGCCGCAGGCGAGGCCGACCTCCCAGGCGCGCTCGTCGGAGATGCCGAAATCCAGCAGTTGCGGCTGGCCGTCGCGCATCACCGCCTGCGCCACCTCGGCCACCGCGCCCTCAATGCAGCCGCCGGACACGGAGCCGGCGAGGCGGCCGGAGCCGCTGACGGCGAGGCGCGAGCCGGGCGGGCGGGGCGAGGAGCCCCAGGTCTCCACCACCGTGGCCAGGGCCACCTCCTCGCCTTCCCGGCGCCAGGCATCGGCGGCGGCCAGGATGTCCTCGCCCGTCACGGGGTTCTCCGTGGGGGTATCGCTCATGCGGGCCTCCTTGACGCAGCCTTGCGGGGCAAGCCGCCGGGGGCGGAAAGCGCCTCCACCAGCGCGCGCAGGCTGTCGAGATTGTGCACCGGGCGATGCTCGTGGACATGCGGCAGCAGCGCCCGGATGCCCTGAGACCTGGGTTGGAAGCCCGCGTAGCGCAACAGCGGATTCAGCCAGATCAGCCGGCGGCAGGAATGCGCCAGGCGCTCCGCCGCCTCGCCCAGCCCCTCGCCTCCGGCGCGGTCCAGCCCGTCGGTGATCAGTAGCACCACCGCGCCCTGGCCCAGCACGCGCCGCGCCCAGTCGCGGTTGAAATGCTCCAGCGCCTCGCCGATCCGCGTGCCGCCGGACCAGTCCGGCGCGGCGCGGCCGACCATCTGGAAGGCGACCTCCGGATCGCGGTGGCGGAGCTGCCGCGTCACATTGGTCAGCCGCGTGCCGAAGAGGAAGGTATGGACCCGGTCGCGGTCATTGGTCACGGCATGGAGGAAATGCACCAGCACCTGGGCATAGCGCGCCATGGAGCCGGAGATGTCGCAGATCGCCACCAGCGGTGGCGGCCGCTCCACCCTCCGGCGGCGCTCGATGGCCAGGATCTCGCCGCCCCGGCGCAGGCTGGCCCGCACCGTGGCGCGCAGGTCGCTGCGCGGCCCGTGCGGATCGGGCCGGAAGCGCCGCGTCGGCCGGGCGGCGAGCGGCAGGGCGAGGCGGCGGATCTCCCGCTTCGCGGCGGCGATCTCCTCGGCGCTCATCGCCTCGAAATCGAGCTGGCCGAGCCGCTCCGAGGCACTGACCGAGAGGCTGGCCTCCTCCGGCTTCTCCTCCCGCTCCCCGCCCGAAGGATCGCGGTTCGCCGCCAGCGCCTCGGCGAGGCGCCGGGCGGCGGGCAGGCGCTCCGTGGCCTCGGCGCCGCTGTCCCCGCCGCTCAAAGGCAGGCCGGGGGCGCGCCACCAGAGGTCGAAGGCGCCGTCAAAGACCTCGTGATGGTCATGGGCGTGCAGCAGCGTGGCGCGCAGTGCGGCGCGCACCGTGTCGCGCTCGGCGATCCCGGTGATCGCCAGGGCTTCGGCGGCGGCCAGGCTTTCCGCCGGGCCAACCGGCAGCCCGGCGCGCCGCAGCAGCCGGGCGAAGCCGATCAGGTTGCCGGCGAACCGCGCGCCCGAGGGCGCCCCCCCTTCGGGCTCAGGCCCCCGCACCTGACCTGGCCTCCGCCAGCAATTGCGCCGCCTCCTCGCCGCGCAGCCGGGCGATGTCGTCCTGGTACTTGAGCAGGACGCCGAGCGTCTCCTCGACCAAAGCGGGTTCCAGCTCCCGCGCGCCGAGGGCGGCGAGGGCGCGGGCCCAGTCGATGGTTTCCGCCACGCCGGGCAGCTTGAACCAGTCCGGGCCGCGCCGCAGCGCCTGCACGAAGCCCACGACCTCGCGCGACAGGCGCTCCGAGAGGCCGGGGGCGCGGGCCTCCAGGATCTCAAGCTCCCGCGCCGCGTCGGGATAGTCCACCCAGTGGTAAAGGCAGCGGCGCCGGATGGCGTCATGCACCTCCCGCGTCCGGTTGGAGGTCATGATCACCACCGGCGGCACCTGGGCGCGGATCGTACCCAGCTCCGGCACGGTGATCTGGTTGTCGGCCAGGATCTCCAGCAGGAAGGCCTCGAAGGGCTCGTCGGCGCGGTCCAGCTCGTCGATCAGCAGCACGGCCGGGCTGCCTTCCAGGGCGGAGAGCAGGGGCCGTTCCTGCAGGAAGCGGCGGTCGTAGAGGCCGCGTTCCAGCGCCGCCGCATCGCCCGCGCCGCCGGCGGCCTCGGCGAGCCGGATCGCCATCAGCTGCTTGGCGTGATCCCACTCATAGGCCGCGGCATTCAGGTCGAGCCCGTCATAGCATTGCAGCCGCACCAGCCGGCGCGGCAGGCGCGCGGCCAGGACCTTGGCGATCTCCGTCTTGCCTGTGCCGGGCTCGCCTTCCAGGAACAGCGGCCGGCCCATCCGCAGGGCGAGATGCACCGAGGTCGCCAGGGCGGCATCGGCGACATAGCCGCCCTCGGCCAGAAGCCGGCGGGTCTCGGCCACGCTGCCCGGAAGATGGGGGGATTGGTTCTCGCCGCTCACGTCGCGGATATCACGGTATGGGGAAACCTCAGCCGAGGAAGATCAGCGCCATCATCAGGAGCCAGACGACCAGCCCGCCCCAGAAGACCATGCTCTGCCCCAGGAATTCGCGCGGCATCATGGCGCGTACAAGGGCCAGGCCGCTCACGGCGCTGTCGGCGGCCTTGGGAATGGGGGATTCGACGGGAGTGGCGGCGGCGCTGGCGGCCACCTCCTCGGGCTCCGGCACGCCGATATTGGCGGCGAAGCGGTCGAAGAACTGGTCGGCCATCTGCTTGGCGGTGCTGTCCACCAGCCGGGCGCCGAGTTGGGCCATCTTGCCGCCGACCTGCGCCTTCACGGCATAGCGCAGCAGGGTGACGGCGTCGGTCACCTCCTCCAGCTTCACATCGGCGCCGCCCTTGGCGAAGCCCATGGCGCCGCCATTGCCCTCGCCGCTGATGGTGTAGGATTCCGGGGCGTTGATGTTGGTCAGGCTGACCTTGCCGCTGAACTTCGCCGCCATCGGGCCGATGCGCACCGCGACGCGGGCGGTGTAGCCGCCCTCCGGCGTCCGCTCCAGCGACTCGCAGCCGGGGATCGCGGCCTTCAGCGCCTCCGGGTCGTTCAGGGCATCCCAGACCCGTTGGCGCGGCGCCTCGATCCGCCGTTCACCGGTCATTTCCATTTGGGCGTCTCCATCGCGGGAATCACTGCAGGTCGGAAGCTTGATCGCGGCACAGCCTAGGGGGCGGGTCCCGGAGGGGGAAGACGGGGGGCGGGACGGAATCCGTCCGGATTTCGGCGGCCCTGGTCTTGGTGTAGAGCGGCAAAGCCGGCAATCTGTTGTGTGGGAATATTTCCCACATATCTTTCTACTGGATGGAATGCAGACCCCATGGACCCGAAAGCGATGCGCCGCCGCCAGGTGACCTCCCTCCTGCTCGGCTCGCTGGCCGTGCTGCCGGCCCTGGCCGCGCGGCCGGCCGGGGCACAGCAGGGGCCGCAGCGGCCGCTGCCGGCCGAGCCGCTGACGATCATCACCCGTGACGGCAAGCGCCATGTCTTCAACGTGGAGATGGCCACCGATACCGAGCAGCAGCGCATCGGGCTGATGTTCCGCCAGCGCGTGGCGCCGGATGGCGGGATGCTGTTCGACTGGGGACGGCCGATGCAGAGCGGCATGTGGATGCGCAACACCATCACCTCGCTCGACATGATCTTCATCAAGCAGGACGGCACCGTCGACCGCATCGCCGAGCGCACGGTGCCGCGCAGCGAAGCGGTCATCCAGAGCAATGGCCCGGTCCGGGCGACGCTGGAACTGGCGGCCGGGACCGCCGAGCGCCTGGGTATCCGCGTGGGCGACAAGGTGGAGCAGCGCATCTTCGGCAACGGCTGAGACGGGCCGGGACCGGGAGCGGGAGCGGGAGCGGGGGGACGCAAACCTTTCCGCCCCGGCGCCGTTGGCCCCGCACAGGCCGGCCGTCATGGTCCGCCGGAACGAGAGCCGCCGCACCGGGGCCCCATGCGGGGTGGATGTGGCGGCCCCCTGCAAGGAGAAGCCCGCTTGCGCCGAAACCTCGCCACCTTCGCGATCCTGGGCCTGATGGCCGCGCCGCTGCTGGCAGCGCCCACCTGGGCTCAGTCCACCCCGCGCGACACCTCGAACAGCGGCAGCAGCAGCGTGGGGAAGGGCACCGCCAGCAGCCCGGCGGTGACGCCGCCCCGCGGCGGCTCCACCCCGCGCGACAATTCCGGCAGCGGCAGCAGCCGGATCGGGCATGGCAGTGCCCAAAGTCCGGCGGTGACGCCATCCCAGCCCGGTGCGACGCCGCGAGACGAATCGGGTAGCGGTTCCTCCGCCCGAGGCGGCCCGGGCACCGGCCCAGTGCGCTGAACCGGTGCGCTGAACCGAAGCACTGAATCGGGGCGCGCGAGGTCAGAGGGGCAGGATCAGGGTTTCGCCGAAAGCGGGAACGCGGAAGGCCGATTCCGGCAGGCCGGAGGCTGCGCGGGCAGCCTCCATGCCCTTCACGGGCGCATCGAAAGTCTCCCGCGTCAGGCGGAATGTGCCGAAATGCATGGCGATGGCCGTTCCGATCCGCAGGTCAGAGCGGGCCTGGACGGCCTCCGTCGGGTCCACATGCACCACGTGCATGAACCAGCGAGGCACGAAGGCACCGATCGGGACCAGCCCGACGGCGAAGGGTCCCAGCCGGGCGCCGATCTCGGCCAGATGCGGGCCATAGGCGGTGTCGCCGCAGAAGATCAGCCGCCGGCCTTCCCTCGTCCGCACCGCGAAGCCGCCCCAGAGCATCCGCCCGCCGTCGAACGGTGTACGGGCGGAGAAATGTTTCATCGGCAGGTAGGTGGCCGTGGCCCCGCCGGGCAGCGGTGTTTCCTGCCACCAGTCGAGTTCCACCGCCCCTGGCACGCCCTTGCGGGCCAGATAGGCGCCGTTGCCCAGCCCCGTGACGATCGGCACGGGGCTCAGCCGGCGCAGGGTCGGCAGGTCCATGTGGTCGTAGTGGTTGTGGCTGAGCAGCACCGCATCGACCGGTGGTAGCTTCTCCAGCGGGATCGCCGGGGGACGGACCCGCTTCGGCCCGGCGAAGGCGAAGGGGCTGCAACGCTCGCTCCAGACGGGATCGGTCAGCAGGGTCGGGCCGCCGGCGAAACGCAGCAGGAAGCTGCTGTGGCCGATGAAGGTGACCGCCACATGGCCGGACGGCGGCTCGGCCGGGGGCGGCTGCGGCGGGTCCTCGACCCGTTCCGGCCAGGGCGGTCCGGCGGGCTCGCGCGACAGGCGCCAGAGCGCGCCCCGCGACTGCCCGGCGCGCGTGCCATCGGGGTTGAGGAAGCGCCCCTTCACCCGCTGCGCCCCTCGGGGCAATCCCGGGGGCGGACCGTCACCACGCGGGTCTTCCGGGACATCCCCTGGCGCGGTCATGCCGGCAGGGCGTGCCCCAGGCGGCCGGCAAGGTCGGTGACAAACTGCCAGGCGACGCGGCCCGAGCGGCTGCCGCGCGTGACCTGCCACTCCTTGGCCTGGGCGTGCAGCTCCTCGCGCGGCAGGTCGAGACCCAGCGCCTCGGCATAGCCGTCCACCATGGCCAGGAAGGTCGGCTGGTCGCAGTTGTGGAAGCCGATCCAGAGGCCGAAGCGGTCGGACAGGCTGACCTTCTCCTCCACCGCCTCGGCCGGGTTGATCGCGGTGGAGCGCTCGTTCTCGATCATGTCGCGCGGCATCAGGTGCCGGCGGTTGGAGGTGGCGTAGAAGAGCACATTGGCCGGGCGCCCCTCGATGCCGCCGTCGAGCACGGATTTCAGCGCCTTGTAGTCCGCGTCCTCTCGCTCGAAGGAGAGGTCGTCGCAGAAGACCAGGCAGCGGCGCGGCTGGGCGCGCAGGATGTTCAGCAGATCCGGCAGGGTGCGGATGTCCTCCCGCTGGATCTCGATCAGCACCAGGCTGCCCGGCCTTTCCCGGTTCGCGGCGGCATGGGCGGCCTTGACCAGCGAGGACTTGCCCATGCCCCGGGCGCCCCAGAGCATGGCGTTGTTGGCGGGCAACCCCCGGGCGAAGCGGCCGGTGTTCTCCAGCAGCAGCGCCTTCTGCGCCTCGACGCCCTGGAGGAGGGAGGCATCGACCGCGGCCACGCTGGGCACGGGGGCGAGGCGCGGCTCGGGGGAGGGGTGCCAGACGAAGGCATCGGCGCCTTCCAGCGCGGGCGGGGCGGGGGAGGCGGGGGCCAGGCGCTCCAGCGCCTCGGCGATCCGGAGCAGGGCCGGCAGAAGTTCGGACACTTGGACGGGACTCGTTTTGCTGCGAAGGACAGTGATGATGGGGTCGGCCCGCAAGGATGGGTTGACGGGCGGGGGGTGAAGGCTAGGTTCCGCCCCCATCCATCGCAAGCCGGGAAACTCCAACCCTCATGCTCGTCTCCACCGCCTACGCGCAAGACATCGCCGGGAGTTCCGGCGCCGCCGGAATCGTGATGCAGCTCGCCCCGATGCTGCTGATCTTCGTGGTCTTCTACTTCCTGCTGATCCGCCCCCAGCAGCGCAAGGCCAAGGACCACCGCAACATGCTCCAGTCGCTGAAGCGGAATGACCGCGTCGTGACCGCGGGCGGCATCGTGGGCGTGATCACCAAGGTCAAGGAAGGCACGGACGAGGTGGAGGTCGAGATCGCCCCCAATGTCCGCGTCAACGTGCTGCGCGGCACGATCGGCAGCGTGGTGCGGCCCACCGCAGCCAACGACACCGCCGTGGCCAAGGGCTGAGGCGGGAGCCACCCGGGGGCCAGGCCTCCGGAGCGGACGTGAAAAAGGGGGAGCGCCAGCGATGGCGTTCCCCCTTTTCCTGTTTCCGGGCAGCGCCATCAGGGCCGCCCGGACGCGGGTCAGGCCGACTGGCCGGACTTCAGGCCCTTGTCGAGCAGGCTGGCGACGAATTCCCAGTTCACCAGCTTGTCGAGGAAGTTGGACAGGTAGTCCGGGCGGCGGTTGCGGAAGTCCAGGTAGTAGGAGTGCTCCCAGACATCCACGCCGAGCAGGGGCGTACCCTCGCCGGTGGAGATCGGGTTGGCGCCGTTCGGGGTCTTGGTGATCTTCAGCTTGCCCGAGGCATCCTGGATCAGCCAGGCCCAGCCGGAGCCGAACTGGCCGACGCCGGCCGCCTTGAAGTCGTCCTTGAACTTCTGCAGGCCGCCGAGGTCGCTGTCGATCTTCGTCTGCAGCGCGCCCGGCAGCTTGTCGCCGCCGCCATCGGGCGACATCACCTGCCAGAACAGGATGTGGTTCCAGTGCTGGCCGGCCTGGTTCAGCACGGGCTGGCTGTCGGCGCCGCCCTTGCCGGCCTGGGCGACGATCTCTTCCAGGCTCTTGCCGGCGAGGCCCTTGCTCTCGATGAGGCCGTTCAGGGCGGTGACATAGGCCTGGTGGTGCTTGCCGTGATGCAGCTCCAGCGTCTCCTGGCACATGCCGCGGGCGGCGAGCGCGCCGGGATCATAGGGCAGAGGCGGAAGGCTGAAGGCCATGAGAGGTCTCCCCAATGTTGAAACCGGCGGGAAGGTGGGCGGCTCCCCGTGAGGCGTCAACCTTGCGGGGCGGGCTTTGCGGCGCCAGAAGGCGGCCGATGGCTGAATTGTCGGAGATCGGCGCGATCGCGCGCCGCAGCGACCCGGATCGCTTCCTTTGCGCGCTCTTCGCGCCGCCGGAGAAGCGCGAGGCGCTGTTCACGCTGATCGCCTTCAACAACGAGCTCGCCCGCGCCCGCGAGGTGGCGAGCCAGCCGATGATGGCGCTGATCCGCCTGCAATGGTGGCGCGATTCGCTGGACGAGATGGCGGCGGGCCGGCCGGCGCGGCGGCACGAGGTGGCGGGGCCGCTGCACGCGCTCGTCACCGCCGGGGTGCTGGATGCGGCGGATCTCCAGGCGATGGTGGATGCGCGGGAGGCCGAGGCCGAGGAGATCGAGAGCCGGGGCGCCTTCGAGAGCTATCTGCGCGGCTCGGCCGGGGGGTTCTCCGTGGCGGCGGGGCGGCTGCTGGGGGCGCCGCCGGCCCTGCTGCCGGCGCTGCAATCGGCGGGCGCCGGCTATGGGCTGGCCGGGGTGCTGCGGACCCTGCCTCTCCAGGCGCGGCAGGGGCGCAACCTGCTGCCGGTGGAGATGCTGGCCGAGGCGGGTGGCGAGGCCGAGGGCATCGCACCCGATGCCCCCGCCGTGATCGCGGTAGCACGGCGGCTGGCGGCGGAGGCCCTCCCGGTTCTGGAGCAGGCGCGGGCAGCCCTGCGAGGCCTGCCGAAGACGGCTATCGCCGCCGCCCTGCCGCTGGTCCTGGCGCGGCGGGACCTGGGGCGGATCGCCGGCGGGGCGGACCTTGCCCAGGCGCCCGGGCCGCGCGGCGGCTTGGACCGGCTCGCGGTGGCCTGGGCCGGGCTGCGCGGGCGGGTCTAGGACGGGGCCGGTTCAGACGCCGCGCTGGAGCTGGGCCACGTAGGAGCGGTTCCAGCAGGGGCTGATCAACACCTCGTTCAGCACCACATGCGGCGGCAGGCAGGCGACGTAGCGGATCAGGTCGCCGCAATCCTCCGGCTGCACCATGCGGGCACGCTCCTCGGCGCTGACGGGCCGGGGCCGCTTGTCGAGGATGGGGGTGGCGACCTCGCCGGGGCAGATCACCGTGGAGCGGATGCCGTGGATGCATTCCTCCATGTTCAGGCTGTGGCTCATCGCCACGACCCCGTGCTTGGCGGCGGTATAGGCCGGGCCGCTGAGCGGGCTGACGAAGCGCCCGGCGAAGGAGGCGGTGTGGATCAGTACCCCGCCGCCCCGTGCCCGCAGAAAGGGCAGGGCCACGGTCACGCAGTAGAAGGCGCTGCCGAGATTGGCCGCGATCACCGATTGTGCCCCGGCAGGGGTCAGCCGGCCCCAGTCGCGTTCGGTGATGTTGAGCCCGGCATTGTTCACCAGGATGTCGAGCGCCCCGCCACGGGCCTGGATGGCCTGTCCCACCCGTTCCACGGCCACGGGGTCGGTCAGGTCCGCAGCCTGGACCTCCGCCTTGCCGCCCGAGGCGCGGATACGGCTGGCGACATCCTCCAGCGGCGCCGGCCGCCTGCCGGTGAGGAGGATCTCGGCCCCTTCTTCCGCCAGGGCGAGGGCCGCCGCCTTACCGATGCCGCTGCCGGCCCCCGTCACCCAGGCCACCTGGCCAGCCAGCCTGCCTGCCATCCCGCTCTCCCTCCCTCTGTTGAACGGAAAGGAGTGTGGGGCCGCCGCGCGCCGCCTGGGAACAGGTGGCGCGGAGTCGGGGGGTCAGGCCCGCTTGCGCTTCGCCTTCGGCGCCGGCAGCAGGGGCGCCAGGAAGTGGCCCGTGTGGCTGTCCGGGTTGGCCGCGACCTGTTCCGGCGTGCCCTCCGCGACGATGCGGCCGCCGCCCTCGCCACCCTCGGGCCCGAGATCGAGCAGCCAGTCGGCGGTCTTGATGACCTCCAGGTTGTGCTCGATCACCAGCACCGTGTTGCCCTGCTTCACCAGTGCCTGGAGCAGTTCCAGCAGCTTGCGCACATCCTCGAAATGCAGGCCGGTGGTCGGCTCGTCGAGGATGTAGAGGGTGCGGCCGGTGGCGCGGCGGGACAGTTCCTTGGCCAGCTTGATGCGCTGCGCCTCGCCGCCCGAGAGCGTCGTCGCCTGCTGGCCGAGATGGATGTAGCCGAGGCCGACCTCGCGCAGCACCACCAGCTTGTCGCGGATGGCGGGCACGGCGGAGAAGAACTCGCAGCCCTCGTCCACCGTCATTTCCAGAACGTCGGCGATGGACTTGTCGCGGAAGCGGACCTCCAGCGTCTCACGGTTGTAGCGCTTGCCCTTGCAGGTGTCGCAGGTGACGTAGACGTCCGGCAGGAAGTGCATCTCGATCTTGAGCACGCCGTCGCCCTGGCAGGCCTCGCAGCGGCCGCCCTTCACGTTGAAGGAGAAGCGGCCCGGCTTGTAGCCGCGCGCCCGGGACTCCGGCAGTTCCGAGAACCAGTCCCGGATCGGCGCGAAGAGGCCGGTATAGGTGGCCGGGTTGGAGCGGGGCGTGCGGCCGATCGGGGACTGGTCGATATCGATGATCTTGTCGAGGTATTCCAGACCCTCGATCCGGTCGTGCGGGGCGGGGACGGTGCCGGAACCCATCAGGCGCCGCGCCACGGCCTTGTAGAGCGTCTCGATCACCAGCGTGGACTTGCCGCCGCCGGAAACGCCGGTGACGCAGGTGAAGGTGCCGAGCGGGATCTCGGCGCTCACGTCCTTCAGGTTGTTGCCGCGCGCGCCGACGACCCGGAGCATCTTCTCCGGGTCGGGCCGGCGGCGCTCGGCGGGCGCCTCGATGCGCTGGCGGCCGGAGAGATAGGCTCCGGTGACACTGTCGGGGTTGGCCGCGACCTCCTCGGGCGTGCCCTGGGCGATGACGTTGCCGCCGCCCTTGCCGGCGGCCGGGCCGATATCGATCAGATGGTCGGCGGCGCGGATGGCGTCCTCGTCATGCTCCACCACCAGCACGGTGTTGCCGAGGTCGCGCAGCCGCCGCAGCGTGGTGAGCAGGCGCTCGTTGTCCCGCTGGTGCAGGCCGATCGAAGGCTCGTCCAGCACGTAGAGCACGCCGGTCAGGCCGGAGCCGATCTGCGAGGCGAGGCGGATGCGCTGGCTCTCGCCGCCCGAAAGGGTCGCGGAGGAGCGGGAAAGGCTGAGATAGTCCAGCCCCACATCCACCAGGAAGCGCAGGCGCTCGTTGATCTCGCGCAGGATGCGGCCGGCGATCTCCTGGCGCTGCACGGTCAGGGTGCCGTGCACATTGGCGAACCATTCCATGGCCTTGCGGATCGACAGCTCGCTGGCCTGGGCGATGTGGAGGCCGGCGACCTTCACCGCCAGAGCCTCGGGCTTCAGGCGCGCGCCCTGGCAGGCCTTGCAGGGGCGGTCGGCCTTGTAGCGCTCCAGGTCCTCCCGCACCCAGGGGTTGTCCGTCTCGCGCAGGCGGCGCTCCAGGTTGGGGAGGACGCCCTCGAAGGGCTTCTTCACCTCGTAGGCGCGCAGCCCGTCCTTGTAGCGGAGCGTCACCACCTCGCCGCCCGTGCCGTGCAGGATGCCCTTGCGCACGGCGGCCGGAAGCTCGGTCCAGGGGGTCTTCATCGAGACCTTGAAGTGCTTCGCCAGGCTTTCCAGCGTCTGGTCATAATAGGCCGAGGAGGAGCCGCCGGCCCAGGGCGCCACGGCCCCCTCGGCCAACGGGCGCAGGTCGTCGGGCACCACCAGGGCGGGGTCGAAATAGCTCTCCGTGCCCAGCCCGTCACAGACCGGGCAGGCACCCTGGGGCGAGTTGAAGGAGAAGAGCCGGGGCTCGATCTCCTCGATGGTGAAGCCGCTCTCCGGGCAGGCGAAGCGGGAGGAGAAGACGGTGCGCTCGCCGCTGTCGGCATCCTCCGCATAGGCGACGCCGTCGGCCAGGCCCAGCGCCGTCTCGAAGCTGTCGGCGAGGCGGCTCTCCATGCCGGGGCGGACCACGATGCGGTCCACCACGGCCTCGATGTCGTGCTTGCGCTTCTTGTCGAGGTTCGGCGCCTCCTCCAGCCGGTAGAGGGTGCCGTTGATCTTGGCGCGCTCGAAGCCGCGGCGCTGGAGCTCGGCCAGTTCCTTCTTCCACTCGCCCTTCTTGCCGCGGGCGATGGGCGCCAGGATCAGCAGGCGCTTGCCCTCGCCCATGCCGAGCACCCGGTCCACCATCATGGAGACGGTCTGCGCCTCGATCGGCAGGCCGGTCGCGGGGGAATAGGGCACGCCGACCCGCGCCCAGAGCAGGCGCATGTAGTCGTGGATCTCGGTGACCGTGCCGACCGTGGAGCGCGGGTTGTGCGAGGTGGTCTTCTGTTCGATCGAGATGGCCGGGGACAGTCCCTCGATGCTGTCCACGTCCGGCTTGCCCATGAGCTGGAGGAACTGCCGGGCATAGGCCGACAGGCTCTCCACATAGCGCCGCTGCCCCTCGGCATAGATTGTGTCGAAGGCGAGCGAGGACTTCCCCGAGCCGGACAGGCCGGTGATGACCGTCAGCGTGTCCTTCGGGATGTCGAGGTCGACATTCTTGAGGTTGTGCTGCCGCGCGCCCCGGACCCGGATGGCCGGGCCCTGTACCGGCCTGAACGCGGCGTGGCCCTCGCCATGGCCTTCCCTGGAACCCGGCGCGCCGGACGGCTTCGTCACGCCCGCCCGGGAGGGGGCGGCGGTGGCGGCATCGGCAGTGGCGAGGTCGGTGTCGCGGGAGGCGGCCATGCTGGTGTCCTGGGCTGTGTCCTGGCCGGAGGCGGTGCGGCGGCCGGGACGGCGGGTCCGGGAGGGGGACCGGGGAGGAAGACTGTCGGGCAAAGCGGATGGGTCCCTGAAGGTTCCCGCGGAACATGCTGTGAGCGGCGGATTATGGCAGGGTTTGCCGGTCAGTTCACATTGTGTTCTTGCAACCGTGATACCATATCCACGCCGTGGGTGGGGGTCGCCGCAGGGCGCCTCCGCCCGCTTTCCGGGCGAAATTCCCCTGGGGGTGGCGAGCGCGGCTTCCCTTGGGTAAGTTCGCCCGACCCTGTCGGCCGTGCCGCACGGGGCGATACGAGTCGGCCCGGTGTCCTGTCCCACCCGTCCCCTGGCCGGGGCGATGGAGAGGCCCGATGCCAGGCAAGAGGTGGATGAATGGCCGGCAGCGTCAACAAGGTGATCCTGGTGGGCAATCTGGGGCGCGACCCCGAGGTCCGCAACTTCCAGAACGGTGGCAAGGTGGTGAACCTGCGCATCGCCACCAGCGAGACCTTCAAGGACCGCGAGGGGAACCGCCAGGAGCGGACCGAGTGGCACTCCGTGGCGATCTTCAACGAGCGCCTGGGCGAGGTGGCCGAGAAGTACCTGCGCAAGGGCTCCACGGTCTATATCGAGGGCAAGCTCGAGACCCGGAAGTGGCAGGACAAGGACGGCCAGGACCGTTACACCACCGAGATCGTGCTGCGGAACTTCGGCGGCGAGCTGACCATGATCGGCGGCCGCGCCGGCGGCGGCGAGGGTGGTGAGGGCGGCGGCTATTCCGGTGGCGGTGGCGGTGGCTTCGGGGGTGGTGGCCGCTCCGGCGGCGGCGACCGTGGCGGCTTCGGCAGTGGCTCCCAGGGGGGCAGTTCCCCGGGCGGCGGTTCCGGCAGCCGCTCACCGTCGCGCGGCGGCGGCGGTGGTGGCGGCTGGGATGCGCCCAAGGGCGACCTGGACGACGATATCCCGTTCTGAGGCCCGACCCGATTTCCGGCCCGAGACTTTTCTAGGATGACAGCGTGAGCGAGACCGAGGACGGCGCCGGCAACGGCGGGGATGAGAATGGCGCGGGCATTCCGCTGAGCGGGACGCCCGTCGCGCTCGAGGAGGAGATGCGCCGCTCCTACCTCGACTATGCGATGAGCGTGATCGTCTCGCGCGCCCTGCCGGATGCGCGGGACGGGCTGAAGCCCGTGCACCGGCGCATCCTCTTCGCCATGCACGAGGCGGGCTACACGCCCGACAAGCCGCACCGTAAGTCGGCCCGCGTGGTCGGTGACGTGATGGGTGTCTATCACCCGCATGGCGACGCGGCGATCTATGACGCCATGGTCCGCATGGCGCAGCCCTTCTCGATGCGGCTGCCGCTGATCGACGGCCAGGGCAATTTCGGCTCCATCGACGGCGATCCGCCGGCGGCGATGCGTTACACCGAAGCGCGGCTGGCGAAGTCCGCCGCCGCGCTGCTGGCCGGGATCGACGAGGACACGGTCGATTTCCAGCCGAACTACGACGAGAGTGCCCAGGAGCCGCGTGTGCTCCCGGCGGCCTTCCCGAACCTGCTGGTCAACGGCGCCAACGGCATCGCCGTCGGCATGGCGACGAACATCCCGACGCACAATGCGGGCGAGATCATCGACGCCACGCTGGCGATGATCCGCGAGCCGGATATCTCGCTGGAGGAGCTGATCCGGATCGTCCCCGGGCCGGACTTCCCGACCGGCGGGCTGATCCTGGGCCGCGCCGGCATCCGCTCCGCCTATGAGACCGGCAAGGGCGGCATCCCGCTGCGCGCCCGCACCGCGATCGAGGAACTGCGCGGCAACCGCAATGCCATCGTGGTCACGGAGATCCCCTACCAGGTCAACAAGACCACGCTGTTGGAGCGCATCGCGGAGCTGGTCCGCTCCAAGCAGGTGGAAGGCATTTCCGACCTGCGCGACGAGAGCGACCGCTCTGGCATGCGCATCGTGATCGAGCTGCGGCGCGAGGCGACGCCGGAGGTGGTGCTGAACCAGCTCTACCGCTTCACGCAGCTGCAGATCTCCTTCGCTGCGAACATCCTGGCGCTGGACAAGGGCCGACCGCGGCAGATGGGGCTGAAGGACGCGCTGCGGGCCTTCATCGACTTCCGCGAGGAGGTGATCCTCCGCCGCTCGCGCCACCGCCTGAACAAGGCGCGCGAGCGCGGCCACCTGCTGATCGGCCTGGCGATCGCCGTCGCCAATATCGACGAAGTGATCCGCCTGATCCGCCAGAGCCCCGACGCCAACACGGCGCGCGAGGCGCTGATGGCGCGCGCCTGGCCGGCGGGCGATGTCGGCGCGCTGCTGGCGCTGGTGGATGACAGCGGCAATGTCGTGATCGACGACACGGTCCACCTGACGGAAACGCAGGCACGGGGCATCCTGGAGCTGCGCCTCCAGCGCCTGACCGGCCTGGAGCGCGAGAAGATCATCGCCGAGCTGGACGAGGTCGGCGGCCGGATCCGAGAGCTGCTGGACATCCTGGCCAGCCATGTGCGCCGGCTGGAGCTGATGTCGCAGGAACTCGCCGAGGTCCGCGCCCAGATCGCCACGCCGCGCGTCACCGAGATCGTCGATGGCGTGCTGGACCAGGACGACGAGAGCCTGATCGAGCCGGGTCTCATGGTCGTGACCATGACCCGCGACGGCTATGTCAAGCGCACCACGCTGGAGAGCTTCCGCGCGCAGAACCGCGGCGGGCGCGGGCGTTCCGCCGCCGGGACGCGCGAGGACGACGTGGTGGTGCGTTCCTTCAACGCGCACACGCACCAGTGGGTGCTGTTCTTCACCAGCCGGGGCATGGCCTTCCGCGAGAAGGTCTGGAAGCTGCCGCTCGCCAGCCCGACGGCGCGCGGCCGCTCGCTGCGCCAGCTCCTGCAGTTGCAGCAGGACGAGCAGGTGACGGCGGTGCTGCCGCTGCCGCAGGATGAGGGGCTGTGGGAGAACCTGCACCTCGTCTTCGCCACGGCCAGCGGGAATGTCCGCCGCAACCGGCTGTCGGATTTCCGCAATGTCCGCTCCTCCGGCCTGATCGCCATGAAGCTGGACGAAGGTGACAGCCTGATCGGCGTGCAGACCTGCCGCGAGGGCGACGACGTGATGCTGGCGACCCGCAACGGCCGCTGCATCCGCTTCGTGGCCGAGACGGACACGCTGCGCGTCTTCGCCGGGCGCGACAGCACCGGCGTGCGTGGCATCAGGCTGGCGGATGGCGACGGGGTGATCGCGCTCTCCGTGCTGCGCCATGTCGAGGCGGACAGTGCCGAGCGCGCCGCCTATCTGAAGGCCGCCGCTGCCCGGCGCCGCAACGGTGCCGAGACGGAGGAGGGGGCCGAGGAGGCCGCCTCCCTGGAGGCGCCCGTGGAGGCAGATGAGCCGATGGAGGATGGCGAGGAGGTCGCGCTCTCCGCCGAGCGCTTCGCCGAGCTGGAGGCGGCCGAGGAGCTGCTGCTGGTCGTGACCGACCAGGGCTTCGGCAAGCGTTCCTCCGCCTATGAGTACCGCGTCTCCGGCCGGGCCGGGCAGGGGATCGCCAATATCAGCCTGAGCAAGCGCACGGGGCGCGAGGTCGTGGCGACCTTCCCCGCCAAGCCGGGCGATGATGTCATGCTCGTCACCGACAATGGCCGGCTGATCCGCCTGCCGGTGGATCAGGTGCGTGTCACAGGGAGGACATCCATGGGCGTCACCATGTTGCGCCTGGACGATAACGAACGCGTGACATCCTGCTTCCCCGTGGTGGATGACGGGGAGGGGGAGGATGGCTAGGGCCGCCCGCGCCGAGCGGATCGGCCTCTATCCGGGGACCTTCGACCCGGTCACCAACGGCCACCTGGACGTCATCAGCCGGGCGGCGCGCCTGGTGGACCGGCTGGTCATTGGCGTCGCCGTCAATGTGGGAAAGGGGCCGCTCTTCCCGCTGGAGGAGCGCGTCGAGCTTGTCCAGGCGGAGATGCGGGCGGTGACCGACCGGACCGGCACGCCGATCGACGTGCGCCCCTTCGACAGCCTGCTGATCGGCTTCGCGCGCGAGGTCGGCGCCGGGATGATCGTGCGCGGCCTGCGGGCGGTGTCGGATTTCGACTACGAGTTCCAGATGGCGGGCATGAACCACCGGCTGGACAATGGCATCGAGACGGTGTTTCTGATGGCCAGCGAGCGCAACCAGTTCATTTCCTCGCGTTTCGTGAAGGAAATTGCGCGGCTGGGGGGGGATGTCTCGTCTTTCGTTCCCGCCCTGACGCTCGAACGCACGCTGGCCCGCGTGCGGAATGCCACGGGAGAGTAGTTCCAGATGCGGCGACGCACTCTGCTGACCGCCACGACGTTGATCGCCGGAGGATCCTTGATGAGCGAGAGTACCGAAGCCGCGGCGCCCGCCGACCGCGAGAACATCCTGCTGATGGACCTCAAGGATGGGCGCGTGGTGATCGAGCTGCGCCCCGACCTGGCCCCGAAGCATGTGGAGCGGATCAAGACCCTGGCGCGCCAGGGCTTCTATGACGGTACGCCGTTCCACCGGGTCATCGAGGGCTTCATGGCCCAGGGCGGCGACCCCACCGGCACCGGCACGGGCGGCAGCCCCCTGCCGAACCTGCCGGCCGAGTTCAGCCCGCCGGCCAAGGCGCGCTTCATCCGCGGCACCTGCGGCATGGCCCGGACCCAGGACCCGAACAGCGCGAACAGCCAGTTCTTCATCATGTTCGCCCCGGCCGCCAGCCTGGACGGCCAGTACACGATCTGGGGCCGCGTGATCTCCGGCATGGAGGTCGTGGACAAGATCAAGCGCGGCAGCGGCTCCAGCGGCATGGTGCGGGAGCCCGACAAGCTGATCCGCCTGCGCGTCTCGGCAGATGTGCCGGAAGGCCAGTAAGCCGGCCTGCTGACGGGCGGGGCCACCACGGCCTCGCCCTTCTTTCCGCGCCGGACACAGGCTCCGCGCTCTTCGCGAGACGCGGAGCCTGTGCTATCCGTCCGGCCGACCCTTCTTGGGCGCCTGTAGCTCAGTCGGTAGAGCACGAGACTTTTAATCTTGGGGTCCTGGGTTCGAGCCCCAGCGGGCGCACCAAAAATACTCATCAAAATCAAATATTTATGATGAGATAGCGGGGACCGAACCTTCCGTTTTCTGAGAAACGCCCGGACACTGCCCGGACATTCCGGCCCCCAGGGCGGTGCACTGCCTGTCTTGCATCCTCCCGTCGCGCCCGTGTCCTTTCCGGCAGGGTAGCCCCTCCGCATAGGCTTCGCGGCCCGCCGACGCGTGGTACCTCTCCTTTGGTTTCATGCTGGCCACGTATGTTGAGGCTATCAGCAGCGAAGATCAGTACTTATGGTCCGGCAGCCATATGGCCGAGAGAGCATCATTCATGTGGAAGGCTGTCGCTGTAAGCGTGGCGCTCCTGTTGTGTACTTTATCAAGCCATGCACAATCCCAGCTTAGCGATACAGATTTGCGAGCCTCCTACTGCGCGGGCTTCGCTATTGCAGTGCTAAATGATACACCGACGAAGCTATTTGATTGCTCAGATGATGCCCCCGAATGGTGCAAAGCCATAAATGACGGACAAAGACAGCTATATGAGGGATGGTCCGCATCGCGTCAGAGATTACAGCGCTACCTTATGACGCGTCAGTCCTCCGTTCCTGGTTTTGCCAATCAAGCACTTCCAGCAGTTCGTGCAGGACAATCCGATGCAGCGTTGCTGAAAAAACTATTTTCTCAACTGACTGCGCCATGCGAGGATGATTTGACCTGCATGAAGCAAAAGCTGGATGATCAACGCTATAAGGGGCTAAAGCAGAATTCAGATATGTGTCTTAACCCCAACTGGACACCCTTCTAGGGCTGACCTAAGTGATCTTGACACCCGGCGGTAATGCAAATGCTAATTGCAGCTAAGCCTTTATAAGAGGCCTGCCGCTGCCTCAATTCACCGTTCGGGACGCTTCCAGGGCTTCGAGCCGCCTTGCGATATCAGCCGTCTCAAGCGTCTTCCGCCACGTCTCAACGACCCCCGCCAAATCGGCCGCCTCGGCAGTGGTAAGCTCTCCGTTCGTGACCCCCGCCGAAATCCGCGCCATCGCCTCAACCGCATCGTCAACGGTTTCGAGCTTCGGCATCTCGAATTCCACAACAGCGCCCCTCCGTTCAGGCATGATGCGCTTCATCACGATTTCAGCGGCGCGCATATCGCCGGACTGAGCGGCGGCAACAACCCGCTTGGCCACATCAACTGATCCTTCTTGCAGGATTTTATTGATTGCACGGCGCGCGATCCTGTCGGCGCCCTTCGGCTTACCGCCCGGATTGCCGCTTTGGCCGGGCTGGAACATGTGCGGGGGGTTTTGCTTCGGCGGGGCTGAATTCTCAGCGGCGTTCTGAGAGTCATTCTCGATCATCATTTTCGCGTCCGTTTATAGAGCGGGGTGCATGGTCAGCCCTGTTTATATGCGCGGCTTTTCCCGAGGCGCCAGGATGGGCCAGAAGCGGCCTCCGGAGGCGTCCGGGGGGAGAATATGCCCGGACGGGAGGAAAGGCCCTGGCAAGCGTCCTAGCGGGGCGGAGCGGCAAGTGCGCTGTGTTCCGACGTTCCGACTTAATCCGACTTACCTTTTTAGCAAGTCGGAACGCAAAAACCCTAGGACTTACATTGTTTTTTGAGAGTGTTCCGACTGTTCCGACCTTTTAAGAGATAGAGAGATATATATAGCGCCACACACACTGTCGTCGCGCCCGATCCGTGTGTGTATTTAGAATATAGGTGTCCTTCGCACGAAAATGGTCGGAACGTCGGAACAAAGCAAAGTCAATATCTTACAAAGACCCCTCTTGCGTGGGCCAGCGTGATCGGGCGTGACTAGGCGGGCGGCTGCGGGGGTTCCGACCGCGAAGTCGGGTCAAGCTCGCTGGTATCCTTCCGGCGGCTCCCAAGCCCCGCCAGCCGAGCGCAGAAGCGCCTCGATTCGCCGCCGATGTTCCTCCGGAGTGGGGGTATTGTCCCACGCGCTTTCAGGCGGGGCGGCGTAGTGTTCCGCCATCGCCCTGGCCTCGGCTTCGTCGTGATCGGTGGTGTCGTTGGCTGCCCCGCATGGAATTGGACCATTCGCGGGCTTGACCACAACAGCTTTGACTTGAATGGAGAGGGTGATTGAAGTCCTCTCCGCCCAGGCCGTGATTTCAGCCGGGTTCAAGGCGTAATGGTTTCGCTGGGTTCGAATTGCTCGTCCGGCTCGATGTGGTTTCCGAGGCGGATGGTGTGGTATCGGGCATTGCCAAACCCAGCGACGCGATGCTTTTTGGTAAGGTTCTTCCCGTCGCCCTTCATAAGAATACCGGCTTTGAGGCAAGATTTTGCAACGGCCATTGGCGATCCATTGACCCCACCGCAGAAAACCGGCCACCGCGCAGCGGCAACTAGGTATTCGGTCATCCCGTCCACCACCCGCCTGAAACCAAACATTTCACCTATCCTCTCGCCCCCCGGCGTTCCGTCGCTGGTGATTTCACGGAACCCCAAGCAGTGCAGGCGCAGCAATTCCCCTTTGACGTAATCAGCGTGTTGCAACTCTTCCTTGCTGCCAGCCCCGCCACGATCAGCAAGCCAGCAGCCGAATGCAGCCATCACCGCAGCCTCGGCGGTCCCCGGCGGCCACGGAAGTATCTCTGCCTTGATCGCTTCTTCACCAGCCACGGCAACAATGGCAAAACGCTCGGCTACAGTCACAACCTGATTGTCAGCGCCTTTAGGAGCAAGTTCACCGCGAATTCGGGAAACTCCCCTGCGCAGCCCTTCAATGAAGTCAGGGTTCTCGACGTTTTCAGCTAGATATTTGATCCACGCCAACCCAGCGACGCCGTGGTTTGCGTTGGAGCAACTCACCACCCCAGCCAGGGTGCTTCGAGCCTCGTCGGCTCCGACCCCCTGGAAGCAACCCCCATCCGGAATTGGAATTGATGGACAGCGTGTATCCGCACCGGCATGAAGCCCTCCACCGCCTTGCGCGCGCGCTTTGTCTTCAAGGCTCATCTCCCCGGTGGACAGGAATAGCGCACGCCATTTACGTGTCTCCCTTGCGCTGGCGTCGCTATTGAGCCGTCCTTTCCCACTGCCGTTTGCGGCCATGTACACGGCGTCAGCGATATTGGTGCGCCCCGTCTCCTGCAATTCGTCAAGACAGAGCAGCGTGTCATTAGCCGTTTGGAACCGATGCTCAAGCCCATTCTGCGTTGCGTTCCACGAATGCAGCCCAAGCCCGTTCTCAGGCTTCCCCCACACGCTCGCTGCTAGCTGTAGAGCCGTTGTCTTGCCTGATTGAGACTGCCCATAGATGTGGAATCCGCCGCCGTGCATTTCTAAAGGGCGAAGCAGCGGTCCAGCGAACGCGGCCGACATGAAGAATATGCCGAGCGAATTCCCCGGTATCAGTTTGGCAACGCCGTTCTTCCAGTCTTCCAGTGATCCGGACGCGGTAAAGCCGTCTGCGCTTCTGAGGCGCTGATCAAGGTACAGTTTCTCGTCGCCGCCACCGACTGTGGTGCCGCCCGGCATCATGAAGGCATTGCCGTGCCAGCCGGGGCCAGGGACCAAGCGTAACCGGGCTTCACACTCAACCCGCGACAGTACATCCCTCAACTTGGCGTGCGTCCATTGCCCAGCGAGTTCTAGTCCTTCGGCCGCCAAGCGCGGCTCAAGCTTCCCTGAACCGCTCAAAGTTAGCTCAGGCGTCACAAGGAAGGATTTTTCCTTTTCGTCCGGGTCGATGAATTCGATTAGAGTTGACCAGCCCCCGCCATCACCATCCCGCGCACTTCCACGGACTTTGAACGGCCCGCAAAGCTTGATATCGGAGCCTTCGCTGTCTGAAATCTCGTACAGCCCATCATCCCGCATCTCATAGCCGAGCGGAAACTTAACGAGGTTGTCCTTCTGTTTGTCGTGGACTTCCTTTCGCCTCCGCTGAGTATTTCCTTTAACGATGCGCTCAACTTCCTCGCGGATAGCCTTCTGGGGGACGCCGATTCTTCCCGCCATTTCGCGGATGTCGCTATCGCGCTCGTGCATGGGCATTTTGGCGATTTCGCCAGCCGCAGCCACGATATCCTCGCGCGTCGCCTTGAGCTCCCTGCTCCCCTCGCCGCTGAATTCGTCATCGTCGCGGGGGGCGTTCATGCCAGAGTCAAACCTATCCATGGCCCTTATGACTCCGCGCTTTCGGCAAGTTCGCTGGCGTAGTCGCGAAAGGTCCGGCTATTGAGCCAAGCCTCTATATCTTCGCGGCGATAAGCCACTTTCAGGTCGCCGAGCCGGATATACGGCGGCCCGCTGCCGCGAATTCGTAGGCGGCGCAGTCCATCCCTCGAAAGGCCGAGCAATTCGGCCACCTGCGCCTCGCGCAGCAGCATGGGCACAAGGGGGGTGTCAGTGAGTTCCATCATGAAAAACTCGCGTTTGTGGGGAGCGCGCGTTGAGCCAGCGCGGCAACAGCCACCCATGCGGCAGGGTGCGGCGGCGCCCGGTAAGGTCGGCGGCCCCTTTTCCCCGATGCGGCTCGGGAACACGCGAGCGCCCGTTGTCCCCGGCGGCGGGATTGTCCATGCGGCAGGACTGGCGAACGCCCGTGGGATGGCCCGGCGGCGGCCATTCCGGTATATGGTCCGGGATACCCCGATTTGCCGCAGATAGGCGGGGCTTTCGCAGCAGATCATGCCCCCGCTCCGCTGCGCAGCGCCCAGGACATGATCCGCGCGCCCTCACCCTGGCGCCCCGTGGCGCGGCTCAGGGCCTCTTCAATGTCCCGTGTGGCCTCGGCTTCCGTGAGCCGCCCGTGCCTCACGAGCCCCGCCAGCCCGGCGGCAG
The DNA here is from genome assembly GCF_001941945.1 of Roseomonas gilardii. Classification (NCBI taxonomy): domain Bacteria; kingdom Pseudomonadati; phylum Pseudomonadota; class Alphaproteobacteria; order Acetobacterales; family Roseomonadaceae; genus Roseomonas; species Roseomonas gilardii. Next base: position 1,916,044 of record NZ_CP015583.1, on the reverse strand, counting down.
CGCCCACCGCCGCAGCGTGCCGACGGCCTTCGGGGGCCGTGATGATCCGCCGGGCCGCCTCGCGCCGCTGCATCTCGGCCAGGGCATCCCCTACACGTCCCTTGGGGAGCAGTCTCGGCTCGGGACGGGGCCTCGGCGCCAGAAGAGCTTCCGGCGGCGGGGGCTGGACCCTCTCGTGCCCGCCCAAGAGCGCCACGCGGCAGGGCAGGGGGTCGCGCATGCCCTGGAAGACGGGGGCGGCTGTGTAGATCACCTGGGCCGGGTTCAGGGTGGACACGTCGAGCCCGCCTCGCCCCGCCAGCCAGCGCTTGGCCTCCGCGCCGGTCAGGGGGCGGTCCAGCAGGAACCACAGGCGCAGCCTGAGCCCTGGCTTCACGCCATGCCCTGCGGTGGCGTTGACCACGCAAGCGGCCCCGTGAAAGGCCCGTGGCAGGGCGGCCCTGGCAGCCACCCCGCAGGCTTCAAGGTCGCTTGGGTCCAGACCGGCGGGCGCTGGCAGCCCGTCTAGGTCCAGCGCCACCCATGCCCGGCAAGCGTCGCGCAGGGTTGCCGCCTCGCCTGTTCGTGTGTCGGGGTGCAGCAGGCGCCGCACGCCTTCCACGCGGGCAGGATCGGCAATCGCGCCCCGGACAATCGCCCGGCGTGGCTGCCCGCTCAGTCGTTGCAGCAGGGCGGCTAACTTGGGCAGCCCATCCATGACAACTTCGCGCAGGTTAACCGTGCGGGCCTTGTCATAGGCCGTCCATTCGCCGGTTGCGGCATCATAGGTTTTCGCGAGGCGCGGGCCGCGTGTGGTGATGACGGTCAGCCCAAGCGGATTGTCTGCGGCCTCATCCATCGCCGCGTTCCGCGATTTCCGCCAACATCAACACATGCGAATGCTCGCCTTCGTCGCCGTCGAGCTTGGGCATGATCATCACGCGCATGCCGCCTAGCCGCCCGGCGAGGTACCCCGCGCCGTCGCGTTCACGCCTCTTGGGGTAGAGATTGCACGCCACAATCGGCGGCTTCATCTGCGGCTGCTTTGGTGGCCTGTTATGGCCCTTGCCATAAGACATGCTGGCGCTCCCTCTTGCGCCACGCCTGAGCATTGCACTCCGTCCGGAACGGCCCTATCTCTTTCGAGCCAGAGAATACCTATCGAACACCGATCCGGAACGGCCGCGCTTTGCCAGAGCGTGGCCGTTTCTCTTTAGGCGGCTTGCTGGCTCTGGTTGGCGTGTGAATGCCCGCCTCGGATGGCTGGCGCGGCGGCCAGAACGGCGCGTGCATGCGCGATCAGGTCAGCCGTCGCGAAGACCAGCTTTCCATTCACCCGACGCCCGGCGAGCGGCCAGCGCTCCAACGTCCGGGGCGATACCGGGAAGAAATACCGGGTGACGATATCCGCGCCGCCCCTGCGGTCCACCACCGCCGGAAGGGTGGAAAGGTCCGGTTCAAACGCCTTGGGATATGCTCCCATCTCTGCCTCCGCTTAGGGGCGCTGTGCCCCGCTGGGCTAGAGATTGGCGAGGTTGTTGGTCGGAAAATATCGAGGGTATTCCGACTTTTCCCCAAGGAGTGGTTAGAGGTAGTGCCTGACTATAAATTCGGCGCCGTGCTTCTTGCCGAACGCCACAAACTTCCAGAACGGTTCGCTAAGCCGTGCGTGCGAATTCTTGCCCTCTCCCCTCGCGTCCCTGCGCCACCGGTCCACGAGCGCGGCCGCCTTGTCCCTTCCCCTGCCATCAAACACCGCATCGCCATCCGCCCATTCGGCAACCTGCTTGGCGGCGTCATCTTCCGGCCTGCTGTTTTGCACGAGCAATTCCATGGCAGCGGCGAGCGCAGCCCGCCTTGTGGCCACGGCCCATGACAAAGGGGGGCGTCCAGTCTCCCCCGCCCCCCGCGCCTGCGCGTCCCACATGTTCCAGACAATACGTTCAATCGGCGCCATCAATTCCTCCGCGCGCGCCAGATCACACCCCGCCGCAAGCAGCGCAGCCCTGGCCATGTCCCTGGCCGCGCTAAGTGCGTTGATCGCCAACAGCCCTCCCTCAGTCGCGCCCGCGACCATCTCAAGCTTGCGCCGCATTTCATCGGCTGCGCCCAGGAGGACGGCAGCATGTTGGGCGCGAGCGCGCGCCTCCGCGTGCTCTCGTACGGTGTCAGCAAGTGCCTCGGGATCAATCCCGTCAGGGAGGAAGATACTCCCCCCGCTGTCGCCGCTCCCGTCGCTCCCGGCGCTCACGCCACAGCCCTCCTATCCATGCCCACAACCTTGCCTGGCTTCGCATCGTCGCCGTTGATGCTCGCGCTTAGAATTTCGCTCCACCGACGCATGGCCACGATCCGTTCCGGCATCCGCCGCGCTTGCTGATAGACGCCAAGCACGCCACCGCGCGTCGCGCTCTGACGGTGGTTCAACAGGGCATCCGCGACTGCTTCGGCAACGCCGTTCTCCGCCAGCGCTGTCACGAATGAGCGTCGAAAGTCATGCCAGCGCCAGCCCGTGAGGCCCGACGCGGCATCCATGGCCTTCTTCATGTCGCTCCATGTCGCAATCGGCTTGCCGGACTTCGGGCTAGGGAACACCAGCCCGTCACTTGGCTCCCCGGCTGCCGCATGCCGCTCGGTCAGCATGTCGAGCGCCAGCGCTGGCAGCGGAACGCAATGCGGGTCGCCGTTCTTCGTCAGGCGACCGGGCATGGTCCAAAGCCCGTCTTTCAGGTTGATATGCGACCATTCGAGGTAAGCCGCCTCGCCGCGACGGCACGGGACAGCGATCATGAGGCGGATCAGGTCGCGTTGGACCGGCTCAAGGCGAAGCTCGGCCTCCGCTCCCGGATTGTCGCAGGCGTCCTGCGCCGCGCGCCATAGCTGCGCCAACTGCTTCGGCGCCAGATGATGCGTCCTGGCTCTCAGCGGGCGTGGCTTCCGGTTCTTGGCAATCGCGAGACACGGATTGAGCGCGATATGCCCTTCTTCCTGGCACCAATCGAGAAAGCGGGAGAGGGCGCCGAAACGGTGGCGGGCGGTTGCCGGGCGCTTGGCCTCCGCGCCCAGGAGAAGCCGGATTTCGCTGGCGCCGAGTTCGGCCACCGGCATCCGCTCGGCCTTCATGGTTGCAACGGCGGCGCGGACTTGCTGTTCCTCCGCCTTCGCCACGGCCGGGGAGAGGGTTCCACTGCCGCGCATCTTGCCCCGCTTCGGCAGCGTGGCCGCGTAGGCATCCATCAGGCGTTCAATCGTGGTCGCCCGCTCCCTGGCAGCCTTGTCCCTGGCGGCCCGGCGCTGGGCTGCCGGGTCCTCTCCCGACTTCACCCCGCTCTTGTGCCGCCCGGCGGCGGTCCTGGCGTCTTCCGGTGACAGGCCCTCGGGGGTGCCGAGGCTGATTTCCCGCATGGCCGGGCGCTTGCCCGTCAGCGGGTCCATGCCGCGCGGGCGGTAGCCGAACATCCAGGCCATACCGTTCGGGTTCACCACCAGGGCCAGCCCCCGGCATGCCTCATCCCGGATCGTCAGCCGCACCCCTGGCTCGCGCCGCTTCCACGCCGCCGAGACCGTCGCCTTGGTGATCTTCACCGGCCCTTCCGAGAGCTTCCGCATCGCCAGCAAACCCCATCTGCCCGGACACTGCCCGGACATTTAGCGCGGAATGTAGCGAATGCAAGCGGACCGCTGCGGAGGCCGAAAGATCAGATATACGGACTAATTCAGAGACTTAGTGTATCTTAGCGGGGGTCTGCGGGGTCTAGCGAAAAGCCCGCTTCGGTGTCTTTTAATCTTGGGGTCCTGGGTTCGAGCCCCAGCGGGCGCACTCCAATTTTTCCCGGCCTGGCCCTGCCTTCAGGCGGCCTCCAGCCGCTGCCCGGTCCCGCCATCGAAGACATGTAGCTCCCTTGGGTCGAGGAGCGCCGTCAGGCTGCTTCCCGCGAAGGGACCGTTCACTCGGACGGTGAGCGGCACGCCATCCGGCAGCCTGCCATGCACCACCGTCTCGGAGCCCAGCGGTTCCACGAGATCGACGGTGAGGGGCAGGGCATCCGGCGCCTCTCCGACCAGCACATGCTCGGGCCGCAGCCCCAGCGTCAGGGGCATTCCCGCCGCACCGGGGCGTGGCCCGTCCGCGAAACGGATCTCCTGCCCCGAAGCCAGTTTCGCGCCAACACCGCCTTCCAGCAGCGTGGCCGGAAGGAAGTTCATCGAGGGGCTGCCGATGAAGCTCGCGACATAGGTGTCGGCCGGCTTCGCCCAGACTTCCATGGGGGAGGCGACCTGCGCCGCGCGGCCCTGGTGCATCACCACCAGCCGGTCGCCCAGGGTCATGGCCTCCACCTGGTCGTGAGTCACGAAGATCGAGGTCACGCCCAGGCGCCGCTGCAACCGCCTGATCTCGGCCCGCATCTGCACGCGCAGCTTGGCGTCGAGGTTGGAGAGCGGCTCGTCGAACAGGAACAGCGCCGGCTCCCGCACGATGGCGCGGCCCATGGCGACGCGCTGGCGCTGGCCGCCGGAAAGCTGGCGCGGGCGCCGGTCCAGCAGAGCGCCCAGGCCCAGGATCTCGGCGGCCTCGCGCACCCGCCGGTCGATCTCCGGGCGCGGCAGGCGGCGGATCTTCAGCCCATAGGCCATGTTCTGCGCCACCGTCATATGCGGGTAGAGCGCGTAGTTCTGGAACACCATGGCAATGTCGCGATCGGCCGGCTCCAGCGGTGTCACGTCGCGCCCGGCGATCAGCACCTTGCCGGATGTCGGCGTCTCCAGCCCCGCGGTGATCCGCAGCAGCGTGGATTTGCCGCAGCCCGAGGCGCCGACCAGCACCACCATCTCGCCATCCGCGACATCGAGCTCGATGCCGTGCAGCACTTGCGTCTTGCCGAAGGACTTGCGGACCTCGTCCAGCTTCAGGGTCGCCAAAGGGCTTACTTCTCCGTCTCGGTCAGGCCGCGCACGAACCAGCGCTGCATCGCCACCACCACCGCGACGGGGGGCAGCAGCGCCAGCACCGCCATGGCCATGATGGTGTTCCACTCGTTCTGGGAATCGCCGTTGCCGATGGTCTTGGAAAGGCCGACCACGATGGTCTCCAGCGACCGGTCGGTCACGATCAGCAGCGGCCAGAGATACTGGTTCCAGCCATAGATGAAGAGGATCACGAAGAGCGCCGCGATCGAGTTGCGCGAGAGCGGCAGCACCACGTCGCGCAGGAAGCGCAGCGGCCCGGCGCCGTCGAGCCGCGCCGCCTCGGCCAGCTCGTCCGGAATGGTCAGGAAGAACTGGCGGAACAGCAGCGTCGCCGTGGCGGAGGCGATCAGCGGCAGGGTGAGCCCGGTCATCGTGTCGGTCAGGCGCAGGTCCACCATGACCTGGAAGGTCGGGATCAGCCGCACCTCGACCGGGAGCATCAGCGTGATGAAGATCAGCCAGAAGCAGGTCATCCGGAAGGGGAAGCGGAAGAACACCACGGCGAAGGCGCTGAGCATGGAGATCGTGATCTTGCCGACCGCGATGATCAGCGCCATCAGCGCGCTGTTCCATAGCATCACCCAGGCGGGCGTGGTGCGCATGCGGCCGCCGCCCTGCGTCCAGGCGGTGACGTAGTTCTCGACCGCGTCCGGCCCCGGCAGCAGCGGCACCTCGCCGCGCCCCAGGGTGGAAGCATCGTGGGTGGAGCCCATCAGCGCGATCCAGATCGGAAAGGCGAAGATGAGGACGCCCAGGATCAGCAGCGCATGGGCCAGCAGCTTCGAACGCGCCTGCCGGTGGCGTGTCGCGGTGGCGGCATCGGCCATCAGTAATGCACCTTGCGGTCGATGAAGCGGAACTGGAAGGCGGTCAGCCCCACCACCATCACCATCAGGATCACGCTCTGGGCCGAGGAGGTGCCGAGGTTCAGGTTCTGCACGCCGTCCATCCAGGCCTTGTAGATCAGCGTCTCCGTCGCCCGGGCGGGGCCGCCCTGGGTCAGCGCATGGATGACGCCGAAGGTCTCGAAGAAGGCATAGGTGAGGTTCACCACCACCAGGAAGAAGATGGTGGGGGAGAGCAGGGGGAAGACCACTGTCCAGAAGCGCCGCACCGGACGGGCGCCGTCGATGGCGGCCGCCTCCAGCACGCTCTGCGGGATGGATTGCAGCCCGGCCAGGAAGAAGATGAAGTTGTAGGCGACCTGCTTCCAGGCCGAGGCGATCACCACCAGCACCATCGCCTGGGTGCCGTTGAGCCGGTAGTCCCAGGCGAGGCCGGCATTGTTGAGCGCGCGGCCGATCAGCCCGATCTGCGGGTGGAACAGGAAGAGCCAGAGCACCGCCGCCACGGCCGGGGCCACGGCATAGGGCCAGATCAGCAGGGTGCGGTAGATGCTGGCGGCGCGGAGCTTCTTGTCCGCCTGCACCGCGAGGAACAGCGCCACCGAAAGGGCCAGGATGGCCACCGAGGAGGAGAAGATCGCCGTGTTCCAGGCGGCGTGGAGCCAGTTCGGGTCGGACAGGACGTCGCGGAAATTCTCCAGCCCGACGAATTCGCTGGAGAGGCCGAAGGCGTCCTCCCGCAGCGTGGACTGGATCACCGCCTGGAGCGCGGGCCAGTAGAAGAAGATCGCCGTGATCGCGAGCTGTGGCAGAAGCAGCAGCAGCGGCAGCGCCGTGCCGCGAAAGGCGACCTTCTCGCTCATCGGTCAGCCTTTGTTGGTGCGCTCGAAGTTGCGAAGGACCTGGTTGCCACGCGTCTGCGCATTGGCCAGGGCCTGGTCGGCGCTCTGGTTGCCCTGCAGCGCCCGCTCCATCTCCTCCTGGATGATGTTGCGGATCTCCGGGAAGCCGCCGAGGCGGATGCCGCGGCTGTTCTCCGTGGTGTTGCCGCCGCCGCGCAGGAGCTGCTCCACCGGCACGTCGGCGCCGGGGTTCTTCTCGTAGAATCCGGATTCCTTCGTCGCCTTGTAGGCGCCCATGGAGACGGGGAGGTAGCCCGTATCCTGGTGCCACTTCGCGGCGATGTCCTGCCGGCCAAGATAGCGGAAGAACTCGGCGATGCCCTGGAGCTCCGCCGCCGAGCGCTGCGCCCGGGGTCCGCCCTGCATCACCCAGAGGCTGGCGCCGCCGATGATGCTGTTGATCGGCGCGCCCTTCACTTCGGGGTAGTAGGGCAGCATCGCCGCGCCCCATTCGAACTTCGCTTCCTTCACGGTGCGGGCCCGCAGGCCGGAGGAGGCCATGACGATCGGACACTCGCCCGACGGGAAGAGCGCATCCGCCGCCGAGTCACGGCCGCCGTAGCGGTAGAGGCCTTCCTTCTGCCACTCCACGAGGTTGCCCAGGTGCTTCACCAGCAGCGGGTTGTGGATGCGAAGCTCGGCATCCAGTCCCTCGAAGCCGTTCGCCCTGGTGGCCAGCGGGATGTTGTGGATGGCGCTCACCTGCTCGATGTTCAGCCAGGTGGGCCAGGAGGTGGTCATGGGCGAGGAGAAGCCCGCCGCCTTCAGCTTGCGCATCGCCTCGGCGACCTCCGGCCATGTTGCCGGGAACTTCGACGGGTCCAGCCCCGCCTTGCGGAAGGCGTCCTTGTTGTAGAAGACGATCGAGGTCGAACTGTTGAAGGGCAGGGACATCAGCCGCCCGTCCGGCAGGCTGTAATAGCCCTTGATGGCGGCGAGGTAGTCCGCGGTCCCGAGATCGACCTTGGTCTGCGAGGCGAGCTCGTGCAGCGGCACGATCGCGCGGCCGGCATTGATCATCGTGCCGGTGCCGACCTCGAACATCTGCACGATATGCGGCGCGGTGCCGGCGCGGAAGGCGGCGATGGCCGCCACCATGGTGTCCGGATAGCTGCCCCGGAAGCTGGCATTGATCCGGAACTTGTCCTGCGACTCGGAGAAGTCGGCGGCGATCTGCTCCAGCATCCCGCCCAGCGGCTGGGTCAGCCCGTGCCAGAACTGGAGTTCGGTGCGGTTGCCGGTGCCCTGTGCCAGGGCGGGACGGCCGAGCAGGCCCAAGGCCAGCGGAGCGGAAGCCAGCGCCAAGGCGCCGGCGGCAACGGAACGACGCCGCATGATCACGTTCTCCCTTTGTGTGAGCGGCCGGTCTTTCGCCGGTGCTTGTTGCGGGCATGCTACAGATAAATGACAGTTCCATGAAGGGCGCATGACGGCTCGATCCGCTGCCGCACCGAAGCCTGTGTCGGCGGTCCCGGGGGCATCGCGGCCCTGCCGGACGCAGAGCGCACTTCCGCCGGAGACACAGCGGGGCTAAGCCGCCGGCGTGCCCGCCGAACTCTCCGTCATCATCCCCTGCTACAACGAGGCCGCCAATGTACGGCCGATGCTGCGCCGCCTGGAGGCCGCGCTGGACGGGATCGCCTGGGAGGCGGTCTATGTGGACGACAACAGCCCGGACGGCACGGCACCGCTGGTGAAGTCCATTGCGGCGGAGGACGCCCGGGTGCGCTGCATCCGCCGCATCGGCCGGCGCGGCCTGGCCTCGGCCTGCGTGGAAGGCATCCTGTCCTCCTCCGCCCCCTATGTGGCGGTCATCGACGGCGACCTGCAACATGACGAGACGCGGCTGCCGCTGATGCTGGCCGCCGTGAAGGGCGGCGAGGCGGAGGTGGCGATCGGTTCCCGCAACGTGGAGGGGGGCGAGAAGGATAGCGGCTTTTCCCCGCTGCGCGCCCGGATCAGCGAGGCCGGGGCACGCATGGCCGGCTCGGTCCTGCCCACCTCGGTGAGCGACCCGATGAGCGGCTTCTTCCTGCTGCCACGGTCTCTGTTCGAGGAGATCGCGCCACGGCTCTCGGCGCGGGGCTTCAAGATCCTGCTCGATCTGCTGCTTTCCGCCGGTCGCCCCCTCCGGGTGAAGGAGGTGCCCTATCGCTTCCGCCCGCGGGAGGCAGGGGAATCCAAGCTCGACGCCACGGTGCTGATGGAATTCCTCGGCCTGCTGCTGGACAAAGCGCTGGGCGGGGCGCTGCCCTGGCGCTTCTTCAGCTTCGCCGCCGTCGGACTGATCGGCATCGCCGTCCACCTACTGGTGCTCTGGGGCGCGGTGGGGATGGGCCATCTCGGCTTCGCCACCTCGCAATGGATCGCCACCTTCGCCGCCATGACGGCCAATTTCCTGTTGAACAACCGCGTGACCTATCGCGACGTGCGGCTGAAGGGGCCGGCCCTCTGGCGGGGGTTGGTGCTCTTCTACTTGGTCTGCGGCATCGGGGCGGCGGCCAATGTCGGCATCGCCCGGCTGCTGGTGCGGGAGGAGACGCTGGGCTGGGGCCTCGCCGGCGCCGCCGGGGCGCTGATCACCGCCGTCTGGAACTATGCCGTCTCCTCGACCCTGGTCTGGCGCGCGCGCTGAGGAAAGGCCGATGATGCAGTCCCTCCGCACGCAATCCCTGCTGACGCCGCTGCTGGCCCTGGCGGCCATCACCCTGGCCCGGCTGATCGCGGCGGCCGCCGTGCCGGTCTCGCCGGACGAGGCCTATTACTGGGTCTGGTCCCGGGCGCTCGCACCCGGCTACTACGACCATCCGCCGATGGTCGCCTTCTGGATCCGGGCGGGAACGCTGCTGCTGGGTGACACGCCGCTCGGCATCCGGCTGCTGGGGCCCGTCGGGCTGCTGCTGGCCTCGCTGGCCCTGGCGCGGGCAGGCAACCTCCTGTTTCCCGACCGGCGCCCCGGGGTGATGGCGGCCTCCCTGTTCAACGCCACGCTGCTGGTGAATGCGGGCGCCGTGCTGATGACGCCGGACACGCCGCAGATCGTCTTCTGGTGCCTGGCCCTCTGGGCGGTCGCCGAGGCCCATGTGCGCGGGGACGGGCGCTGGTGGCTGGCGGTGGGCCTCTTCGCCGGGGCGGCGCTGCTGTCGAAATACACCGCCGCCTTCCTGGGTGTCGGCCTGCTGGTCTGGCTGCTGCTGGACGCGAAGGCGCGGGCCTGGCTGCGCGACTGGCGGCTCTGGGCGGGCGGGGTCCTGGCCATCCTGGTCTTCTCCCCGGTGCTGTTCTGGAACGCCCAGCACGGCTGGGCCTCCTTCGCCAAGCAGGGCGGGCGAGCCGGGCTGCGCGAAGGGGGCTTCACCGTCCGCTACCTGGGCGAGCTGATCGGCGGTCAGGCAGGGCTTGCCACGCCGCTGATCTTCCTGCTCTGCGTGGCTGGCACCGCCATGGTGGCCGGCGCCTGGGTCCGGCGGCGGGACAGCGGTGCCGGGCTGCTCGTGGCGCTCACCGTGCCGGCCGCGCTGGTCTTCTTCTGGCAGGCCACGGGCAGCCGGGTCCAGGGCAACTGGCCGGCCATCCTCTACCCCTCCGCCTGCCTGGCCGCGGCCTGCCTCGCCGGGTTCTGGCAGCGGCTGGTCCGCCCGGCCCTGGCGATCGGCGTCCTGCTTTCCGGGCTGGTGCTGATCCAGGCCGCCTATGCGCCGTTCCATCTGCCACGCCGCACCGACCCCACCCTGGCCCGGCTCGGTGGCTGGGACCGCTTCGCCGCCGCGGTGGAACAGGCCCGGGTCGCCGAGGGGGCGGATTTCGTCGCCTCGGAGGAATACGGGCTGGCGAGCCAGCTCGCGCTGCGTCTGCCGCCCGGCGTGCCGGTGGTGGCGATCGGGGATCGCTGGGACCTCTTCTCCCTGCCGGGAGGGCCGGTGACGGGCAAGGGGCTGCTGATCCGCAGCACGCGCCGCGGCGACGGGCCGCCGCTCTGGCCCGGGGCAAGGGAACTGCCTGGACTGATCGCCCGCGCGCGGAGCGGGGTGGAGGCGGATCTGTATCGCCTCTACGCCGTTACGCCCGCACCGGAGGCATCCACGGCCCTGCTGCCACGCGCCCGCTGACGGCGGGCGCCGTGAGGCGGCCCGGTCATCATTCGGCCACGGCCCTTGACGTTCCGCCCCTGCATGCGGAGATGAGACGGGTCGCAGGAGGCTTTCCGATGCTCGTCCGCACCCGCCGTGGCTGGGAACTTCCCGAAAGCGCCGCGACGCCCGAGGCCCTGGTGGTCGGGCGCCGCAAGGGGCTCGGGCTCATCGGCGGCGGCCTGACCGCCGGGCTGGGCCTGCTGCGAAACGCCCCGGCCTCCGCGCAGGGCGCCGCCGCGCCGGGTGATCCGCGCTTCGATCCGGGCCGGGCCACGACGCCGGAACGCAACGCGACGACCTACAACAACTACTACGAGTTCGGGGATTCCAAGGACGTCGTCTCGGCGGCCCGGAAGCTGAAGATGAGTCCCTGGAGCATCCGCTTCGAGGGCATGGTCGCCCAGCCGCGCGAGATCGGGCTGGAGGACCTGCTGAAGCAGGTGCGGATGGAGGAGCGCGTGCTGCGGCACCGCTGCGTCGAGACCTGGGCCATGACGGTGCCCTGGACGGGCTTTCCCCTGTCCGAATTCGTCCGCCTCGCCCAGCCAAGCTCCGGGGCGAAGTATCTCGTCCTGGAAACGGCGCAGCAGCCGGACGTCATGCCGGGCCTGCGACAGATCTGGTATTCCTGGCCCTATATCGAAGGCTGCACCCTGGCCGAGGCGCAGAACGAGTTGGGCTTCGTCGCCACCGGCATGTACGGCAAGCCACTGCCGCCGCAGAATGGCGGGCCGATCCGGGTGCTCTTCCCCTGGAAGTACGGCTTCAAGTCCGGCAAGTCGGTGGTCAAGGTCACCTTCACCGACAAGCGCCCCGTCTCCTTCTGGGAACAGCTCCAGAGCAGCGAGTACGGCTTCTGGGCCAATGTGAACCCGGCGGTGCCGCATCCGCGCTGGTCCCAGGCCACGGAACGCCTGCTGGGCAACAACGAGCGCGTGCCAACGCGGATCTTCAACGGCTATGGCGAGTTCGTGGCCGATCTCTACAAGGGGCTGGAGGGCGAGCGGCTCTATACCTGAGCCCCCCGCCACTCACCCCGGCGTGGTGAAGCGCCACTCGCCGGGCGGCCGCTGCGCCAGTTGCCGCGCATCGTCGTTGCCGGGCTCCCAGGCCAGAGCCTGGGGCTGGGTCTCCAGATCGGCGGCGCGGCGGGTGAAGACGGGCCGCAGTGCCCCCTGCGCCGCGGAACCCGCCGGGGGCCGCAGCGTGAAGCCGGCCGTGAAGCCCGGACGGGGCAGGCTCACCGCGCGCACCGAAAGGTCGCGGATGCCATAGCCACCTTCGGCGAGCAGCGTGCCGAGGCGCCGTCCCTGCGAGGTTCCGGAGGCGGGTTCCAGGAAATCCAGGCTCCTCGGGTCGCGCAGCCGCGCCCTTCCGGCGGGGCCGCCCCGATCCTCATCCTCCTGCAGCCAGTTCAACGCATAGGCCAGGGCACCGAGCTGGAAGACATCCGGCCCGATCTGGAAGCGCCCGTCCGGCTGCAGGTGCCAGCCGACCTCCTTGTCATGCGACAGGACCAGCGTGACCAGCACCGGCGCGCCCAGGAAGCCGACCGTCCCGGTATGGTCGGGCCACCCGGTTTCCGCCCGGAAGCCCAGGGCGCGGAAGCCGCGCACCATCCCGCCGAGCGATGCCACGACCTCCTCCGCGCTGCGGCCATCGGCGGCGCGCCAGGAGGCGCGCACCTTCTCCACCAGGGCACGCTTCTCCGGGGTCAGGCTGGACTTGCCGTCGGCATCCAGCGAGGGCAGCACCGGCAGGGGCTTGGGCGCGGGAGCCGCCTCCCGGCGGGGCGCGGCGAGGGCGGCGGAGCCGGGCAGGAGGAGGCCGGCGAGAGGCAGGAACTGACGGCGGTTCATGGGCCCGGTTTCCCCATCGGTTTGCCGGTATTCTAACGCCCGGGCCGCGCGGCGGAACGGGGGGTCAGCCCGTCTCCGCCGCCCGCCGCAGCACCGCGCGGGCGGTCTCGATGGCGCGCAGGGTCTCGGCCCAGAGCCCGAGGCCCGGCAGCTCCTCCGGCCGGAAGAAGCGCGCCTCGGCGGCATCGTCGCCGGGGACGGGCTCGCCGGACAGCCAGGGGGCGCAGAAATCGAGGATGCTGTAGTGGAAGCGGGCGCGGCCCTCCGCGTCGCGGTCGATCACGTCCACCGCCACGGCGATCGACAGCGGGCCAACCTCGATCCCGGCCTCCTCGCGCAGCTCGCGCCGCGCGGTGTCCTCCATCGTCTCGCCCACCGACTGGGCGCCACCGGGGATGGTCCAGCTTCCCTGGAGCGGCGGGCGGGCGCGCCGGACGAGCAGCACATCCTCGCCTCGCAGGACCACGCAGCCGATGCCGACCCAGGGCCGGTCCGGGTATTCCCGGATGCTCATGGGCTGGCCGGCGGGGCAGGGGGCAGTACCCCGGGCTGCTCCGTCTGGCCCGGTGGGGGCGGGGTGGGCGCCTCGCGGCGCAGATCCTCGATCCGGGGCACCAGGGCCTTCTCCTTCCAGGCACCGACCTGATAGGCCCAGCCGCGCCAGCGGCTGTTCAGCCGCACCGCCTCGCTGTCGCCCGTGGCGGTCAGGCGGATCCAGACATTCCCCTGGTTCAGCCCGACCCGCACCGCGATGCCCAGGTTGTCGGTCAGGGTAAAGCGCGACTCGCCCACCGGATCGGCCTGGAGCTTCGCCTCCGGCAGCACGTCGCTGAAGGTCAGGAACTCGAAGGCGCCCGCCACGTCGTTCACCGCGTTCTCGTCCAGTCCGGTCGCCTCGGCGGGCACCACGACGCGAAGCGGCGAGTCCGGCGCGTCGCCCCGCCGCAACTCCAGCGGCGCCTCCCCGCGCGAAACGAGCACCCGCAGCACGCGATCGCGCGGCAGGTTGGCGATGTCCCGGTCGATCCAGAGCTGCGGGTCGGTGTCCACCGGCAGGCGCCCTTCGGCCAGCCAGGTCTGGTTCTGGCCGGGGAAGCGCAGGTAGATGCTCTCGGGCACCCCGCCCTGGGTGCGAACGCGGCGGTGCCCGGCGATCACCTGGGCGATGGGCACGCCGGCGGCGTCCAGCACCCGCACCAGGATGGCGGTGGAATCCTTGTCCTCCGGATCGTCCACGCCCAGCCGGGCGAAGAGTTCCGGGCTGGCGGTGCGGCGCTCCACGAGGCGCAGCTCGGTCAGCCCGACCAGGAGCTCCCGGATGCGCTCGGAGCGCACGGGGTAGTCGTCCTTCTCCGGCAGGGTCCAGGTTTCCGGGTCGCGCCGGGCCAGGGTCATGGTGGCGCCGGCGTGGCGCAGCTCGATCCTCGTGGCCCCGGCGAGGCGTTCCGCCAGGCCAGGGAAGGCCAGTCGCGCATCGTCCGGGTCGGGCGTCGCGGCCTCCCGCGGGGTCAGCAACACGGCGGCACCGATCGAGGCGGCTGCCGCCGCGCCCAGGCCGATCAGGGTTCGACGTCTCATCCTGTCCCTCCTCAGGCCCGGGCCGAGGCACGGCGGCGGGACCGCAGCACCGCCAGCACGATGGCGAAGACAGTGAGCAGCACCGGCACGGCGGCGATGTTCAGGACCTTCACCCAGGTCTGCAGCCGCTCGATGTCCCGCCGCAGTTCCAGTTGCACGGCGCGGAGCTGCTGCCGCGTCGCCAGGATCTCCTCGCGCGCCTTGTCGATCTCGGCGCGCTGGGCGGGGGTGATCACCGCCTGGGCGGCGTTGCGCTCCGTCCCCGGCGCCTGCGGGCCGCCCTGCGTCCCCTGGCGCAGCTCGCGCAGCCGCCGCTCCGTGGCCTGGAGCCGGTTCTGCAATTCCTGCTCGGTCTGGCGGTAGCGTGCCTCGGCCCGGGCCTGCATGTCCTCCACCACCGTGAAGGGGCGCAGGGATTCGCCGCGGGAGCGCAGCGAGATCAGGGCGTCGCCGCCCGCCAGCGTTTCCGCCAGGTTGCCGATCAGCGCGCCGTTGTCGCTGAAGGGCGTGGCCATCTGCTGGCCGAAGAAATCCTGGGTCTGGACCCAGAAGCGGTCCTCCAGGATATCGGAATCATTGGCCACCACCAGATTGGCCGGCCCCTGGGTCGCGGCCAGATGCGCCGGGAAATCCGCCGGGCGCTGCTCCCCCTGGGACGGTGCGGGCGGCCCGTCGGGGAAGGCGCTGTGCAGCAGGCCATGGACCCGGGCCATGATCACGTGCCGCTGCCCATCCGCCTGGAAGCCCGCCAGCAGGGCGGCGGGGTCCGGCGCCTGCCGCACCTTCGCGGCATCCACCAGCATGGACTGGCCGGAACTGGTCAGCAGCGGCGTGAAGTCGATACTGGCGCCCGGGGCCTTCCGGACCTCGCCGGCGGAGGCCACCGTCACCTGGTTCAGGTCCGCCGTCGCGGCATCGCCACGGTCCAGGCTGTCGCCCTGGAGGTTGAACCAGGCGAGGTAGTCCACCGCCTGCACCCGGTCGTTCGGGTTGCTGTTCCGCACCCGCCAGGCGCCGCGCAGGTCGAGCACCACCTTGTCCTCCGGTGCCTCGATGCCCCAGGCCCTGTAGAGCCGGTCGAGGTTGGAAGCGGTGCTGGCCGGCGGCTGCCCGGTCGGCCCGGGATGGCTGAGCTGGCTCTCGCTGTGCGGGTCGGTCATGGCCAGCAGCCGCCCGCCGCGCATGACGAACTGGTCGATGGCATAGAGCGTGGCGTCGCTGAGGTTCTGCGCCTGCGCCACGACCAGGACCTTCACCGCCGGGTCGATCACCTGCGCGTCCGTGGGCACGTCGCGCACGGTGAAGAACTGGCGGAGCTGGTTCATGATCGCATAGGGCTGCCCGCCGCCGGCCGCGCGCATCATCATCGCGCGCGGGTCGCCGTTCAGCGGCAGGGAGGACATGACGCCCACCACCGGCCGCTCCGGGTTGGACAGCTCATAGACCAGCCGCGTCAGGTCGTATTCGAGGAAGCGCTCGCGATCCGGCTGGAAGAAGGGGATGTTGCGCTCGTCGTCGAGCAGGTTGGAGCCGGAGAGGCCGAAATAGACCTGCTCCCCGGACTGGTCCACGGGCACGCCCTGGAGGCCATAGGCGACGGCGCGGTCCTCGGTCTCGCTGAAGGGCTCCGGGTCGAAGGTCTCCAGCCGCAGCTTGCCGTGGGAGAGCGCCACGTATTCCTGCAGCATCTCCCAGACCCGGTCGTGATAGGCGCCATAGAGCGGCACCGTGGCGCCGAGGCGGCGGGAATAGAAGAGGCGCAGCGTGATCGGGTCCCTGAGCCCGGCCAGCACGCCGCGGGTGCCGGTGCTGAGCGTGTAGAGATGCTGCTGCGTCAGATCGAGCCGGGCGCGCGGCAGCAGCCGGTCGGAAAGCAGGTTGAGCCCGATGGCGAGGCCCAGCGCCGCGAGCAGCGCCAGGAGCGCGACCCAGAGGCGGTTGCGGGCGGGGCGGGGGCCGCGAGGGGAGGTGGTCGTGTCGCTCACGGGGGTCAATCGGCCTTGCGGTTGTCCACGGCCACGGCATTCGCGAAGAGCCAGAAGCCGGTGAAGGTCGCGAAGAAGACGAGGTCGCGCGCGGAGACGACGCCGCGCGAGAAGGCCTGGAGCCGTTCCGTGACCGAGAGGCCGCGCGCGATGTCGGAGAGCACGGGGATGTTGCGGTCGAGGAAGGCACCCAGCACGGGCGAGCCCGCCACGGCGAAGAGGAAGCAGACCGCGACGGCGAGCACGAAGGCGATCACCTGGTTCTTGGTCAGCGCCGAGACCGCCGCGCCCACCGCCAGATAGGCCCCGGCCACCAGCAGGCAGCCGAGATAGCCCGTGGCGATCACGCCGTTGTCGGGGGAGCCCAGGATGTTGACGGTGATGACCAGCGGGAAGGTCAGGGCCAGGGCGATGGCGCAGAAGGCCCAGGCGGCGAGGAACTTGCCCAGCACCGCCTGCCACTGCGCGATCGGCAGGGTGAGCAGCAGCTCGATCGTGCCCAGCCGCCGTTCCTCCGCCCAGAGGCGCATGGTCAGCGCCGGGACGAGGAAGAGGAAGAGCCAGGGGACGAACTGGAAGAAGGGCGAGAGATCGGCCACGCCGCGGTCGAAGAAGCCGCCGAGGGTGAAGGTCAGCGCGCCGGAGAGCACGAGGAAGATGACGATGAAGACATAGGCGACCGGCGTGGCGAAATAGCCCGTCAGCTCGCGCCGGGCGACGGCGAGTGTGTTGCGCATCAGGCGGCCTCGGCTTCGGGCTGCGTCAAGGGGCGTTCCATGGTCAGGTCGCGGAAGACGGTGTCGAGGTCCGGCCCCCGCGCGGCGAGCTGGGCGGGCGTCTCGTCCGCCACCACGCGGCCGCGCGCGATCACCACGGCGCGGGTGCAGATGGCCGAGACCTCCTCCAGCAGATGGGTGGAGATGACGATGGCCTTGTCCGGCGCCATGCGGGTGAGCAGGTCCCGCACCTCGCGCTTCTGGTTCGGGTCGAGCCCGTCGGTCGGCTCGTCCAGCACCAGGACCGGCGGATCGTGCAGCAGCGCCTGGGCCAGTCCGACGCGGCGCTTGAAGCCCTTGGAAAGCGTCTCGATCGGCTGCAGGCGCACGCCCTCCAGCGTCGTCAGGCTCATCGCCCGCGCCACGCGCTCCCGCGCCTCGGCACCGGAATAGCCGCGCACCCGGGCGATGAAGCGCAGGAAGCCGGTGACGGTCATCTCGGGATAGGTAGGGGCGCCCTCGGGCAGGAAGCCCAGGTGGCGCTTGGCCTGCACCGGGCGGTCCACCACGTCCTCGCCCAGGATGCGGGCGGTGCCGGCGCTGGGCGTCACGAAGCCGGCCAGCATCTTCATGGTGGTGGACTTGCCGGCGCCGTTGGGGCCGAGGAAGCCCACCACCTCACCCCGTCCGACATCGAAAGAGACGTCGTTCACGGCGGTGAAGCCACCGAAACTCTTGGTCAGCCGGTCGATCTCGATCAGCGCGGTGGTATCGCTCGACAAGGGCCCGTCCTCAATCCACTCGTGGCCGCCGGGTTTAGTGCGCGGCGTCGCGAGCGCAAGAGCCGGGGGCGCCCTCCCTCGGTCTCGGATTGTGACGATGTTACCAGGGGGCCTGGGCGCTCAGGGCCGGGCCAGTTCCGCCTGGATGCGGGCGATGTCCAGCGGCAGGACCAGGACGTTGCGGATGCGCGCCCCCTGTTCCTGTCGCATCACGTTCTGTGCCGCCCGCTGCTCGGCCCGCTTCGGATTGGTCTCGATGACGATGGAAAGGGAGAAGCGCTGGACCTCCTCGCCGGTGGGCGAGTCCGGGTCCGTCACGTTGAAGGCGACGGTGGTGGCATAGGCCTGCTTCACGCGGGAACCCCTGTCCTGATCTCTCTGCTGCGGGAGGTGGATAGGCGGAAAGGAACGGGGCCGCCAGGGTCCGGGCCGGCGCCCCGGCTCGGCGCCCCGGCCCGGCGCCTCTGGGAGCCGCCACGGAATCTTGATTCGATCTCGAATCGTCTATCCCGCCGCCGCACCGCATGATCCCCCTGGCGGTCCCAGATCCCTGATTCCCGGCCGGTGCCCCAAGGCACAGGCAGGGTCGCGGGATACGGGACGGCAAGGGGGAGGTTGATCGCTCGATGCCTGGAATCGTCACGACCACGGCCACAGGTGTCCAGGACACGGATGCCCTGTTCATCGGCCGGCAATGGGCCACGGGCCAGCTGAGCTACAGCTTTCCCACCGACCCGGCCTTCTACGGCACGTCCTATGGCAGCGGCGAGCCCAGCCTGGGCTTCCTGCCCCTGAACGTGCAGCAGCAGGCGATGGCGCGGGAGATCCTCGGCCTTTATGCCGGCATCGCCAATCTGGGCTTCACGGAACTGGCCGAGACGGCCACGCAGCATGCGGATCTGCGCTTCGCCATGACCTCGGCGACGCCCACGGCCTGGGGCTACTATCCCAGCACGGTGGATACCGGCGGCGACACCTGGTACCGGAACGACGGCACGTTCAGCTATCCCGTGCCGGGAACCTACGCCTATCATGCGTTCATCCATGAGATCGGCCACGCGCTCGGCCTGAAGCACGGGCAGGAAACCACGGTCTTCGGCGCGATGACGCCGGCGCATGATTCGATGGAATACTCGGTGATGACCTACCGGAGCTATCCGGGCGCCGATGGCAGCTACTACTACAACGAGTATTCCGGCTATGCGCAGACGCCGATGCTCTACGACATCGCGGCCCTGCAGCACATATACGGCGCCAATTTCACGACCCGCGCCGGCGACACGGTCTATCACTGGGACCCGGCGAGTGGGCAGCTTTCCATCGACGGCATCGCCCAGACGGCGCCCGTCGCGAACCGGGTCTTCATGACCGTCTGGGACGGCGGCGGCCACGACACCTACGACCTTTCCGCCTATACGCAGGGCGTGTCCGTGGACCTGCGCCCGGGCGAGTGGACGGTGACCGCGGCGGACCAGCTTGCCCAGCTCGGCCTCGGGCATCAGGCGGTCGGCAACATCGCCAATGCCCTGCTGCCGGATGGCGACATGCGGGCTCTGATCGAGAACGCCGTCTGCGGTTCGGGCGACGATTCGATGCACGGCAACCAGGCGTCGAACACGCTGGATGGCGGGCTGGGCACGGACACGCTGCTGCTGGACGGGTTGCCTGGCGACTATCTCTTCGCCGGCAGCGCGGCGGATTTCACCGTGACGAGTCTGGGTGTCACCGACCACATCCTGAACGCGGAACAGGTGCGATTCCTCGGCGCTGACCTGCTCTTCGGCATCGCTGCCCTGCTGATCCCGCCCGACGACTACCGCGACACGCCCTGCGACATGGGCCTGCCGCTGGGCCAGTTGGCGGTCGGCGGCACCGCGAGCGGCCATGTCGGGACGGCCGGGGATGTGGATGTCTTCGCGGTCGGGCTGGAGCGCGGCCACCGCTATGTCTTCACGCTGACGAGCGGCGAGGGAGAGAGCGGCCTGCCCGGTGGCGCGATGGAACTGCTCGGCGCCCATGGTGACGTCCTGCGCGCCGACACGGATGCCTGCGGCGATGGGGTGCAAATCGCCTTCACCGCGCGCTGGTCCGGCAGCTACGACATCGCCGTGCATGGGCCCGGCGACGAGGTGGGCGCCTATCTCCTTTCGGCGGAGGACGTGACGCCGGCCTGTGCCGATCCCGGCTCCGGACATGGACATGGGCAGGACTCCTGGGCCTTCCTGGCCCATCAGGCGGGCTGGGACCACGACCTGCTCTGACCTCTGTCCGGTGCTGCTATCCGGCAGCAAGGCGCTCCAGCGTCACGTCGTGGCCGAAGAAGGGCATCAGCCACCGCGCCACGGCCCGCCCGCGCTCGGTGCGATCCAGGCTGGGGTCGCGCTCCAGCAGCAGCGTGGCATCCTGGTGCGCCATGCGGACGAGGCTGCCGTGGCGCTGCGGATCGACCATGCGGCGCCCCATCTGCCCCGCCTGCCGCGTGCCCAGGGCGTCGCCGCCGCCACGGTGGTTCAGGTCTTCGTCCGCGATGACGAAGCCATCCTCCGTGTCGCGCAGCACGGTGAGGCGGCGCTTCTCCCCGTCCACGAGGTCTGAGGAGGGCAGCAGGAGGCAGTAGGACTGCGCCTCGCCGCGCCCGACCCGGCCCCGGAGCTGGTGCAGGGCGGCAAGGCCGAAGCGCTCCGCCTGCTCGATGATCATGATCGTGGCCTCGGGCACGTCCACGCCCACCTCGACCACGGTGGTGGCCACCAGCAGCTTCGCCTGCCCGGAGGCGAAGTCGCGCAGCGCCGCCTCCCGCACGTCCAGCGCCTGGGCGCCGTGGGCGAGGCGGACCTCCTCGCCGAAGATCTCGCGCAGCGTGGCATAGGTGGTCTCGGCGGCGACGTTGTCGTGATGCTCGCCTTCCTCCACGGCGCGGACCACCCAGTACGCCCGGTCCCCCTTCGCGAAGGCGCGGCGCAGCGCCGCCACCACCTCCTCCCGCCGCTCGCGGGAGATGATGCGCGTCATGATCGGCTTGCGCCCGGCCGGGCGTTCGGCGAGGCGGGAGACCGCCATCTCCCCCCACTGGGTCAGCAGCAGGGTGCGCGGGATCGGGGTGGCGGTCATCACCAGCATGTCCGTGTCCTCTCCCTTGCCGGCCAGGGCGAGGCGCTGCGCCACGCCGAAGCGGTGCTGCTCGTCCACCACGACGAGGCCCAGGTCGCGGAAGGCCACCTTCTCCTGGAACAGCGCATGGGTGCCGACCACCAGGGGGATGGAGCCGCTGGCCAGGCCGAGCAGGACGCGGGACCGCTCCTTGCCCTTCACGCTGCCGGCCAGCAGCGCCACCTGTACCCCCGCCGCCCCGGCGAGGCGGGAGAAGGTGCGGAGGTGCTGCCGCGCCAGGATCTCGGTGGGCGCCATGATGGCGGCCTGGGTGCCGGCCTCCACGGCGCGCAGCATAGCCATCAGCGCCACCAGGGTCTTGCCGGAGCCGACATCGCCCTGGAGCAGCCGCAGCATCCGGCGGGGCGCGGCGAGGTCGGCGTCGATCTCGGCAATGGCCTGGCGCTGGGCGCCGGTGGGCGGGTGGCCGAAGGCCGCGAGCGCCTTCTCCCGCAACGCGCCATCGCCGGTCAGCACCCGGCCGGGCCGGGTCTGGGCGGCCCGGCGCACCAGCCCGATGGCGATCTGACCGGCCAGGAGCTCGTCATAGGCCAGCCGGTCCAGCGGTTCCGGGCCGGGGATGCGCTCCGGCGCCTGGAGGGCCTGGACGGCCTCGGAGAAACCCGGCCAGCGGCGCCGCTTCAGGATCACCGGATCGGCCCAGTCCCGCACCTCGGCCAGCAGCGGCAGGGCGGCTTCCATGGCCTTCGCCACATCCTTGGCGGCGAGGCCCTTCACCAGCGGCCAGATCGGCTGCAGGGCGGGGATCTCGTCGGGCGGGTTGACGAAATCCGGCGGCTCCATCTGCCAGCGGTTGCCGTAGCGGCGGACCCGCCCGGAGACGGTGCGCACGGAATCCTCCGGGAAGGTCCGGTGCAGCCAGGGGCCGACCCAGCGTGCCCGGATGAACCAGGCGATCTCCAGCACCGAATCCTCGCAGCGCGCCCGCAGCACCCAGGGGCGGGATGGGCTGCCGGGGGCGGAGATGGCGGTCACCTGGATGGCGAGCGTTGCCACGTCGCCGTCATTCGCCTCGGCCAGCGAGGTCACGCGCCGCCGGTCCACGTACCGCTCGGGCAGGTGGAAGAGCAGGTCGATCAGCCGCGACCCGCCCACCGCCTCCGCCAGGCGGGGCGCCTTGGGCTGGGCCGCGGGCAGCGTGTCGAGGGGAGCGAGCAGCGGGGGCGGGGGCTCGTGGGGCGGCTGGGCTGACATGGCGGGAGTCGGCCTCTATATGGCAGTGATCGAACGAAGGGCGAACCCTTGGTCGCCCATGCCGTGCCCTCCGGGCCTTTTCCCGGCGGTTTCCGGCGCCCAACCGACCGGTATGTTCCTGATGTCCGAGACCCCCGACACCCCGCCACCCGCCGAACTCGACCCGCGCCGCAAGCGCCTGGTCTTCCGCGCGTGGCATCGCGGCACCAAGGAAACCGACCTGATGGTCGGCCACTTCGTGCTGCGGAACATCGCCAGCTTCAGCGAGGCCGAACTGGACGATCTGGAGGGGGTGCTGGAGCACCTGGACGTGGACATGCAGGACTGGCTGAGCGGCCGCCGGCCGATCCCGGAGGAGGTCCGGACCCCGATGCTGGAGCGCATGGCCCGGGAATGTGCCGTGAGCGGCGCCGGCATGACCGCCGAGATGCGCGGCGGGCTCGGCCAAGAGGCAGGCCAAGGGGAGGGGGGCCGCTCTTGAGCGTGACGGCGGAGCGGCAGGTCGTCGGCGCCACCGTCCATGGCGCGCCGGAAGGTTTCGACGCGCTCCTGCTCGCCCGTCAGAGGGCGGAAAGCGACCGGCCTATCCTCCATGCCTGCCGCGACGATGCGCGGATGATGCGGATGGCCGAGGCACTGGGCTTCTTCGCCCCGGATGTCGAGGTGCTGCGCTTCCCGGCCTGGGACTGCCTTCCCTATGACCGCGTCTCGCCCAATCCGGAGATCCTGGCCGAGCGGGTCGCCACGCTGGCGCGGCTGCTGGAGCCGGGCGGGAAGCCCCGCGTCCTGCTGACCACCGTCAATGCCCTGGTGCAGAAGGTGCCGCCCCGCGAGGTCTTCGAGGGTGCCACGCTGCAGCTGAAGAAGGGCGGGCGGGTCGAGCCGGAGCGGCTGACCGCCTTCCTGGAGGCCAATGGCTACGGCCGCACCGGCACAGTCATGGAGCCCGGCGAATACGCGGTGCGCGGCGGCATCGTGGACCTCTACCCGGCGGGCGAGCCCGGCCCGGTGCGGCTGGACCTGTTCGGCGACGAGATCGAGGGGCTGCGCCGCTTCGACCCCGAGACCCAGCGTTCCGCCGAGGCACTGACGGAGCTTTTGATCCGCCCGGTGGGCGAGGTCTTCCTCGACCCGGATTCGATCGCGCAGTTCCGGGCCGGCTATCTCGACCTCTTCGGCATGGCCGCGACCGACGACCCGCTCTACGTCTCCGTCTCCGCCGGTCGGCGCCATCCGGGCATGGAGCACTGGGCCGGGCTGTTCCACGAGAGCATGGCGACGCTCCTGGACTACCTGCCGCCGGGCACGCAGGTGAGCCTCGACCACCAGGCCGAGGATGTCCTCGATGCCCGGCTGGAGATGATCCAGGACCATTACGAGGCCCGCCGCCTGCCGCCGCGGGAGGGCGAGCAGCCCTATCGCCCGGCGCCGCCGCGCAAGCTCTACCTGGACCGCGCCGGCTGGAACCGCATGCTTTCGCGCGGCACGCTGGCGCATTTCTCGCCCTTCGCCGCCGAGAGTGGCCCCGATGCCGGCGGGCGGCCGGGCAAGCTGTTCAGCGATGTGCGGACCTCCGGCGGCAATGTCTTCACCGCCTACAAGGAGCATGCCGAGGCCATGGCGGCGCAGGGGCGCCGTGCCGTGCTCGCCGCCTGGACCCGAGGCTCGCGGGAGCGGCTGGCGAACCTGCTGCGCGAGAATGGCGTGGCGGCCGAGACGACCGGCAACTGGCCCTCGGCGCAGCGCCTGCCCAAGGGAGTGGTGGCGCTGGCCATCCTGGGGGTGGAGCGCGGCTTCACCGCCGACGGCATCGCGCTGACCGGCGAGCAGGACCTGCTGGGCGAGCGCATCGCCCGCCCGCCGCGCCGGCGCAAGCGCGCCGACCAGTTCATCGCCGATGCCACCGAGATCGCCGAGGGCGACCTCGTGGTGCATGCGGACCATGGCATCGGCCGCTATGACGGTCTGGTGACCATCGAGGTCAACGGCGCCCCGCATGACTGCCTGCGGCTGATCTACGACGGCAATGACCGGCTTTTCCTGCCGGTCGAGAACATCGAGGTCCTGACCCGCTTCGGCTCCGAGACCGCCGGCGTGGCACTGGACAAGCTGGGCGGCGCCTCCTGGCAGAACCGCAAGGCCAAGGCGAAGCAGCGCATCCGCGACATGGCGGCCGAGCTGATCCGCACCGCCGCCGAGCGGCAGGTGCAGGAGGGCAGGGCCGCCGTCCCGCCCGAGGGGGCCTGGGACGAGTTCTGTGCCCGCTTCCCCTTCGCCGAGACCGAGGACCAGCAGCGCGCCATCGGCGACGTGGTCGAGGACCTTGCCTCTGGCCGGCCGATGGACCGGCTGATCTGCGGCGATGTGGGCTTCGGCAAGACCGAGGTGGCGTTGCGCGCGGCCTTCCTGGTGGCGATGACCGGGGCTCAGGTCGCGGTGGTGGTGCCGACGACCCTGCTGGCGCGGCAGCATTTCCGCACCTTCGCCCGGCGCTTCGAGGGGCTGCCGGTGAAGGTGGCGCAGCTCTCGCGCCTGGCCACGACGAAGGAGGCGGCGCAGGCGCGGGCCGGGCTGAAGGACGGCACGGTCAACATCGTGATCGGCACCCATGCGCTGCTCGCCAAAGGGGTCGAGTTCGCCGATCTCGGCCTCGTCATCGTGGACGAGGAGCAGCATTTCGGCGTCGCCCACAAGGAGCGGCTGAAGGCGCTCAAGACCGACGTCCACATGCTGACGCTGACCGCGACCCCGATCCCGCGCACGTTGCAGCTCGCCCTTTCCGGCGTGCGGGAGATGAGCGTGATCGCCACGCCGCCAGTGGACCGGCTGGCGGTACGGACCTTCATCGCCCCCTTCGACAGCGTGGTGATCCGCGAGGCCATCCAGCGCGAGCGCTTCCGCGGCGGGCAGGTCTTCTGCGTGGCCCCACGCCTGGAGGACCTGCCCAAGCTGGCGGAGCGGCTGCGCGAGATCGTGCCCGA
The DNA here is from genome assembly GCF_001941945.1 of Roseomonas gilardii. Taxonomy (NCBI): domain Bacteria; kingdom Pseudomonadati; phylum Pseudomonadota; class Alphaproteobacteria; order Acetobacterales; family Roseomonadaceae; genus Roseomonas; species Roseomonas gilardii. The sequence continues at coordinate 1,890,951 of NZ_CP015583.1, read as the reverse complement.
GGCCCGGGTGGTGGAGGCGCATGGCCGCCTTTCCGCCACCGAGCTGGAACGGGTGATGACCGAGTTCGGCGACGGCAAGCACGACATCCTGCTGGCCACCAACATCGTGGAGAGCGGGCTGGACATGCCGGCGGTGAACACGCTGGTGATCCACCGCGCCGACATGTTCGGGCTGGCGCAGCTCTACCAGCTCCGCGGCCGGGTCGGGCGCGGCAAGCACCGGGGCTATGCCTATCTCACCTGGCCGCCGGCGCACCGCCTTTCCGCCGCCTCGCAGAAGCGGCTGGAGGTGATGCAGACGCTGGACAATCTCGGCGCGGGCTTCACCCTGGCGAGTCACGACCTCGACATCCGGGGGGCGGGCAACCTCCTGGGGCAGGAGCAGTCGGGCCAGATCCGCGAGGTCGGCATCGAGCTCTACCAGCAGATGCTGGAGGATGCGGTGCAGGACGTCCGCAACCGCGCCAAGGGCAAGCGGCGGCGGGACGGGGAGGAGGACACCGACTGGACTCCGAACATCAATCTCGGCCTGCCGGTTCTGATCCCCGATGCCTATGTGCGCGACCTGCCGGTCCGGCTCGGCCTCTACCGCCGCATCGGCACCCTGGCCTCCGAGGCGGAAATCGAGGCGATGGCGGCCGAGCTGGTGGACCGCTTCGGGGCCCTGCCGCCGGAGGTGGAGAACCTGCTCCAGGTCGTGTCCATCAAGCGCCTCTGCCGGGAAGCAGGGGTGGAGAAGCTGGATGCCGGGCCCAAGGGCGTGGTCCTGGCCTTCCGCCGGAACCGCTTCGACAACCCGGCCGGGTTGGTGAACTGGGTCGCCTCGCAGAAGAGCACCGTGAAGCTGAGGCCCGACCACAAGCTGGCCCTGGTGCGGGAGATGGACCTGCCGGCCCGGGTGAAGGCCGCCAGGAGCATCCTGGGCGCCCTGGTCCGCGTGCTGGAGGAGATCCGGCCCGCCTGAGGCCAGCCATGCCGCGATCGCCGACCGCGCGACGCCCCGGGGCGGAGGCGCTGGGGGTGCCAAGGCTGGGGGTGCCAGGGCTGCCCCGGCATGGTTTGATGCGGTCGCCCTCTTCTGCCGGCCGTCCGGGAAGGCCGCCGAGCCGCGAAGGCCCCGTGCATGAGTCGTGATCGCAACCGTTCCGTCCTGGTGGCCCTGCTGGTCGCGGGCACCTTCTTCATGGAGAACCTGGACGGCACGATCATCGCCACGGCGCTGCCCCGGATCGCGGAATCCTTCGGGGTGGAGGCGGTGGACCTCAATATCGGCATGTCGGCCTATCTGCTGACGCTTGCCGTCTTCATCCCGGCCAGCGGCTGGCTCGCCGATCGCTTCGGGGCGCGGACGGTGCTGTCCTGGGCCATCGCCGTCTTCACCCTGGCCTCGCTGCTCTGCGCCGTCAGCGACAGCGTGCTCACCTTCACCGCTGCCCGCGTCCTCCAGGGGCTGGGCGGGGCGATGATGGTGCCGGTCGGGCGCCTCGCCGTGCTGCGCAACACGGAGAAGAAGGACCTCGTGAAGCGCATCGCGACCATCACTTGGCCCGGCCTGGCGGCGCCGGTGCTGGGGCCCCCGCTGGGCGGCTTCATCACCACCTATGCCGACTGGCCCTGGATCTTCCTGCTGAACCTGCCGCTGGGCGTGGTGGCCCTGGCGATGGCACTGCGGATCGTGCCCAACGACCATGCCGTGGAGCGGCGCCGCTTCGACGGCATCGGCTTCCTGCTGACCGGCGGCGCCTGCTTCGGCTTCATGTACGGGCTGGAGCTCGTCGCGCAGCCGGGAGGGCAGGCCTGGGCCGGTGGCGGGCTGCTGCTGGGCAGCTTCCTGCTGGCCGCCCTGGCAGTCCGGCATGCGCGGGGAAGGGCGGCGCCGATGCTCGACCTGTCGGCCCTGCGCGTGCAGACCTACCGCGTGACGCTGGCGGGCGGTTCCCTGTTCCGCATGGCGATCAGCGCCGTGCCTTTCCTGCTGCCGCTGATGTTCCAGCTCGCCTTCGGGCTGGACGCCTTCCATTCCGGGCTGATGGTGCTGGCGGTCTTCGCCGGCAACCTGATGATGAAGCCGCTGACCACCCCCGTGCTGCGGCGCCTCGGCTTTCGCGGTACGCTGCTGTGCAACGGGCTGCTCTCGGCGGCGACGATCCTGGCCTGCGCCTTCCTGACGCCGCAGACACCGGTGCCGGTGATCCTGGCCCTGCTCTTCGTCAGTGGACTGGCGCGGTCGATGCAGTTCACCGCGCTGAACACTCTGGCCTTCGCCGATGTACCGCCGGGCGGGATGAGCGGCGCCAACACGCTGTTCAGCACCGTGCAGCAGATGGCACTGGGCCTCGGGATCGCCCTTGGCGCCGTGGTGCTGCGGCTGGGCCAGTCGCTACACGGGGAGGCCGGGGTTCCGGATCTGGCGGATTTCCGCCTGGCCTTCCTCGTGGTCGCCGCGCTGGCCTTGCTGAGCCTGGCCGATGCGCTGCGGCTCCCGCAGGACGCGGCCCGCCTGGTCAGCGGCCACCAGCCGGGCAGTGCCAGGACGGGCTGAGCGTCAGGCCCGGAAGGTGGCGTCCCGAAGGTCAGGTCCGGGACGAGCCGTTCAGGCGAATTCGCCCTCGGTGATGGCGATGTCCAGCAGGCGCTCCAGCACCTCCGGCTCCTGCGCCCCCGCGATGGCGTGGCGGCCGCTCACCACGAAGCAGGGCACGCCGTTGATGCCGAGGCGATGGGCGCGAAGGTTTTCCGCATGCACGTCCTCGACCTCGGCATTGCCCGACAGGAAGCGGTGCAGCGCCCCCTGTTCCAGCCCCAGCGACACGCCGAGGGGCAGGAGCACGTCCTGCCGGCCGATATCGAGCCCCTGGGTGAAGTAGGCGGTGAAAAGCCGGTCCACGGCCTCGTCCGCCCTGCCGATCCGCGCCGCCATCCGCACCAGCCGGTGCGCGTCCAGCGAGGAGGCCGAGCGATGCAGCAGGTCAAAGCGGAAATCGATGCCCTCCACCCGGCCGAGTTCCGTCAGCGTGGCGTGCAGCCGCCGCGTGCGGTCCTCCCCGCCGAAGCGCCGCGCGATGTAGTCCGAACGTTGCATCCCCCCCACGCCCGCATCCGGGTTGAGCAGGAAGGGGCGCCAGACCATGTCGGCCATCACGTCGGGTCGCGAGCGCAGGGCCCGGCGCAGGCGGCGTATGCCGAGAAAGCACCAGGGACAGACGAGGTCGAAGACGACTTCGATGCTGAGACGTGCGCGTGGTGGCGAAAGGACGTTCACGGCGCCGAATATAGGAGCACTGCCGCCCGGGGGAAACCGTTCTGGGCAATGCATCCGGATGGCCTGGCTCGTCGCCCGGGCATGGCACGGCGGTTTCGGCGCCTCGCCCCGCGCCCCGGCGCGCCGGCATGGACATGCCGGGCAGCCCGCATGACCATGGCCAGCTCCCCCGGCCGCGCCCGGATGGCCGGGGCAGGGGGGTAAGGATGGCGGAAGCGATGCGGCTGGCGGTGCTGGACGACTACCAGGGCGCGGCGGCGAGCCGGGGTCCCTGGGAACGCCTCGGGGACAGGGTGGCGCTTACCATCTTCCGGGACGGGCTGGCCGAGGAGGACGCCCTCGTCGCCCGGCTGCGGGATTTCGACGCGATCATGCTGATCCGCGAGCGCACCCCTTTTCCGGCCTCCCTGTTGCGGCGTCTGCCGAGGCTGCGGCTGCTGGTCACGGCGGGCGGGCGAAACCGCTCCGTCGATGCCATGGCCTGCGAGGAACTCGGGATCATCTTCTGCGGCACGACCTCGGTCGGGGCGCCGACCCTGGACCTGACCTGGGGGCTGATCATCGGCCTCCTGCGCGACATTCCGGGGCAGCAGCAGGCTCTGCGCGAAGGGCGCTGGCAGACGGGCATCGGCCTGGGGCTGGAGGGGCTGACCCTGGGGGTTCTGGGCCTGGGCCATCTCGGCAGCCGGGTTGCCGGGGTGGCGCGGGCCTTCGGCATGACGGTCATCGCCTGGAGCCCGAACCTCACCCGGGAAAGGGCCGAGGCGGCTGGCGCCACGCTGGTGGAGAAGCCCCGGCTCTTCGCGGAGGCGGATGTGGTGACGGTGCACATGGTGCTGTCGGAGCGGACGCGCGGCCTGATCGGCGCCGCCGAACTCGGCGCGATGAAGCCCGGCGCCTTCCTGGTGAACACCAGCCGCGGTCCGCTGGTGGAGCAGGCAGCGCTGGTCGAGGCGCTGCGCTCCGGCCGGGTCGCCGGCGCGGGGTTGGATGTCTATGACACCGAGCCGCTGCCGGCGGACCATCCGTTGCTGTCCTGTCCCAACACGCTGCTGACACCGCATCTCGGCTATGTCACGGACCAGAACTACCGCGCCTATTTCGCGGGGGCGGTGGAGGCGGTCGAGGCGTTCCTCGCCGGCAGCCCGATCCGCAGGATCGCAGCGGGCTAGGCGAGGGTGGCCCTTTCGCGGCGGGAAGGGCTGGCGTATCCCGGCAGAAGGTCGGGGAAGCTGCGGGGGAATGGCGGATGGGGTGGGATTCGAACCCACGGTGGGCTTGCACCCACGGCGGTTTTCAAGACCGCTGCCTTAGACCGCTCGGCCACCCATCCTGGCGAGGCCCCTCCTTGCTCCGGAGCGCTCCGCAAGGCAAGCCGGGGTGATGAACTCCGTGCCACGCGCTCGCGCCATTCTCCAATCCGGCTTGGCCGCGATCCTCCCCGGCGTGCTGGCGGGGTCGCTGTCCCTGACAGCTCCGGCACCCGCCCGGGCGCTGGAACCCACCACAGCCGTCTCCCCGGTCACGCCGCCGGCGGAGGCCACGCCCAACCGGTCCGGCACCTGGGGCCTGACGGTGGAGAACGACCTCTTCGGCGGCAATTCCGATCGCTACTATACCAATGGCCTGTTGCTGACCTGGCGTTCCCCGGCCACCGTGATGCCCGAATCGCTGGCCTGGATCGACCGTGGCATGGGCTGGCTGCTGGGGCCGGGGCCGCTGCGCTGGGGCTGGTCCTTCGGGCACAACATCTTCACGCCGGAGGACAAGCAGCTCCGGAATCCGGACCCGACGGACCGGCCCTATGCCGGCCACCTCTACGGCGCGCTCAGCCTCAGCCATGCCACGCCAACCCAGCAGACGATCTTCGAGATCCAGGCCGGGCTGGTGGGGCCGGGCGCGCTGGGCGAGCAGGTGCAGAACAACTGGCACCGGCTGATCGGCGTCAAGACCGCCAAGGGATGGGACTACCAGATCAAGGACGAGCCGGTGATCGACCTCCTGACGGAGCGGCGCTGGCGGATCTCCACAGGTAGCTGGCAGGGGATCGAAACGGAGATCATCCCGGCCACCACGCTATCCCTGGGCAATGGCAACATCTATGGCGCGGTGGGCGGCACCTTCCGCCTGGGCAAGGGCCTGAAGTCGGACTGGGGGCCGGCGCGCATCCGCCCGGCCCTGGCCGGCTCGGGCTGGGTCGAGCCGACGCGGGAATTCGGCTGGTACGTCTTCGGCGGCGTGGACGGACGCGTCGTGGGGCGGGACATCACGCTGGACGGCAACACCTGGCGCGACAGCCGCAGCGTGGACCGGCGCTGGCTGGTGGGCGACCTCCAGGCGGGCTTCGCCGTGCTGTGGCGCGACATGCGCATCGCCTATACGCAGATCCTGCGCTCCGAGGAGTTCTACGGCCAGCGCGGGACGCAGGCCTTCGGCTCGCTCAACTTCTCCGTCCGGTTCTGAGGCACCGCTTTTAAGGAACCCCTTGGGCGCGGCTCCGACGGCGCATCAGGGAAACAGTGCAACACCCCGGAAAGGTTACTCGTGCGCGGCACGCGATCCGTTGCCGGAATCGGCGCCGCGTGCCACCTCTGCGCGCATGCCGGCCACACGACGCGCTCTCCTTTCCACCCTGGCTGCCGCCGGGGCCTCCGCCTCCTCCCTGGTGCCGTTCGGGGCACGGGCACAGGAGGAAAGCTTCGCCTCCTTCCTGCAGGGGCTTCGCGCCGAGGCGCGCCGCGGCGGGGTCTCGGACGCGACCCTGAACCGCGCCCTGTCCGGCCTGCGGCCCAATGACAAGGTCATCGAGCTGGACCGCAAGCAGCCGGAATTCACCATGACCTGGGCCCAGTACCGCGATGGGCGGCTGAGCCAGACGCGCATCGACCGCGGCCGCCAGATGGTCGCCGAGAACATGGCGCTGCTGCAGCAGATCGAAAGCCGCTTCAACGTCAGCGCCCGCGTGGTGGTGGCGATCTGGGGGCTGGAAACCAACTACGGCGCCTATACCGGCAACTTCAACACGGTGGAGGCGCTGGCCACCCTGGCCTGGGAAGGGCGCCGTGCGAAGTTCTTCCGGGGCGAGCTGATCGCCGCGCTGAAGATCCTGGACGCCGGTCATGTCAGCGTGGACCGCATGCGTGGCTCCTATGCCGGCGCCATGGGCCAGCCGCAGTTCATGCCGAGCAGCTTCAACCGGCTGGCGGTGGATTTCGACGGCGATGGCCGCAAGGACATCTGGGACGACCGTGCCGACGCGCTCGGCTCCATTGCCAACTATCTGTCCAAGAGCGGCTGGGAAGGTGGCGTGCTCTGGGGGCGAGAAGTGACGCTGCCGGCCGGGCTGAACCGGGGCGACCTGGGCCGCGAGAACCGCAAGCCGCTCGGCGAATGGGCACGCCTGGGGGTGCGCAAGGCCGATGGCTCGGCCCTGCCGAGCTTCGACCAGGATGCCGCGATCGTGGTGCCCGGCGACGACGGGCAGGTCTTCATGGTGTACCGGAACTTCAACGCCATCCGCCGCTACAACCCCTCCGACTTCTATGCGCTGGCGGTGGGGATGCTGTCGGACCGCGTGGCGTGATCCATCCCGCCGCCGGGAGGGGCCGGGCCTTCCGCATCGGCTCTCCCGGCACCGGGTGCGCCCTGACCGGCCTGCTGCTGGCGGGGCTGGCCCTGTCCTCCTGCGGCCCGCGCCAGCCTCCGGTGGCGCCGACGCCCGCCGTCTATACGATCGGCCAGCCCTACAGCATGGGCGGCCTCTGGTCCTATCCGCGCGAGGATTACGGACTGGCCGAGACCGGGCTGGCGGCCGTGGTGCCGGATAAGCGGGGTGGCCGGCGCACCACGGACGGGGAAACCTACGACCCGGCGCTGCTGACCGCGCAGCACCGCACGCTGCAGCTCCCGGCCATCCTGCGCGTGACCAATCTGGAGAACGGCCGCAGCCTCTCGGTGCGGGTCAATGACCGCGGGCCGCAGGACCCGGGGCGGGTGATCGGCCTGTCCCCGCGCGCCGCGGAACTGCTTGGCATCGCGCCTGGCCGTCCGGCCCAGGTCCGGATCGCGGTGGAGGCCGACTCCTCCCGCGCCCTGGCCGCCTCGCTCGCCCGCGCGCCGGGCGAGATGCCCGCCCTGGAGATCGCCACCGCCGCGGCCGGGACGGTGCAGCGGGAGAGCCTCGATCCGCCGCCCGGCGCCCGCGCGGGTCGGTCGGGCCAGGCCGGGATGGCCGCATCCGGAGCCGTCGCCGTGCCGGAGCCGGATCGCACCCCGCCACCGGAACGGCTGCCGGAGCGCGTGAGTCAGGGGCCGGCCATGCCGGGGCGGCTGATGATCCAGCTTGGCAGCTTCACCGGCGCGGACGCGGCCCGGCGGCTCGCGGTCCGTGTGCCCGGTGCGCGGGCCGAGCCCTTCGGCCCAGGCCGGCGCCCGGAATGGCGGGTGCGGCTGGGGCCCTTCCCGGATGCGGCTTCCGCCGACCGGGCTCTTGAGCAGGTGCTGCACACCGGCGTATCGGAAGCGCGCATCCTGGTCGACTGATTGTGGCAGGATAGGCTTCCGGCTCCCGGGGGCTGGCCAGGGGGGCCAGCCGGGGGGAACTCGCCTGGGGAACACCCCCCGGGGGAGACCCGGGGAAGCCGGACAGGTAAGGGGATTTCTCGACATGGCGAAGCGCCGCGAATTGCTGGGGGCCGTGGCCGCGATGGGGGCCGGGGCCGGTCTCGTGGGATGGACGGGCGAGGCCCTGGCGCAGCGCCGGGCCGCCCCCCATGCCGCCGCGAAGAAGCCGGCGGCCCCGACCCCGCCCTCGGACCCCGCCTCGACGCCGCTCGGGCCGGTGGACACGCAGGCGCGGCAGGCCATCCTGATCGACGTCAACACGGGCGCGGTGCTGCTGGAGAAGAACGCCGACGAGCGGATGACGCCGTCCTCCATGACCAAGCTGATGACGATGTACATCGTCTTCGACATGATCCGGCAGGGCCGCCTGCGCATGGATCAGGAGCTGCCGGTCAGCGAGCGCGCCTGGCGCATGGGCGGCTCCAAGATGTTCGTCGCCCTCGGCTCCCAGGTTCCGGTGAAAGACCTGATCCAGGGCGTGATCGTGCAGTCGGGCAACGATGCCTGCGTCGTCTTCGCCGAGGCCATCTCAGGCAGCGAGGACCAGTTCGCCGAGCTGATGAACGACTACGGCAAGAAGTTCGGGCTCAGGGGCAGCAACTTCCGCAATTCCTCCGGTTGGCCGGATGCGAACCACTACATGACGGCCCGCGACCTCACCATCGTCGCCCGCAAGCTGCTGCAGGACTTCCCTCAGGAGGCGCAGTACTACAACGAGCGCTCCTTCCGCTGGAACAACATCACCCAGGAGAACCGCAACCCGCTGCTGGCCCGCATGGCCGGGGCGGATGGGCTGAAGACCGGGCATACCGATGATGGCGGCTATGGCCTCGTCGGCACGGTGAAGCGTGGCGACCGGCGCCTGCTGCTGGTGGTGAACGGGCTGGGGACCATGCGGGCGCGCGGTGAGGAAGGCGAGCGCCTGCTCGAATGGGGCTTCCGCGAGTTCGACAACGTGACCCTGTTCCGTGCCGCCGAGACGGTGGAGGAAGCGCCTGTCTATCTGGGCGACCGGCCGACCGTGCCGCTGGTGGGCGGCCGCGATCTGGTCCTCACCCTGCCGCGTGGCTGGCGCAAGAACCTGGAGGTCAAGGTCAGCTACAGCGCGCCGCTGCAGGCTCCCGTGGCCAAGGGGCAGGAGGTCGGGAAGATCCAGGTCTCCGGCCAGGGCGTGCCCGAGATGAGCCTGCCGCTGATCGCGGGCGCCGATGTCGGCAAGATGGGTCTCGTGGCCCGCATCCCGGCGGTGATCGGGCGCTGGGTCTCCGGCTCCTGAGCGGAAGCACGCCCTTGGCTGGCCGGCTGATCACGCTGGAGGGCGGGGAAGGGGCGGGGAAGACCACGCTCGCCCGCGCCCTGGTCCAGCGCCTGGCCCTGGCGGGCCTGCCGGCGCTGCGCACGCGCGAGCCCGGTGGCGCGCCGGGGGCGGAGGCGGTGCGCCGCCTCGTGCTGGAGCATGGCGGCTGGGACCCGGTGGCCGAGGCCATGCTGATGGCGGCTGCCCGGCGCGAGCATGTGGCCCATACGGTGCGTCCGGCCCTGGAGGCCGGGATCTGGGTGGTCTCCGACCGCTTTGCCGACAGCACCATGGTCTATCAAGGGCTCGCCGGTCCGGTCGGTCCGGAACGCTGCCGGACCCTGGCTGAACTGGCGCTGGAGGGGCTGAGCCCTGACCTGACTCTGATGCTGGACGTGCCGCCGGGCACCGGGACGCGCCGCGCCCTGGGAAGGGGCGACACCAACCGCTTCGAGGCGCGGGAGCAGGCGTTCCACGAGCGTGTCCGCCAGGGCTTTCGCGATATCGCGCTGGCCGAGCCGGAGCGCTGCGCGGTGCTGGACGCCACGGGCACGCCGCATGCGGTGCTGCTGGCCGCGCTGGCCACGATCCGGGAAAGGCTGGGCCGGGATCTGGAGGCATGAGCGCGCCGCCGGAACCGCGCGCCAACCCCGATCTCTTCGGCCAGGACGGCGCCGCCCTGGCGCTGCTGGAGGCTGCCCAAGGTGGGCGGCCGCACCATGCCTGGCTGCTGGCCGGGCCGCTGGGCGTGGGCAAGGCGACGCTGGCCTATCGCTACGCCCGCTGGCTGCTGGCCGGGCAGCCCGATGCCGTGGAGCAGCCGCTGCGGGTCGATCCGCGCGATCCCGTCTTCGCCCGTGTGGCAAACGGGGCCCATGCCGATCTGCGGACGCTTTCGCCCGAGGTGGCCGAGGGCAAGGTGAAGCGGCAGATCTCGGTGGAGGAGGCGCGGGAGGTGCCACGCTTCCTGTCCATGACTCCCGCCGAGGGTGGCTGGCGCGCGGTGATCGTGGACGAGGCCGCGGCCCTGGCGAACGAAGCGCAGAACGCGCTGCTCAAGACGCTGGAGGAGCCGCCGGCCCGGGCGGTGCTGATCCTGGTCACGGATGCGCCGGACCGGCTGCTGCCCACGGTGCGCTCCCGCTGTCGCCGGCTCGATCTGCCGACACTGGAAACGCCGCTGCTGGAGAGCCTGCTGGGCCGCTGGCTGCCGGAGATGGGCGAAGGGGAGCGCGCCACGCTGGCCAGCCTCGCCGCCGGTTCGCCGGGCCGGGCGCTACGCCTTGCCGAGGGCGAGGCCCTGGCCTTGCAGGAGGAGGTGGAGTCCTTCCTCCGCAGCCTGCCCAGGCCCGAGCCGCGTGCCCTGCATGTCCTGGCCGACCGCCTCGCCGCCAAGCGGGACGGCAGCAGCTTCACCACCTTCGTCAACCTGCTGCGGGACGCGATCGCCACCGCGGTCCGCCAGACGGGGCGCGGAGCCCCGCCGCCGCCCTGGCTGGGGCAGCGCCCGCTTGCGGACTGGGCGGGGCTGTGGGACACCCTGGGACGAATGGCGGAAGAGACGGAGCTGCTGAACCTCGATCGCAAGCAGGCGGTCCTGGTCAGCCTCGGCGCGCTCGCGGAGCCTCAGGGGACGTCGCAAACCGGCGGTCCCGGGCGACGCTGACCACCGCGACCCACCGTCGCCTCCGCCCCTGATGCAGCGCGAGCGATGGGAACGCGACGATGGGCGAAGCGCAGCGCTTCTTTCTCACCACCCCGATCTATTACGTGAACGACAAGCCGCATATCGGCCACGCCTATACGGGCATCGCCGCCGATGTGCTGGCGCGCTGGAAGCGCATGGCCGGCTTCGACGTCCTGTTCCTGACCGGCACGGACGAGCACGGGCAGAAGGTGGAGAAGGCGGCCCAGGCGGCGGGCGAGGCCCCGCAGGCCTTCACCGACCGCGTTTCCCAGGCCTTCCGCGACCTGGCGAAGCTGGACGGACTGTCCAACGACGACTTCATCCGCACCACCGAGGAGCGGCACAAGAAGGCCTGCGCCGCGCTGTGGCAGCGGCTGGTCGAGAAGGGCCAGATCTATCTGGGCCATTACGAGGGCTGGTATGCCGTCCGCGACGAGGCCTTCTATGGCCCCGACGAGATCGAGGAGCGCGACGGGCAGCGCTATGCCATCGCTTCCGGTGCTCCGGTCGAGTGGACGCAGGAGCCTTCCTACTTCTTCCGCCTGAGCGAATGGGGCGGGAAGCTGCTGGAATTCTACGAGGCCAACCCGGATTTCATCGCGCCGAACTCCCGCCGCAACGAGGTGCTGAGCTTCGTGAAGGCCGGGCTGCAGGACCTCTCGATCTCCCGCACCTCCTTCACCTGGGGCGTGCCGGTGCCGGGCGACGAGAAGCATGTGATGTATGTCTGGCTCGACGCGCTCACCAACTACCTGACCGCCGCGGGCTATCCCGGCGAGACGCTCTGGTGGCCGGCGGACGTGCATTTCGTGGGCAAGGACATCCTGCGCTTCCACGCCATCTACTGGCCGGCCTTCCTGATGGCCGCCGACCTGCCGCCGCCGAAGCGGGTCTTCGCCCATGGCTGGTGGACGAACGAGGGGCGCAAGATCTCCAAGTCCCTGGGCAATGTGATCGACCCCGTGGCGCTGGTCGAGGAATTCGCGCTCGACCCGGTGCGGTATTTCCTGCTGCGCGAAGTGCCTTTCGGCAATGATGGCGACTTCAGCCGGAAAGCCTTGATCTCCCGCCTGAACAACGAGTTGGCCAACGATCTTGGCAATCTGGCGCAACGCACCCTGTCGATGATCCAGCGGAACTGCGATGGCCGTCTGCCGCCGCTGAGCCCGCCGACGGAGGCTGATCGCGAGCTCCTGGAAGCCATGGGCGGCCTGCCTGACTCGGTGGGCGAGGCCCTGGACCGCCAGGCCTTTCATGAGGCGCTAGAGCGGGTCTGGATCGTGGTGCGCCTCGGTAATGCCTGGATCGACGCGCAGAAGCCCTGGTCGCTGAAGAAGACCGACCCGGAGCGCATGGGCGCGGTCCTCCGCAACCTGCACACCACGCTGCGGATGCTGGCCACCGTGCTGCTGCCCTTCATGCCGGGCACGATGGGGGCGCTGCTGGACCAGCTCGGTGTGGGCGAGGGGGAGCGGACGCTCTCCACGCTGAAGGCCCTGCCGGAGGGCACCGTGCTGCCGCCGCCCACGCCGCTGTTCCGCAAGATCGAGGTCGAGGCGTGAGCGAAACGATCACCGACAGCCACTGCCACCTCGACTATTTCAGCGAGGAAGAGGTCGAGGCGGTGGTCGGGCGTGCCCGCGAGGCGGGCGTGGGGCGGATGATCACCATCGGCACCAGGATTGCCCAGGCGGAGGCGGTGAGGGGGCTGATCGAGCGCTTCCCTGATGTCTGGGGCACGGTCGGTGTGCATCCGCTGAGCATCCATGAGGTGCCGATGCCGGAGGAAGCGGAGATCGCCGCCGCCGCCGATCATCCGCGCGTCGTGGGCATTGGCGAGACCGGGCTGGACTACCACTACGCGGCTGAGCACGCGGCGATCCAGGCGGAGAGCTTCCGGCGCCATATCCGCGTGGCCCGGCGCCTTGGCTTGCCGGTCGTGGTGCATACGCGGGCGGCGGACGAGGACACGGCCCGAATCCTGCGCGAGGAGCGTGAGTCGGGTGGGGCTTTCGATGTGCTGCTGCACTGTTTCTCCTCCGGCCGCGCCCTGGCGGAAGAGGTCGTGGCGGATGGGGGCTATGTCTCCTTCTCCGGCATCCTGACCTTCCCGAAAAGCCAGGATATCAGGGATGTGGCGCGCGATCTTCCTGCGGATCGGCTGCTCGTTGAGACGGATGCGCCCTATCTCGCGCCCGCACCTTTCCGCGGCAAGCGCTGCGAACCGGCCTATGTCATGCACACGGCCCGGAAACTGGCCGAAGTCAGGGGGATGAGCCTGGAAGAGCTTGCCGCACTGACCACGGGAAATGTCAGAAGGCTTTTCAAGAAGATCGCCTAAGGAGCTGTTCTTGTTGAAAATCACTGTCCTGGGTTGTGGCAGTTCCGGGGGTGTTCCGATCATCGGCGGCGCGGATGGCCGTGGCGACTGGGGCGCCTGCGACCCCTGGGAGCCGCGGAACCGTCGCAGCCGTTCCAGCATCCTGATCCAGGCGCCCGGAGGGCAGACTCTGCTGGTCGATGCCGGGCCCGACATGCGGACGCAGCTCCTGGCCGTGGGCTGTGCCTGGGTGGATGCGATCCTGCTGACCCATTCCCATGCCGATCACGTGATGGGGCTGGACGATGTGCGGCAGCTCAACCGCCTCATGGACCGGGCCTTGCCGTGCTTCGGCACTCTGGCGACGCTGGAGGATGCCGCCCGGCGCTTCGACTATGCCTTCCGCGAGCCGACGCCGACCTTCTATCGCCCGGCGTTGGTGCCCGTGGAGATCGATGCGGGGCAGGAGATCGAGGCCGCCGGCTTTCCGATCCGGCTGTTCCGCCAGGACCACAAGGTCATGGACACGCTGGGGCTGAGGATCGGCGACTTTGCCTATTCGACCGATGTGGTGGTGATGCCGGAGGAAAGCCTGGAGCAGCTCCACGGGCTCGATACCTGGATCGTGGGCTGCTTCGGCCGGCGCCCGCATCCGGTACACGCACATCTGGAACAGGTGGTGCAGTGGGTGGAGCGGCTGCGTCCGCGCCGCACCGTGCTGACGCATATGGGGCCGGATCTGGACTGGGCCTGGATGCGGGCGAACCTGCCGGAGGGTATCGAAGCGGCCCATGACGGACTGGTGCTGGAGAGCCGCTGAGGCTCTCCCAGGCCTCCATCATTTTACATAATATATATTATCGAAATTAAAGAAGCAGCCCGATGAACCCAGCCAATCCGTCCTCCCCCGACGTCTCGCATGGTCCGGAAGAACCGGAGCGCGAGGACGCCGCCCGGGAGATCCGGCGCCTCCTGAACATCATGGCACGGCTCCGGGCGCCGGATGGCTGCCCTTGGGACCAGGTGCAGGATTTCGACAGCATCGCGCCCTATACGATCGAGGAAGCCTATGAGGTCGCGGACGCCATCGCCCGGCGCGACTGGCCGGCCCTGCGCGACGAGTTGGGCGACCTGCTCTTCCAGGCCGTCTATCACGCGCAGATGGCTGAGGAAGCGGGGCATTTCCGCTTCGCCGACGTGGCGCGCTCGATCGGCGACAAGATGCTGGCGCGGCACCCGCATGTCTTCGGCTCGGCCGAGATCGCCGATGCCGCCGCCCAGACCGAGGCCTGGGAGGCCCGCAAATCCACCGAGCGGGCGAAGCGCGGCGAGACCGGAACGCTGGCCGGGGTGCCGGAGGCCCTCCCCGCCCTGACTCGCGCCGCCAAGCTGACTCGCCGCGCCGGCCGGGTCGGTTTCGACTGGCCGGATACGGAATCCGTGCTGGAGAAGCTGGCCGAGGAAACGGCGGAGTTGCGGGCTGAACTGCCCGGTGCCGACCGCGCCCGGCTGGAGGACGAGATGGGCGACATGCTCTTCGTCCTGGCCAATCTGGCGCGGAAGCTGGACCTCGACCCGGAGCAGTGCCTGAACCGGGCGAACGCCAAGTTCGAGCGCCGTTTCGGAGCCATCGAGACGGCCCTGGCACGGGAGGGCCGCGCGCCGCGCGACGCCTCGCTGGAGGAGATGGAGGCGCTCTGGCAGTCCGCCAAGGCGGCGGAACGCCAGGGACAGGGCTAGCCGCCCAGCAGGGTGTCCCGCAGCTCCTGCCAGGAGTCACGGTCCGGCGCGCAGATCAGCCCGCCGGTCCGGACCCGTGCCGCGTCATAGGGCTTGCCGTCGAACTGGGCGGAATAACCCCCGGCCTCCTGGTGCAGCAGCCATCCCGGGGCGTGATCCCAGGGCATCAGGCGGTTGTAGAAGGTCGCATGGATATGGCCGCTCGCCAGCAACAGGTATTCATGCGCGGCGCACCGGAAATGGAAGGTCGAGCCCAGCGCCGGCAGGCGATTCACCACGCGCGAGCGCAACGGCTCCGGCAGATAGGTCCAGGAAACTCCCGCCACCATCCGCCCCACTGGCACTGGCTCGGCCACCTGCAAGGCGCCGGTCCGGGTGCCGTCCGCCGCCTCGTTCCAGGCACCCTCGCCACGCAGCGCCACGGCGGTGTCGTCGCTCACCGGATCGTGGATCCAGGCGGCGATGATCTCCCCGCGCCGGAAGGCCGCTGCCATGGTGCCGAAGAGCGGCACGCCGGCGGCGAAATTCGCCGTTCCGTCCACCGGATCGACCACGAAACCCAGTTCCGCATCCGCCAGCCGGTCCAGCAGGCCCGGATCGGCGGCGGTCGCTTCCTCGCCCACCACCACGCAGCCCGGCAGCATGGCCTGGAGCCCGGCGGCGATGTGGCGCTCGGCCGCCTCGTCCGCATCGGTCACCAGATCGGTCGGGCCGGTCTTGATCCGCACCGCCCCCTCCGCCAGGCGGCGGAAGCGGGGCATGATCTCGCGCTGCGCCGCTTCGCGCAGCAACTGGGCGATGTCGGTCACCGCCCGTGCGTTGATGGTCATCGGGTGTTCAGGGTCCCTGGCGTGTCTCGAAGCGGCCCAGATCGGCCTGGGTGAGCCGGACCCGGAGATGGATGGCGTCCTCGCCATCCTCGCGGGCCAGCACCTCGCCATTCTGGTAGAGCCAGGCGACGGCGGCGCCGTCGGCCGGCTCCACCGAGACATCCGTCACCACCATGCCGGCGGAAAGCCGCTCGTCCAGCGCGTGACGCAGCCGGTCGAGCCCTTCGCCGGTCAGGGCCGAGACGGCGATCGCCTCCCCTGCCCCGCGCTCGGCGGCCTGGTCCAGCCCGCCGAGCAGGTCGGCCTTGTTCAGCACCTCCAGCATGCGGCCGGTCCAGTCCGGGTCCAGCGGCGCGTCCGGGCCCTCGGCCATCTCGTTCAGCACCTCCAGGACATCGGCGCGCTGAGCGGCCGAGTCAGGATGCGCGACGTCGCGCACATGCAGGATGACGTCGGCGGCGGCGACTTCCTCCAGCGTAGCGCGGAAGGCCTCCACGAGCTGGGTCGGCAGTTCCGAGATGAAGCCCACCGTGTCCGACAGGATCACCGTCCGCCCGCTGGGCAGGCGGATGGCGCGCATGGTCGGGTCCAGCGTCGCGAAGAGCTGGTCCTGCGCATAGACGCTGGCGCCGGTGAGCGCATTGAACAGGGTGGACTTGCCAGCATTGGTGTAGCCGACCAATGCCACCACGGGATGTGGCACCTTCTCACGCGCCCGGCGGTGCAGGCCGCGGGTGCGGCGGACCTGTTCCAGCTCCTTCTTCAGCTTGACGATCCGCTCGCCGATCAGGCGGCGGTCGATCTCGATCTGCGACTCACCGGGGCCGCCGAGGAAGCCGAAGCCGCCCCGCTGCCGCTCCAGGTGGGTCCAGGACCGCACGAGGCGTGTGCGTTGGTATTCCAGGTGCGCGAGTTCGACCTGCAGGGAGCCTTCCCGCGTACGGGCGCGTTCGCCGAAGATCTCCAGGATCAGGCCGGTCCGGTCGATGACCTTGCAGCCCCAGTCGCGCTCCAGGTTGCGCTGCTGGACGGGCGTGAGCGCCGCATCCACCACCACGACCTGAACATGGTGCTCCTTCACCGCCTGGGCGACGGATTCCACCTGCCCCTCGCCCAGCAGGGTGCTGGGGCGGCGGATGCGCAGCGGCAGAGCCGCGCTGTGGACGATGGCGACACCGATGGAGGCCGCGAGGCCGACCGCCTCGGCCAGTCGTGCCTCGGCGGCGCGGCTCGCCCCGGGAAATTCCAGGCCGATGCGGCCGGGCTTTTCCCAGGGAAGGATGACGGCGGCGGGCGTCGGCCCGCCGCGCGTGTCAGTCAGAACTGCCGACAGGTTGCGGCTCCCGGTGCAGGGTCATGGTCGTCTCGCGCAGCGGGCGCTCAGGCGCCTGCTGACCCGACGAGGCGGCATCGAAGAGTTGGATCGGGGCACCCGGCATGACCGTGCTGATGGCGTGCTTGTAGACGAGCTGGGTATGCCCGTCGCGACGAAGCAGCACGGAAAAATTATCAAACCAGGTAATGATGCCCTGGAGCTTCACGCCGTTCACGAGGAATACCGTGACGGGGGTCTTGCTCTTGCGGACATGGTTCAGGAACACGTCCTGAACGTTCTGGGACTTCTCGGCGGCCATCGGCTCGGTCCTTCTTCTTGTGAGCGGAGCCGGTTTGCCCGGCCCTCTCCTGGAAAACAGGGTGCGGCACCCCCGCACCCAAGCGGGCGAGGTTCAGCCCAAGCGCGCCGTCAATGCAAGCCCCGCCAGGGCGGACCGCATCATTTCGGCGTCAGGGTAATCCCCGTCCCGCATGATCGCCGCGAGCCCGCCATCGTGTTCGGCAAGGCCCAGCAGCACGCCCCGGCAGCCGGCACGGCGCGCGGCCTCCATGTCCAGGGCGTTATCCCCCACATACCAGACATCCGGCCCCGGCAAAATGCCGCAGGCGGCACAGGCGAGGCGGATCGGCTCCGGCGAGGGCTTATCGGCCGCCGCATCCCCTGCCCCGACCAGCGCACGAAAATGGCCCGTCCAGCCGAGTTGCGCGGCCTCGGCCCGCAGCAGCGGCCCCTGCTTGTTGGAGACTACCGCCAGCGGGATATGCCGCGCGGCCTCGGCCAGCAGGGCGCCTGCGCCGGGCATGGGCTCCAAAACCGCGAGATGCCGGGCCCGGACCTCGGCGTAGAAGATGTCCCGCGCCCGGGTCCATTCGGCCCCGAAGATCGTGGGGAAGGAATCCCGAAGGGACTTGCGGACATTGGCCCGCACCTCCTCCAACGACCATCGCGGCAGGCCGAAAGCCGAGAAGGCGGCATTCAGTCCGGCCATGATGGCCGGCCAACCATCGGCCAGGGTGTTGTCCCAGTCCCAGACGATGGCCCGGGGTAGAGTGTCCAGGGCGCTCACGCGGCGTTCGGGAGCCCGCCCTTCACGTGCCGGGCAAAGAGGTCGAAGAGCTGCCGCGCCACCGGCCCGGCCTTGCCCTCGCCAACCGGCTTCCCGTCCACCTCGACGACCGGCTTCACGAAGGAGGTGGCGGAGGTGATGAAGGCTTCCCGCGCCCGGGCGAGGTCGTCCAGCGTGAAGCTGCCTTCCTCGAAGGGGATGCCGGCCTCCCGCATCTCCGCGATCAGCGCCCCACGGGTGCAGCCGGGCAGGATGTGCTGGTCGAGATGCCGCGTCCGGATGGTGCCGGCCTCGTCCACGATCCAGAAGCTGGTCGCGGCGCATTCCGTGACCTCGCGGGTCGCCGGGTTGAACAGGATGGCCTCGGCCGCGCCCTGCTCCCGCGCCGCCTGCCGCGCCAACACGTTGGGCAGCAGGTTCACCGTCTTGATGTCGGGCCGCGCCCAGCGCTCATCCGGCGCGGTGATGGCCTTGAGGCTCCAGCCCTCGATGCTGGCGGGATAAGGCGGGATCCGCTTGACCGTCATCACCACCGCCGGCGGCACCGGCTTCTTCGGGAAGGCGTGGTCGCGCGGCGCCACGCCCCGCGTCACCTGCATATAGACCAGCCCCTCGGCGATCCGGTTCCGCCGTACCACCTCGCGCAGCACCGAGCGCAGCGCCACCATGCTCATCGGCATCGGGATGCGGATCTCGCGCAGGCTGCGCTCCAGCCGCGAGAGGTGGCGGTCCTCGTCGATGAAGCGGCCCTGGTGGATGTGGACGACCTCGTAGATCCCGTCCCCGAACTGATAGCCCCGGTCCTCCACATTCACGCTGGCCTGGCGCTGCGGGACATACTGGCCGTTCACATAGGCGATACGCGACATCCGATATCCCCGGGGGCTTTCCCTCCGGGGTCTCCCATCAGGCCCGAAACCCGGGCAAAAAAGACTGAAGGCTCGGTCAGTGACCCGGCTCAGGGGCCCGCTTCAGGCCCCCACGCTGGCATTGGCGCGCTCATCGGCGCTCACACCCAGGAATTTCAGCTTCCGGTGCAGGGCCGAACGCTCCATGCCGACGAAATTCGCCGTGCGGCTGATATTGCCGCAGAAGCGCAGAAGCTGTGCCTCCAGATACTGTCGCTCGAAGAGCTCGCGCGCTTCCCGCAGCGGCAGGGTCATGATCTCGCTGGAACGGTCCAGCTTCAGCATGGCCGGGGCGGCGGAACCGATCTCGGGCGGCAGCATCTCCGGGCGGATGCTCTCGCCCGGCCCGCCCGGCGCCATGATCAGCAGCCAGTCCACGATGTTGCGAAGCTGCCGGACATTGCCCGGCCAGTCATAGGCCTGCATCGCCGCCATGGCGTCCTCGCTGATCTCGCGCGGCGGGATGCCGGCGGCCTCGGCGGAACGGGCCATCAGGGAGCGCGCCAGCACCGGCACGTCCTCCCGCCTCTCGCGCAGCGGCGGCACGCGCAGGGGCACCACCGCGAGGCGGTAGAACAGGTCCTCGCGGAAGCGCCCGGCGGCGATCTCGGCGGCGAGGTCCCGGTTGGTGGTGGCCAGCACGCGCACATCCACCTTCACCCGGGTGGAGCCGCCCACGCGCTCGAAGCCCTGCTCCTGGAGCGCCCGGACGATCTTGCCCTGGGTCTCCAGCGGCATGTCCGCGACCTCGTCGAGCAGGAGCGTGCCGCCATGGGCACGTTCCAGCACGCCGGCGCGGCGCGGCTGGGTGGCCGGATCGGTGCCGCCCTCGACGCCGAACAGCTCCTCCTCGAAGCGGGCGGGGTTCAGCGTGGCGCAATTCAGTGCCACGAAGGGCTCGGCGGCGCGCTTGGAGCGCGCATGGATCATCCGCGCCGCGACCTCCTTGCCGGAGCCGGCCGGGCCGGTGATCAGCGCCCGCGACCCGGTGGGCGCCAGGCGCTCGATCGCCTGGCGGAGTTGCGCGATGGCGGAGGAGACGCCGGCGAGCTCCGTTTCCGGCCCGCTCCGCAGGCGCAGCTCACTGTTCTCCCGCTTCAGCCGCGCGGCTTCCAGCGCCCGGGAGACCACGAGTAGCAGCCTATCCGATTGGAAAGGCTTCTCGATGAAATCGTAGGCCCCCTGCTGGATCGCCTGGACCGCCGTCTCGATGGTGCCATGCCCCGAGATCATCACCACCGGCACCTGTGGCTCCTCGCCATGGATGGCCTGGAGGATGCCCAACCCGTCGAGGCGCGAACCCTGCAGCCAGATATCCAGGATCACGAGATTCGGCCGGCGCTGTCGGAAGGAAGCCAGCGCCTCGTCCGAATTGCGCGCCGAACGCGTCTCGTACCCCTCATCCTGCAGGATGCCCTCGATCAGGGACCGGATGTCGGGCTCATCATCCACGATCAGGATGTCATGCGCCATGACGAAGGCTCTCCGTTTCCCTGGCAGTCTCACCTGGCACGGCATGACCCTCCCTCTTCTCGCCCGGTTTGTCTCCCGGTCTGTCCCCTGGTTTTTCCCCCGGGGACGCGAAAGGCAGGAAGAGCGACGCCCGCGCCCCCGGACCGTCTCCACGGTCGCTCAGCGTCAGCCGGCCACCATGGTCCTCCATGATCTTCTTCACGATGGCAAGGCCCAGACCGGTGCCTTTCGCCTTGTGGGTCACGTACGGTTCCGTGAGCTGGTCCCTGTCCTCGCCGGTCGGCAAGCCTACACCGTTGTCCTCGACGATGAAGGCGGCCCCGTCCTTCTCGGGCGTGACGGTGAAGGCGATACGGCCGCCGGCCTCCCCCTCCGGCCGCATCACGATCGCGTCGGCGGCGTTCTGCAGCAGGTTGATCAGGGCTTGGTTCAGTAGCCGCCGGTCGCAGGGAACGATGGGGCCGTTCTCGGGAAAGCTGGTCTCGTAGGTGATGGCCGGATGCGCGTCCCGCTGCAGCACCATGGCCTCCCGCCCCAGGCGCGACAGGTCCTCCGGCCGGATCACCGGCTGCGGCATGCGGGCGAAGGCGGAGAACTCGTCCACCATGCGCCGCAGGTCGCCCACCTGCCGGACGATGGTGTCGGTGCAGGCCTGGAACGTCTCGGGATCGGAGGCGATCTCCTTCAGGTAGCGCCGCTTCAGCCGTTCCGCCGAGAGCTGGATCGGGGTCAGCGGGTTCTTGATCTCGTGCGCGATGCGCCGTGCCACATCGGCCCAGGCAGCCTTGCGCTGGGCCGAGAGCAGCGCCGTGATGTCGTCGAAGGTCAGGACATAGCCCACCACCTGCCCGGCCTGCACCTCTGCCCCCATGCGGGCCAGCAGGGTGCGCCGCTCCGGCGCGGCCCCCAGGCGGATCTCGGCGGTCTGCTCCCGCTCCGGCGCGGCTGTGGCGGCGCGGATCAGCGGCGCGAATTCCGGCACAACCTCCGCCAGCGGCTGGCCGATCGCGGCCTCCATGTCCTTGCCCAGCAGGTCGGAGGCGGAGCGGTTGGGCAGGTTCACCCGGCCCTCCGTGTCCAGCCCCACCACCCCGGCGGAGACGCCCGAGAGCACCGTCTCGGTGAAGCGCCGGCGCTCGTCGATCTGGCGATAGGCCTCCATCAGCTCCGACCGCTGGGCGGCGAGCTGGTTGGTCATGCGGTTGAAGGCCCGGGACAGGGAGGCGACCTCGTCGTTCTGCGGTCCCTCCTCCACCTTGACCGAAAGGTCGCCGCCCCTCACCCGCTCCGCTGCGTTGATCAGCCGGGCGATCGGCCGGGCGATCTGGGTGGCCAGGACCAGCCCGATCAGCACCGCCGCCATCAGCACGAGCAGCGCCGCGATGGCAAAGATCATGGCGAAGGTGATCTGCAACCCGGAGCGGTTGCGGTCGAGCTGGTCATAGGCCTGGAAGGCGCGCTCCGTGGCCCGCATATGCTCCAGCACCCCGGAATCCACCGGGCGGCCGATCTGCAGGATCAGCCCCGGCGCGATATCCAGCATCAACAGCGCCTGCACGCGCGGCTCGTCCGACTCGTTGGGCAGCACCACGACCTCGCCGGAGCGGGCCAGCTCGTAGGCCCAGCTTTCCAGCGGCGGCATGACGGTGGCGGTGGACAGTCCCGCATGGGCGACCACGGTTCCCAACACGGGCTCATAGACGATGGCATCGGTCAGGCCACGCATGGCGGTGTGGGTGGCCAGCAGCCGCCCGAAGGCCTCCGGGTTGCTCTGGAGCAGCATGGAGGCGCGGTTGAGGTCGGCCGCCATGCCCAGCGCATCCGCCCGGATGGCGTTGCGGTGCTCGTCCAGATAGGCACGGGAGGCAACGAGGCTGGCCTCCAGCGTCGAGCGCACGCGGTCGCTGAACCAGGCCTGGATGCCCAGGTTGAAGAAGACCGCCGCGAAGGTGCCCACCAGCAGGGCCGGCACCACCGCCACCACGCCGAACATCAGCACCAGCCGCACATGCAGGCGCGAGCCGGCGCTGCCCGAGCGGCGCTCCGCCCAGACCCGCACCAGCCGCCCGGCCAGCGAGGCGCCCAGCAGCAGCAGGAAGGCGGCATTCACCAGCACCATGGCGGCCACCTGCCCCGGCCGGGTCGGGCCGAAGGGGCTGCCGTTGGACAGCAGGGTGAAGGTGCCGATCCCCAGCAGCAGCGCCCCGAGCGCCAGGCCGAGCGTCATGGCCCGGCCCAGGAGGAGGTCGGCAGCGCGCCGGGTGAGGCTGCGGGAAGCGGGGGCGGAACTCATCGGGGGCAGTCTAGAGCAGTTCCCCGCCGCCACACAGAACCCGATCCCCGGACCCCAACCCGCCGCCCCGGGGCGCGCGGCCGGTCCGTCAGGACAAGCCCCGGACCACGGGCAACTCCAGTTCCCGGATCTTCTTGCGCAGCGTGTTCCGGTTCAGCCCCAGCATCGCCGCCGCCTTGATCTGGTTGCCCCGCGTCGCCGCCAGGGCCAGCCGGATCAGCGGCCGCTCCACCTCGGAGACCACGCGCTCGTAGAGGTCGCGCACCGGCATGCCGTCGCGATGGGCGCCGAGGAAGCTGTGCAGGTGGCGCTCCACCGCCTGTTCCAGCGTCTCCGGGCTGCGCGGCTCCCCGGGCAGGGCCGGGCTGCTTTCCGTCTCGGTCAGCTCCGCCGCCACCGCGTCGGCGCCGATCACCTCCTGCGGATAGAGCGCGGCGAGGCGGCGCATCAGGTTCTCCAGCTCGCGCGCATTGCCGGGCCAGGAATGGTCCTTCAGCCGCTCCATCGCCTCCTCGTCCAGCGTCTTGCCGGGCAGGCCGGCGGCGCGGGCGCGCTCCAGGAAGTGGCGGGCGAGCAGCGGGATGTCCTCCAGCCTTTCGCGCAGTGGCGGCAGGCGGATGGGCACCACGTTCAGGCGATAGAACAGGTCCTCGCGGAAGGTCCCGGCCCGGATCGCCTGACGCAGGTCGCGATGGGTG
Source organism: Roseomonas gilardii (assembly GCF_001941945.1). Taxonomy (NCBI): domain Bacteria; kingdom Pseudomonadati; phylum Pseudomonadota; class Alphaproteobacteria; order Acetobacterales; family Roseomonadaceae; genus Roseomonas; species Roseomonas gilardii. The sequence goes on along the minus strand of NZ_CP015583.1, from coordinate 1,867,418 downwards.
GCGGCGATGATGCGGACATTGGCCTTGATCGGCTGCCGTCCGCCGACCGTGGTGAACTCGCCCTCCTGCAGCACGCGCAGCAGGCGGGTCTGTGCCTCCGGCGGCATGTCGCCGATCTCGTCGAGGAAGAGCGTGCCGCCCGCCGCCTGCTCGAAGCGGCCCACGCCGCGCGCCAGGGCGCCGGTGAAGGCGCCGCGCTCATGACCGAACAGCTCCGCCTCGATCAGCTCGCGCGGGATGGCGGCCATGTTGATCGCCACGAAGGGGCCGGTGCGGCGCTTGCCATAGTCGTGCAGGGCGCGCGCCACCAGCTCCTTGCCGGTGCCGGATTCGCCGGTGATCATCACCGTCAGGTCAGTGGTCGTGAGCCGCGCGACGGTGCGGTAGATCTCCTGCATCGCGGTGGAGCGCCCGACGATCGGCAGGCGCTCGCTCTCCCCATCCTCCGGCGGCGCGACCGAGGGGACCGGGGTGGTGAGCGCGCGCCCCACCACCGAGAGCAGCTCCTTCAGATCGAAAGGCTTAGGCAGGTACTCGAAGGCGCCGCGCTGGGCCGCCTTCACCGCCGTGGTGAAGGTGGACTGGGCCGACATCACCAGCACGCGCATGTCGGGCCGTATCCGCTTGATCCGGGGCAGGAGGTCGAGCCCGTTCTCGTCGGGCATCACCACGTCGGTGATGACGAGGTCGCCCTCCCCGTCCTCCACCCAGCGCCAGAGCGTGGCGGCGGAGGAGGTGGCGCGGACATTGTAGCCGGCCCGACCCAGGGCCTGGGAAAGAACGGTGCGGATCGCCCGGTCGTCGTCGGCGATCAGGATGGTCTGCTCACTCACGGTACGGCGGGGTCCTTGGCGGCACGGGAAGACGAGGGGCGGCTCTTGGCCCCGGCGGCGGGCACGACGGCCTGCACCGCCGGCGGCATCGGCAGGGCGAGGCGGAAGATGGTGCGGCCCGGCCGGCTCTCGCAGGCGATCAGCCCGCCGGCATCGGCCACCAGCTTGGCCACCAGCGCCAGGCCGAGCCCCTGCCCGCCGCGCTTGGTGGTCACGAAGGGCTCGAAGAGGTTGGCGCGGACCTCCTCCGGGATGCCCGGTCCGTTGTCGCGGACGCAGACCTCCAGCGGCAGATGCACGCGCTCGTCGCTGCCGGGGATGGCGATGCGGACGCCGTGGCGGTAGGCGGTGGAGAGCACGATCTCCCCCTCCACCGGGTCCACCGCCTCGGCGGCGTTCTTCACCAGGTTCAGCAGCACCTGCACCAGCAGGTCCCGGTTGCCCAGGACCGGCGGCAGGGAGGGGTCGTATTCCTCCACGATCCGCAGATGGGCGGCGAAGCCCGTCCCGGCCACGCGGCGGACATGGCCCAGCGCCTCGTGGATGTTCACCGGGCCCCGCTCCACCGGGCGCTCGCTGAACATGTCCATCCGCTCGACGAGGTCGCGGATGCGGTCCACCTCGTCCTGGATCAGCGTGCAGAGCTCGTGGTCGCCCTCTCCCACCGACTGTTCCAGGAGCTGGGCGGCGCCGCGGATGCCGGAAAGCGGGTTCTTCACCTCATGCGCCAGCATCGCCGCCATGGCCGAGGCGCCGCGCGCCGCGCCACGGAAGTTGAGCTGCCGGTCCAGCTTCTGCGCCGTGGAACCGTCCTGCAGCGTCAGCACCACCGCCCCCGGCAGTTCCGGCAGTGGCGCGCCATGGGCGGTCACGTCCGTCCGGTGCAGGCGCGGGCTTTCCAGGATCAGGTCGTGGTCGGACACCGGCGCCTCCGCCATCCGCACCTGCCGGATCAGCGAGAAGAGGCGGCTGTCCTCGGGCAGCAGCTCGTGCAGCGAGATCTGCGCCAGGGACACGGCGGAGAGGTCGAAGAAGAGTTCCGCCGCCGGGTTGGCGAAGTGGAAGCGGTCCGCCTCGTCCAGCACCACGACCGGCATCGGGATCGCCGCGAGCACGGCGGCGCTTTCCGGCGGCAAGGTGCTCTTCCCGCTCCGGGGCGTCACCCGGCGTATCAGGGCACTGACGGCTCCGCTCATGCGGCAATCGCCTCCGCGCGACCATGTTGGATGGTGACGCCGCTCTCGATCAGCGGCTCCCAGAAGCGCCGGATTTCTTCCAGCGCGGCCTCCACCGTATCGGCGCGGTTCACGCGCCCCCGGAACTCGGCGCTGCCGGGCAGGCCGTAGGAGTACCAGGCGAGATGCTTGCGGGCGAGGCGCATGCCGGGGTCGCGGCCGTGATAATCCAGCATCGCTTCGTAATGCCGCAGCATGATGGCATAGCGTTCCGCCAGCGAAGGCTCTTCCGCGACCGCGACGCCCTCCGGCAACCCGCGCAGCCGGGCCGCGACGGCGCCCATGACCCAGGGCCGCCCATAGGCGCCGCGCCCGATCATCACGCCATCCGCGCCGGAACGCCGCAGCGCCTCGGCCGCGTCGGCGGCGTTCAGGATGTCGCCATTGGCGATCACCGGAATCCCGGCCACCGCCTTCACCTGGGCGATGAAGTCCCAGTCCGCCTTGCCGGTGTAGAACATCTGCCGGGTGCGCCCGTGCACCGTGACCATGCGGATACCGCTCTCGCGTGCGATCACCGCCAGGCGCGGGGCGTTCAGGCTGTTGTGGTCCCAGCCCATGCGCATCTTCAGCGTCACCGGCACGGAGACAGCACGCACCGTCGCTTCCAGGATTCGTGCCGCCGCGACCTCGTCGCGCATCAGTGCCGAGCCGGCGGACTGGCCCAGGGCGACCTTCTTCACCGGGCAGCCGAAATTGATGTCCACGATGGCGGCGCCCCGGTCCGCGGCCAGCCTCGCCGCCTCCGCCATCACCTGCGGGTCGCAGCCCGCGAGCTGCACCGAGGCCGGGCCACCGAAGCCGTCCACCTCCGCCATCTTCAGCGTCTGCCGGTTCTCCCGCACCATGGCCTGGCTGGCGATCATCTCGCTCACCACCATCGGCGTGCCGAGCTCGCGCGACAGGCGCCGGAAGGGCAGGTCCGTCACCCCCGACATGGGGGCGAGCAGGACCGGGCAATCGATCGTAACGCCCCCCAGGTCGATCGGGCGCAACATGCCGGGGCCGTTTCCCGTGGTCGCGGGGGAAACGGCCGGCGAGAAATCTTCTGAACCGTCCATGCGGGATGCCTATCCCTTGGGCAGGCAGATCGTCAAGCGCCGATCCGCGCGGCAGAATGCCTCCTGCTTCGTGACAATCTGACGACCGTTTAATCCAGCGGGCAAGGGGTACAGGCGATCATTCCGCCAATGCACACGAAGGAGCGTTCGCCGGAGCCCCTCCCGCGGCCTCTGCTTCGCCCACCATCCTCCTTCCCTACCGCTCCCGCCCCCCTGGGCGCCGCCATCCCGCGCGGCTAGTTTGCGCCGCCCGGGGCAGATCTGCTCTGGAAAAGCGGCTCGGAACCCGTGGTCCGATCCCGCATGACCCTATCCAGCAGGGAGTTCAGCGAATGCGCGTCGTCGCGCTTCTGGTGGCCGCCGGTCGCGGCCAGCGCTTCGGCGCCGCGGAACCCAAGCAGTTCCTCGCCCTGGCCGGCCGGCCGGTGCTGCGCCATGCCGCCGAGGCGCTGCTGGCGGACGGGCTGGTGGAGGCCGTGCTGCCGGTCTGCTCCGCCGGGGAGGAGGCGCGGGTGAGCGGCATCCTCGACGGCCTGCCCGTCCTGCCTCCCGTGCCGGGCGGCATCGCGCGGCAGGACAGCGTGCGGGCCGGGCTGGAAGCCCTGGCGGCGAATCCGCCGGACTTCGTCCTGGTGCATGACGCGGCCCGCCCGGTGCTGCCGCCGGGCACGGTCCGCGCCGTGGTCGAGGCGCTGGAGCGGCATCACGGGGCGATCCCCGCCCTGCCGGTCAGCGACACGCTGAAGCTGTGCGGCGAGGGCGTGATCGCCGGCACCGTGCCGCGCGACAACCTGTTCCGGGCGCAGACACCGCAGGGCTTCCGCTTCGCCACGCTGCTGGAGGCGCACCGGAACGGGCCGGTCGGCGCCACGGACGACGCCGCGCTGCTGGAAGCGGCCGGACACTCGGTGGCCCTGGTGCCGGGGTCGGAGGAGAATGTGAAAGTGACCTATCCCAGCGATCTGGAGCGGCTGGAGGCCGCGCGGCGCGGCGCCCTGCTGCCGCGTGTCGGCACGGGCTATGACGTGCACCGGATGGTGGCCGGGCGGCCGATGATCCTGTGCGGCGTGCAGATCGAGCACGAGATGGGCCTGGACGGGCATTCGGACGCGGATGTCGGCATCCACGCCCTCTGCGACGCGATCTATGGCGCCATGGCGGAGGGCGATATCGGACGGCATTTCCCGCCCTCCGAGGCACAGTGGAAGGACGCGGACAGCGCCCGCTTCCTGCGCCACGCGGCCGGTCTGGTGCGGGAGCGCGGCGGGCTGATCGCCAATGCCGATGTCACCCTGATCTGCGAGCGCCCCAAGATCACCCCTCATGCCCCCGCCATGCGCGCCCGCCTAGCCGAGCTGATGGGAATTCCCCTGGGCCGCGTCTCGGTGAAGGCCACCACCTCCGAGCGCCTGGGCTTCACCGGGCGGGGCGAGGGCATCGCCGCCCAGGCGGCGGTTTCGGTCCTGCTGCCGGATTGATCCTCCGGCGCGGCCATCCCGGTCAGGGAAGGTCACGCAAGGTGATGGCGCAAAGCTCGCGGATCTCCGCCCGCACGGGACCCGGGCGGAACTCGTCCCGCAGCGTGGTGAACCAGTGCTCCGGCGGCTCCCGGCCCGCAGCGCGGAACCAGGACAGGCCGCGCAGCACCGCCTCGGCCGCCGGTGGCAGCCGGGCGGGGATGGGCAGGTCGTTCAACGTGGCCCAGACCCCGGCCCAGCAACGCCCGACGGACCAGGGGTTGTAGCCTCCGCCGCCGGTGACGATGAGGCGCGGCGCCAGGCCCCGCAGCGCCCCCACCACCGCGAAATGGCTGTTGTTGGACAGGGCCAGCCGGGACAGCGGGTCCTCCTCCACGGCGTCGGAGCCGCATTGCAGCACGATCGCCTGGGGCCGCAGGTGCCTCGCGACCGGCAGGATGGCGTTGCGGAGCACCCAGTCCATCTCGCTGTCGTTGAATCCTTCCGGGACCGGGATGTTGCGGGCGTAGCCTCCCGCCCGGTCCTCAATGCGACCGGTGCGCGGCCAGCGATTGGCCTCGTGGACGGAGAGCGTGAAGACACGCGGATCATCGTGGAAGGCGAGTTCCACCCCGTCGCCGTGATGCGCGTCGATATCGACATAGAGGACGCGCTCCAGCCCGGCATCCACAAGGGCGAAAATCCCCAGCGCCACGTCGTTGACATAGCAGAAGCCGCTGGCCCGGTCGGGCATGGCGTGGTGGGTGCCGGCGCCCGGCACATGGGCGATGCCGCCATGCCGCACCAGTTGGGCCGCCAGGATCGCGCCTCCCGCCCCCGTCGCCGGGCGGCGGAAGACCTCGCGGTAGATGGGGTTGCCATGGGCGCCCAGGTGATGGCGCTCGCGCATCGTTTCGTCCGCCGCCTGCTCGGCCTCGGCCCTTTGCAGGGCGGCGATGTAGTCCGGCGTGTGGAAACGGGCCAGTTGCTCCGGCGTGGCCATCGGACTGTCGCGGTAGCGTTCCTGGTTCAGCCAGCCCAGGGCGCGGATCAGGTCCAGCGCGGTGGAAACGCGGGCGATAGCCAGCGGATGTTTCCCGCCATAGGTGGAGTGGCGGTAGATCTCCGATCCGATCAGGACAGGACTCGCCGATGTGGGAATCTGCCGGATGGCGTTGGACTCTTGCTGCATCGCCCCGGCATGTCGGCAGGCCGCCGACGCTGTCGAGAGGGCAAGGCCTCATGTCAAAGAAATATCGATGACATGTCAGACGGATGGCTGGCGCGCCCTGAGGGACTCGAACCCCCAACCAACCGGGTAGAAGCCGGTTGCTCTGTCCAGTTGAGCTAAGGGCGCTGCGCGATACCGCCTGATCGTGCTCTGCTCTAGCGCAGGATCACCGGGGCGAGAAGCGACAAGCGGCGGTCAGTGGGTCCAGTTCTGCTTGCGGCCCCAGCGGAAGTTATCCGAATAGGACTTGGGCTTCAGGGCCGGAACCTGCCGCCGGGCCTCGACCTCGTACTCGATGCCGTTCGCCCGGGCATAGTCCTCAGCCTCCTGCAGAGTCTCGAAGCGGAGGACGACCTGCTGTTCCGTGTCGGCGGAGCCGGTCCAGCCCATCAGCGGGTCGATTCGCTTCGGCTGGTCGGGCACATGCCGCAGGACCCAGCCATGGGTTCGGGCCTGGCCGGACTGCATCGCGCTTTTCGGGGGATTGTAGATGCGCGCCTTGCTCATGCCGTACCTTCTGAAACCTGTGGCGTAATCCCAGGAACCCTTGCCGGTATCGGGGCGGCGGGACTCGAACCCACGACCTCCTGTACCCAAAACAGGCGCGCTACCAGGCTGCGCCACGCCCCGTGCCGGAAAGTGCTTGCGCGCGGAACCTATGGGCAGGCGGGCCCGGACGCAAGGCACCCCCGTGGCTTTGCCGCCGGGGGCCATGACGTCAGGGGCCGATGCGCTCCAGCCCACCCATCCAGGGGCGCAGCACCTCCGGCACCAGCACCGAGCCGTCCTCCTGCTGGTGCGTCTCCATCACCGCGATCAGCGCGCGGCCCACCGCGACGCCGGAGCCGTTCATGGTGTGGACGAAGGCCGGCTGGGCCTTCTTCCCACCGGGCTCGTCCTTCGGGCGATAGCGGGCGTTCATCCGCCGGGCCTGGAAGTCCAGCATGTTCGAGCAGGAGGAGATTTCCCGCCACGCCCCCTGCCCCGGCAGCCAGACCTCCAGATCATAGGTCTTACTGGAGGCGAAGCCGGTATCGCCCGCGCAGAGCACGATCCGCCGCCAGACCAGCCCGAGCTCGCTCAGCACGCGCTCGGCGCAGCGGGTCATGCGCTCGTGCTCCTCGGCCGAATCCTCGGGCCGGGTGATGGAGACCATCTCGGCCTTCATGAACTGGTGCTGCCGCAGCATGCCGCGTGTGTCGCGCCCGGCCGAGCCCGCCTCGGAGCGGAAGCAATAGCTCAGCGCCGTGTAGCGCTGCGGCAGGACGGCATCCGTCAGGATCTCCCCGGCGGCGAGGTTGGTCAGCGGCACCTCGGCAGTCGGGATCAGCCAGCGGCCGTCGGTGGTGCGGAACAGGTCCTCGGCGAATTTCGGCAACTGCGCCGTGCCGAAGACCGCCTCGTCATTCACCATCAGCGGGACCGAGATCTCCTCGTAGCCGTGCTCGGCATGGAGGTTCACCATCCAGTTGCCCAGCGCCCGCTCCAGCCGCGCCAGCGCCCCGCGCAGCACGGTGAAGCGCGCCCCGGACAGCTTGGCGGCGGCGGCGAAATCCATCAGCCCCATCGCCTCGCCCAGCTCGAAATGCTGCTTCGGCTGGAAGGGGAAGTTGGGCGGCGCGCCATGCTGGTGCAGCATCACGTTGCTGCTCTCGTCCGCGCCCTCGGGCACGTCATCGGCCAGCAGGGCGGGCAGTTCCGCCAGCGCATCGCGCAGCGCCGCTTCGGCCTGCGACAGGGCCTCTCCGGAAACACGCTCGCTCGCCGCCAGCTCGTCGATCAGCGCCTGCGCCTCGTCATGCCGGCCGGCGCCCTTCAGCGCGCCGACCTCGCGGCTCTTCTTGTTGCGGGCGGCGCGCGCCTCCTCGACGGCCGTGGTCGCGGTGCGGCGCGCAGCATCCAGGGAGATCAGGCGTTCCGCGGCGGGTGGCAGGCCGCGGCGGGCCATGCCAGCGTCGAAGGCTTCCGGGTTGGCGCGGATCGCGCGGATATCATGCATCGGTCAGGTCTTCGTTTTGTCGGCCGGGGTCTTCTTCGGGCGGTTCATCCAGGTCGCCGCGATGATGGACAGCTCGTAGAGCAGCAGCAGCGGCACGGCGAGGCCGACCTGGCTGATCACGTCCGGCGGCGTCAGCACCGCCGCGGCGATGAACATGCCGACGATGGCATAGCGGCGGCCCTTCTTGAGCTGGTCCACCGTCACGATGCCGACCCGCGCCATCAGCGTCAGCGCCACCGGAAGCTGGAAGGCCGCGCCGAAGGCCAGGATCATGTGCATGACGAGCGAGAGGTACTCGCTCACCTTGGCTTCGAGCTGCACCGGCAGGCCGCCCGCGGCGCCCCCCGGGGATTCGAAGGAGATGAAGAAGCGCCAGGCCAGCGGGAAGATGAAGTAGTAGGCCAGCGCCGCGCCCATGACGAAGAGGATCGGCGAGGCGATCAGGAAGGGCATCACCGCCCGCTTTTCGGAGCGGTAAAGGCCCGGCGCGATGAAGAGCCAGAGCTGCGTGGCCCAGACGGGGAAGGAGATGAACACCGCCCCGAAGAAGGCCACCCGCAGATAGGTGAAGAAGGCCTCGTAGAGCGCGGTGAAGATCATCCGCCGCTCGCCCGCGCCCTGCTGCTGCAGGATGTCGGCCAGCGGCCGCGCCAGGAAGCCGTAGATCTGCGTGGAGAAGTAGTAGCAGATCGCGAAGGCGACGAAGAAGGCCCCGAAGGACCAGAGCAGACGGGTGCGGAGTTCGAGCAGATGCTCGATCAACGGCATCGGCTTGTCGTTGATCGTATCGTCCGGATCGCGGGGCACAGGCGGTCTTTTTCAGGCTTTGTGGGTGTTGGCCGGCTCGGTGGCCGGCGGGATCTGGGCTTCCACGGTCCGGGCCGGGGGCACGGCGGGCGCCGCTGCGTCACGGGCGGGCGTCGTCGCGTCAGGAACGGATAGTGTGCCGGACGGTGAGGGCTGCAGCCGGGCGGAGGCCGGGACCGGCGTCAGCGGCTCGGTCGGGATCGCCTCGCCGGGGCCGGCAGGGGCCGCAGCCTCCTGGACCGGAGCGGTGGAGAGAGGCGCATCCGCGGCCCGGGCCGGATCGGGGTCCGCCGCCACGGCGGTGGCGTCCGTGCCGGCACCCGCGGGCGTCGCCTCGCCCACCGGGGCGGCCTGGACGGCTGGTGCGGCATCGGCGGACGGGGTCGCGGGCTGGGCGCGGAAGGGATCGTCGTTGAGGGCGGAGCGGATCGAACCGTCCTTGTCCACGGCGCGCTGGATCTCGCCCTTGATGTCGAAGTTCCGGATGTCGCGGATCTGGTCGCGCACATCCTCCAGCTTCGCCTCGCGCACGACCTCGTCCAGGTGACCCTGAAGCTCGCCCGCCATGCGGCGCAGCTTGCCGATGCCCTTGGCCACGGTGCGGATGGTGTCCGGAAGGTCCTTCGGGCCGATCACGACGATCGCCACCACGACGATGACCGCGATCTCGGACCAGGCGAGGTCGAACATGTGCTTCGCTCAAGCCCTATAGAGGTCGTGTCCCGGAGGCCGCCGGGTTCGGAAAAGGCGCTGTCTCCGTTAGCAGGAACGCCCGGGCGCGCCAATGCGCCTGCCTCCTATCTGGACCGGCGGCAGGCCGAGCGAAACCCCCCTGCCCCCTTTCTCCGGCCCCTCGGCGGATGAAGCCGCGTTCAGGAACCCGCCGCTTCCACCTCGTCCTCCCGCGTTTCGATCAGCACCACCGGCGCGTCGCGGGCGACGAGATCCTCCTGCCGGGGCAGCTCGGCCAGGGAGCGCAGGTTGAAATGCTCCAGGAAGCGCGGCGTGGTGCCCCAGAGCACCGGACGGCCGGGGCTTTCCTTGCGCCCGCGCGGGGCGACCAGCCCGGCCTCCAGCAGTGCCTCCAGCGAGGTCTGGGAGACCGAAGCGCCCCGCAGCTCCTCGATCTCGGCCCGCGTCACCGGCTGGCGCCAGGCGATGGCCGCCAGCACCTCCATGGCGGCGCGGGGCAGGCGCTTCGGCACCTCCACCACCCGGGTCAGCAACGGCGCCAGATCGGGCGCGGTGCGGAAACTCCAGCCGCCGCCCGCCTCCACCAGCTCCACGCCCCGCCCGGCATAGCGGTCGCGCAGCGTCTGCAGGATCGCGGCGGGGTCGAGCGAATCCCGCTCGTCGCCGCCGATCCCCAGGGCCTGAGCCAGCCGGGCGGTGGTGACTGGCCGGTCGGCGGCGAAGATCAGCGCCTCGGCGATGCGCAGCGCGGCCTCAGGCAGCATCGGCGGTGTCCTCCTCGCTCATCCGGGCGGCGCGCAGCAGGATCGGGCCGAAGGCCGCCTCCTGCCGCAGCTCCAGCCCGCCATGCCTGGCCAGCTCCAGCCCGGCGATCAGCGTGCTGGCGATGGCCGCGCGGCGTTCCACCGGATCAAGCGCCAGCCCTTCCGGCAGGAAGCGCTCCAGCGCCCCCCAATCCGGCCCGGCGGCGCCGATCAGCCGTTCCAGCCGGCTCAGCGCCTCGCCCACCGTCCAGAGCTTGCGGGGCTTCGGGACATAGGGCCGGCGCGAATCGGCTCGGCGGATGGCGGTGGCCCAGGCATGCAGCAGGCCGGGCAGGTCGGCCTCCAGCTCCCCGTCCCGTCGCTGCACCAGGGATTCGGGCTGGCCGCGTCCGAAGAAATCGCGTCCCAGCATGGGCTGTCCGTCCAGCCAGGCGGCCCCGGCGCGCAGCATCTCCAGCCCCTGGAGGCGGTCGGTGAGCGAGACGGTGGCGGCCTCGGCATCCTCGTCCGGCTCCGGATCGGGCAGCAGCAGGCGCGACTTCAGCCAGGCGAGCCAGGCGGCCATGACCAGCCAGTCGGCGGCCAGTTCCAGCCGTACCCGGCGCGCGCCCTCGATCACCGCGAGGTACTGGTCCACCAGCGCCAGGATATCGAGCCTCGCCAGATCGACCTTCTGCGCGCGTGCCAGTTCCAGCAGCAGATCCAGCGGGCCCTCGTAGCCCTCCAGCCGCAGCAGGAGCGCCTGGGGCTCCGGCGACGCGCCGCTCACAGCCCGTATCCCGCCGCGCGCATGACGACGTTGAAGGCCGGGCCGACCGCGTAGCGCATCAGCCAGCCCATCGGGTCCCAGGCCGAGGAAAGCTGCGGCAGGATGAACAGCACCAGCACCACCAGCAGCAGGCCCAGACGGTCCAGCCGCAGGAAGGGGATGCCCAGCCGGGGCGGCAGCAGCCCGCCCAGGATGCGGCCGCCATCCATCGGCGGAATGGGGATCAGGTTGAACAGCCCCAGCAGCAGATTGGACAGGATCATCAGCGAAAGCAGGCGATAGACCCAGGCGGAGAGTTCCGGTGGCAGCGTCACGGCATCCACCACATGGCCGGACAACGCGGCCAGGAAGGCCAGGACCATGTTGATCGCCGGCCCTGCCGCCGCGACGGCCACCATGCCGAAGCGGGGATTGCGCAGGCGGAACGGATTCACCGGCACCGGCTTGGCCCAGCCGAACATGACCTGCACCGTGCCGATGGTCAGGAGCTGGGAGATGACCAGGAAGCCGGGCACCAGCACCGTACCCACCGGGTCCACATGCCGGATCGGGTTCAGGCTGAGTCGTCCCGCCCGTTGCGCCGTATCATCGCCGAGCCAGAGCGCGGCATAGCCATGCGCCGCCTCGTGCAGGGTGATCGCCAGGATGGCGGCGATCGCCGCCGCCAGGAGTTCCGGAAGCCATTCGGGCATGACGGGAAGCGGAACCGGGCTCAGACCGAAGCCGAGACGGCGCCGAGCGGGCGGCGGGAAGCGAGCGCGGTGGCGCGGGCCTCCTCCATCCGCTCCGCGGCGCGGTCGGTCAGGCGCGGGCAGGCTTCCAGCAACGCGGCGTTCTCGGCCAGGATGCCGGGGCAGTGCAGCACCACGTCGCAACCGGCATCGAGCGCCTGCACAGCCAGATCCTCCGGCTTCCCGGACAGTGCCTTCATGGCAAGGTCGTCGGACAGGAGCAGCCCGTCGAAGCCCACCTCGTCGCGGATCACGCCTTCGATCACGCGTGGCGACAGCGTGGCGGGGCGGTCCGGGTCCAGCGCGTCATAGAGGATATGCGCCGTCATCGCCCAGGCGCCGCGCCCGGAATCGGGGCGGCAGATCGCCTGGAAGGGGAAGAGGTCCGCCTCCAGCTCCCTCCGCGTGGCGGACACGCGCGGCAGGTCGAGATGGCTGTCCGCCATGGCGCGACCATGGCCGGGGATGTGCTTGATGACCGGGATGCAGCCGGCGGCCCGCAGCCCGGCGATCCAGGCCGCACCGATCCGCGCCACCTCGGCCGGGTCCTCGGAGAAGGCGCGGTCGCCGATCACATCATGCGCGCCGGGATGGCGCAGGTCGAGCACCGGGGCGCAGACCACGTCCAGCCCCATCTCCAGGCAGGTGGCGCCCAGCAGCGCCGCATTCTCCAGCGCCGCCTCCGGGCGGCCCTCGAAGCTTGCGCCCGGGGGGAAGGTTGGCCAGTGCGGCGGACGCAGCCGGGCGACGCGGCCGCCTTCCTGGTCCACCAGGATCGGCGCTTCCTCCCCCAGCACCTCGCGCAGCGCGGAGGTCAGGGAGCGGAGCTGCGCCGGGTCGGCGACGTTGCGCGCGAAGAGGATGGCCCCGGCCGGCCGGTGGCGGCGGAACAGCGCCGCCTCCTCCGGCGTCAGGCTGGTGCCGGAGATGCCGAGGATCGCGGCGGCGGGCATGGCGGCGCGGCTCATCCGCCGATCGCCGCGCAGGCCGGGGCGCCCTTGGCCTTGGCCGCCTCGCAGAAGCTGCGGGCGGCGGCGGCGTCACTGAAGCCGCTGGTGCGCAGGCGCCACATGGTCGGCATGCCGGGGCGCTCGAAGCGCACCACCATGGGCCGCCGGTCGGCCAGCAGCCCGCCGAGGCGCCCCTTCAGCCGGTTCCATTCGGTATGGGCGGCCTCCTCGCTGCCCAGGGCGCCAAGCTGCACCAGGGCACCGCCGCCCGTCGCCGCCCTGGCGGGCTCGGGGCGCGGCTCCTGGCGTGGAGCGGGTTCGGGCGCCCGCGCCACGGGGGCCGGCGGCGGGGTGACGGGCGTTGCCTCCACCGGGGCCTGGGATGCCGGCGCCTCGGCCACCGGAGCCGTAGGCACGACCGGGGTCGCCGCGGGCGTCTGGCTGCGCTGCGCCAGACGCGAGGCCTGGGCCGCCTGCCGCAGGGCGTCCAGGTCCGGCTGCTCGGGCGCCGGGGCGACCTGCGCCTGGGCCGGCACGCCCGGCTGAGCGGAACGCGCGCGCTGTGGCTGGTTCTGCGTCTCGAAGATGCGCTCGCCCTGGTTGGCGACGCGCAGGCCGCCGGGATCGTCCGGGCGAATGCGCAGCGGCCGGCTGTCGGCCTCGATCACCGGGACGCCGTTGGAGACGGCACGCGACACGCCCCACACGGCTGCCGCGCCAACCCCCAGCACGGCGGTCAGCCCGCCGGCCACGGCCAGCATGCGCCAGGGCAATCCCCCACTGCTCTGGCGCTGAACCCGATAGGACGGGACAGTATGGAACTCGCTCACCGCATCTCCTCGACTGGCGTCACCCCCATGACGCGCAGGCCCGAGCGGATCACCAGGGCCGTGGCGGCGACGAGGGCAAGCCTCGCACGCGTGGCGGCCGGGTCTTCCTCCCGGATGAAGCGCAGGGTCGCGTCATCGCGGCCCCGGTTCCACAATAGGTGAAAGTCCGCCGCCAAGTCACCCAGATAGAACGCAATCCGATGCGGTTCCCGCGCCGCAGCAGCAGCCTCCACCGTGCGCGGCCAGGCCATGATGCGCCGGATCAGCGCCATCTCGGCGGGATCGGAGAGCGAATCCATCGGGGCTTCCGCCAGCTCCGCCTGTGCCGGGTCCCCCGCCTGGCGCAGCACGGAGCGGCAGCGGGCATGGGCGTACTGGACATAGAAGACCGGGTTGTCGCGCGACTGCTCGACCACCTTGTCCAGGTCGAACTCCATCTGGGCATCGGCCTTGCGGGTCAGCATGGTGAAGCGGACCGCGTCCCTGCCCACCTCGTCGATCAGGTCGCGCAGGGTGACATAGGTGCCGGCGCGCTTGCTCATCCGCACCGGCTCGCCGTTCTTCATCACCTTCACGATCTGCGCCAGCACCACGTCCAGCGGCACCGGCCGGTCGCCGGACAGCGCCTTCACCGCCGCCTGCATCCGCTTGACGTAGCCGCCATGGTCGGCGCCCCAGACCTGCACCAGCTCGTCGAAGCCGCGCGCGATCTTGTCGGCATGGTTGCCGATGTCGTTGGCGAAATAGGTGTTGGAGCCATCGCTCTTGCGCAGCGGCCGGTCCACGTCGTCGCCGAACTGGGTGGAGCGGAACAGGGTCTGCGGCCGGGGCTCCCAGTCATCGGGGGTCTTGCCCTTGGGCGGCTCCAGCACGCCCTCGTAGACATAGCCCCTGGCCGCCAGCTCGGCGATCGCCTTGTCCGCCACGCCGTCGCGGACGAGCTGCGCCTCGCTGATGTAGATGTCGAAATTCACGCCCAGCGCCGCGAGGTCGTCGCGGATCTCGGCCATCATGGCGTCGATGGTGAAGGACCGCACCGTGTCGAGCCAGAGCGCCGGATCAGCGGGGGCCGCACCCGGCGCGAAGCTGTCGCCGAACCGTGCCTTCAGCGCCTCGCCCACCGGGATCAGGTACTCGCCGCGATACTGCAGCCCGCCGGGCACCCCGGCCGCGAACTCCCCCTCGGTCAGCGTGGTGCCGAGGGCCTGGAGGTAGCGCCAGTAGGCCGCCCAGGCGAGCGCCTGCACCTGCGCCCCGGCATCGTTGATGTAGTATTCCTTGGTGACGTCCCAGCCGGCCTTGCCGAGCAGGTTGGCCAGCGCGTCGCCCACCACGGCGCCGCGGCAATGGCCCACATGCATCGGCCCGGTCGGGTTGGCGGAGACATACTCGACATCCACCTTGCGGCCGCCGCCCAGCCCGCCATCGCCATAGGCCTCGCCGGCCCGCAGCACGAGGGGGATCTGGGCCCTCGGCACGGCCTCGTTCAGCCGAAGGTTCACGAAGCCCGGCCCGGCCGGGGCGGCCTCGGCCACCAGCGGCGAGGCGGCGAGGCGCGCGGCGAGATCGGCGGCCAGCTTCGGCGGCGGAACCTTCGCCTGCCTGGCCACCACCATCGCGGCATTGGTCGCCATGTCGCCATGGGACGGATCGCGCGGCGGCTCCACCAGGACGCGGGCGAGCGCCTCTTCCGGCAGGTCCGGCAGGATGGCGCGGAGCTGCGCGACGACCTCGGCGCGCAGGGTCTGGAAAACGTCCTGTGACATGGAAGTTCCTAGTGGGCTTTGCCGCGGGGCAAGAAGGGTCTCTCTAGCGTCATGGCTTGCCGGGGGGAAACCTCCGGCTGCGCCTATCCGGGCATGTTCGGGTCGGTGAGGCGCCGATGCTCCTCCAGCGCGAAGCGGTCGGTCATGCCGGCGATATAGTCGCAGACCACCGCCGCGGTGCGTGCGCTGCCCGGCCCATCCGCCTGGGCGCGCCATTCCGGCGGCAGCATGTCCGGCCCGCCATGCAGCAGGGAGAAGGTCACCTGCAGCACGCGTCGGGTCTTCTGCGCCGTGCGGTTCACCCGCCAGTGCCGGTACATGCGCTCCCTCAGGAAGGCGCGGGTCTCCTCGTTCAGCGCCGTCATGCGGGCGCTGAACACCACCACCGGGGCGGCGGCGGCACGGATGTCGTCGGCGCTGCGTGGCTCCAGGATGGCGATGCGGCGCTGCGCCTCGGTCACCACGTCGTTGACCATGGCGTTGATGACCCGGCGGATGATCTCCGCCGCCAGACGGCTTCGCGAGGTGCCCTCCGGCGCATGCGCCCGCGCATCCTCCAGCGCCTCGGCGATCAGCGGCAGGTGCGCGATCTCCTCCAGCGTGAAGATCCCGGCCCGCAGTCCGTCATCCAGGTCATGGTTGTTATAGGCGATGTCGTCCGCGATCGCCGCCGCCTGGGCCTCGGCGCTGGCATGGGTGGACAGTTCCAGCGGATGCCGCGCGTCGTATTCCGCGATATAGGGCGGCGGGCGGCGCAGCGGGCCATTGTGCTTGGCCAGCCCCTCCAGCGTTTCCCAGGTCAGGTTCAGCCCGTCGAAATCGGCATAGCGGCGTTCCAGCGCCGTCACCGCCTTCAGGCTCTGGGCATTGTGGTCGAACCCGCCCCAGGGGCGCATCACCCCGTTCAGCGCCTCCTCCCCCGCATGGCCGAAGGGCGGATGGCCCAGGTCGTGCGCCAGGGCCAGGGCCTCGGCCAGATCCTCGTCCAGCCGCAACTGCCGGGCGATGGAGCGGGCGATCTGGGCGACCTCGATGGAATGGGTCAGCCGCGTCCGGAACTCGTCGCCCTCGTGATAGATGAAGACCTGGGTCTTGTACTGCAGCCGCCGGAAGGCGGTGGAGTGGATGATCCGGTCCCGGTCCCGCTGGTAGGGGGAGCGCGCCCCGCTGCCGGGTTCGGCCACCAGCCGCCCGCGCGACGCCGCCGGGTTCACCGCCCAAGGGGCCAAGCCGGAGACGGGACCGCCCGAAGGAAGGCCGGACGCCCCGTCGGGACCGGCGGGCGAACCGGAGCGGGTCGCGGATTGTGGGTCCTGCACGGGGATGGGCTCGGATCTGTCCGGAGGGAAAAGGGGTTCCGGCCCTAGCACCGGCCATGCGGGCGCGGCAACCCCGCCTCCCCCGCCCGGCCCGCGCCTATGTGGCGGGGGCGGTTGGAAAGCGGCGGCGGGACGTCCTATCTAGGGGACCGATGGAGTCCCGATGATCATGCCGGACGGTAGCCAGACACCCCCTCCCCAGCCCTTCCGCGCCACGCCGCGCGCTCACCGGCAGATCGCCGAGATCGCCGCCCGCGAGGGCCGCCCCCAGGCCGGGTTGCGCCTCGCGGTCGAGGCCGGCGGCTGCTCGGGGCTGCAATACAAGTTCGAGCTCGCCGACGAGCCGGAGGGCGAGGACACGGTCGTCCGCGCCGAGGACGGCCAGGGTGCCCCGGTCTTCATCGACCCGGTCTCGCTCGACTTCCTCCAGGGCGCGGAGCTGGACTGGGCCGATGCGCTGATGGGCGCGCATTTCGCTGTCCGCAACCCGCAGGCCGTCTCGGGCTGCGGCTGCGGCGTCTCCTTCGCGGTCGGCTGAGAAGGCGTCACCCCTCCCTTGCGACTTTGCAGCTTCAACGTGAACTCGGCGCGCAAGCGTGCGCCGAACCTTCGCCACATGCTGGAACGGCAACAGCCCGACCTCGTCTTCCTTCAGGAGCTGAAGTGCAAGACGGAGGAATTCCCGGCCATGGAGTTCGAGGCGCTGGGCTATCGCTGCCATGCGGTGGGCCAGCCCGGCGGCCGCAACGGCGTGGCGGTGCTCTCCCGCATCCCCTTCGAGGTGCTCGGCGAGACCCTGCCCGGCGAGGCGGAAGACGACCATGCCCGCTTCGTCGAGGTGCGGGCGGCGGGGATGAACCTGATCGGCATCTACCTGCCCAATGGCAATTCCCGCGGCGAGGAAGGCTATGCCTACAAGCTGCGCTGGATGGAGCGCCTGCGCGCCCTGGCCGCCGAGCGGCTGGACCGCTTCGCGCCGCTCGCCATCCTGGGCGATTTCAACGTCTGCCCCACCGAGGCCGACCTCGCCCCGCGCGCCCTGCCGCCCACCGATGCGCTGGTGCGGCCGGAAAGCCGTGCCGCTTTCCGCGCTTTGGTGAACCTGGGCCTGACCGACGCGGTGCGGGCACTGCATCCGGCGGAGACGATCTACACCTACTGGGACTATGGCCCGGCCTTCGAGCAGAACCGTGGCCTGCGCATCGACCATGCCCTGCTTTCGGCCGATCTGGCGGAGCGGCTGACCGGCACCTCGGTGGATGTCGCTGCCCGTGCGGCGGAAAGCCCCTCCGACCACGCGCCGGTGCTGTGCGACCTGGCGGACTGAGCATCGCCCGCCGCTCCGGCGGGGTGCCTATCGCAGCCGCGTCACATCCATGGCGAAGACCAGCGGGAAGAAGGTGGGCCAGCCGTTCCAGCGTTGCGATCCCGCCTCGCTGACCGACCAGAGCAGCCCCTCCCGGTCGAAGCCCAGATCCTCGATCCCGCCGGGCGCGCCATGGCTTTCCAGCCGGGTGCCATCCTCGGGGTCCAGCCGGTGCAGCTCGCCCGGCGCGGCGCCGGCGCTGCAGGCGATCCAGATCCGCCCCTCGGCATCCGCCGCTGCCCCCTGTGCCCGGAGCGGCAGCGGGATGTCGCGCACCGCGTCAGCCGGGGTGACGGGGTGGCCCTCCCCCTCCAGGAAACGGGCCACCGGCACGGCATGGAGACGCGGGTTGCCGCTCTTGCGCCAGGGGCCGAACCAGAGGGATTGACCGTCGCAGGCCAGGAAGGCCGGCCCCATCGACCGATCCACCCGCCGTGCCGAAAGCGGCCTCGGCCCGTCCGGCGCATCGAGGCGGGTGGCGTCGAACGCCACGATCACGCCGGAATTCGCCGCGAAGAGCCTGCGCCCGTCGCTGGCGAGGCCGCCGGGATGGCCGAATTCCTCCGGCAGCGCGAAGCTGCCCCGCAGGCTGCCGTCCCGGCGTGACAACCGGAAGACGCGCGAAGGGCCGTCCGCCTGATCGTGCGTCAGGCTCCGATAGGCCGCGACCAGGATCTCGTCGCCCAGCACGGTCAGGCCCTGCGGCACATAGGCCTCGTTCAGCCCCGGTGCCCAGAAACGCCGGACCATCGCCGCCTCGTTCGGCACGGCGCTGAGCGCGCGGCCGGTATAGCGCGGCGCTTCCCCGGGGATACCGTCCCGCACGGAAACCGCCGGTGGCGGCGCGGGCTGCGCCGGCAAGGAGCCGGGCGGCAGGGCCACGGCGCCGAGGCCCATGGCACCGCCGAGCAGGTGGCGGCGCCGTAGCCTATTCGTCATCGCCAGCCGCCGGGCTCCCAGGCCCAGCCGCCACGGGTCCAGACCCATTCGCCATGCCGCCAGGCGCCTCCGCCCACGACATGGCGGAGCACGTAGTGGCCCGGCTCCCAGCGATAGGCGACGCCGTCCCACTGCCAGTGCCCCGGCTGCCAGACATATTCCGCGCCGGGTGGGCGCGGCGGCTCCGGCTCCACACGGAGGACAGGGACAGGCGGATAGGGCTGCCGCGAGGCATGGGGCGGCATCGCGGGCGGCGGAGGCGGTGGCACGCAGCCGGCAACGAGCGTCAAGACGGTCAGCGAAGCCGCCAGGCGCGTCATGCAAAGGGTGGTGGGAAAGGCGGGACGGGACGGCAAGAGAGAGGACTCCGCGCGAAGGGCGGGCAGGATGCACCGTGGCCATCCTGCCCGGAACGTGTCGCCAGATGAAAAGCGGGAAAGACAGCCCGCTTCCGGCGGCGCTGGATCACTCCCGGTGCGGCGTGTGCCGGGCGAAGGTCAGCACCAGCACGTCCCGGTGCCCCGGCCGCGACGGGTCGATCGGCAACACGGGCGTCACCCCGTGCCAGACCCGCCGGTCGTCCAGCAGCACCGTGTCCAGCGGGTTCTCCAGGGTGAAGCTCGCTTCGCCGGGAGGGGCACCCTCCTGTGCGTCCACACGGATGCCGGTCACGCCGCCCGCAACGTTCTCACGCCCGATCAGGGTGACCAGCACGAAATCCACGCCGTCCCGGTGCATCCCCTCCGGCGTCGGCTTGCCAGCGGCGTTGGGGCGCGCCTCGATGCGGAACTGGTGCATCTCCACATGCCAGCGCGGCGGCGGCGTCTCGGCGAGCTCGAACACCGCCCGCGCCCCGCTCAGCAGGCGCGACAGCGGCGCCCCTGCCGCGATCCCGGGCTCCACCGGCTCGAACCATCGCTCATGCCCGCCATTCAGCGGATTGTGGTGCAGGGTCTGGTAATGCGGCTGGTGCGGGCCCTGGGTCAGGGGCTCGCCCTGCGCCGCGCCGAAGACGGCATGGCGGCGCAGGCGATAGCGACCGCCATCGGCCATGTGGGTGTCGGGACGCAGGTCGTTCCAACTCGCCACGAACTCCTTCCACGGGGCGCTGGCCAGTGCCTCCCCCGCCGGGTCCAGCAGGCGCGTGACCTCGTGGCCGGGGAGAAAGACATAGCCCGACCCACGGATGGCCTCCGCCAGATCCTCCCGCCTTCTGGTATTCACAGTCATGGACGGTGCTCCAGCATCACCTGCTTCATGCGTCGCACGGCGGCGCCCAGGCCATCGAACAACGCCTGGCCGAGCAGGAAGTGGCCGATGTTCAGCTCCACGATCTCCGGAACGGCGGCCATCTCGGCGGCGGTGACATAGTCCAGCCCGTGCCCGGCATGGCACTCGATGCCCAGCGCCGCGACCTGCCGCGCCGCCTCGGCCAAGCGCTGCCGTTCGCGGTCCCGCGCCGCGCCGGGGGCGGCCTCGCAATAGGTGCCGGTGTGCAACTCCACCGCCCCGGCGCCGAGCCGCCCGGCGGCCTCGATCTGGCGCGGGTCGGGGTCGAGGAAGAGCGACACCCGCGTCCCGGCCCCGCGCAGCGCCGCCACGATGGGGGCGAGCTGCGCCTCCAGCCCGGCGGCGTCCAGCCCGCCCTCGGTGGTCAGTTCCGCCCGGCGCTCCGGCACCAGGCAGGCGGCATGGGGGCGGATCGCCAGGGCGAAGTCCCGCATCTCCTCCGTCGCGGCCATCTCCAGGTTGATCGGGGCCTGGAGCTTCTCCCGCATGATGCGGACATCGGCGTCGCGGATGTGCCGCCGGTCTTCCCGCAGATGCACGGTGATGCTGTCGGCACCGTTCTCCAGCGCCAGGACCGCCGCCGCCAGCGGGTCGGGATGCGTGCCGCCGCGGGCGTTCCGCAGCGTGGCGACGTGATCGACATTCACGCCCAGCCGGATGGGAAGACTCATGGGGCGGCTCCGGGAAGGATGTTGCGGCGGGCGGCCATGTCCGCCGCCATGCGGAGGGCGGCGAGGAGGCTGCCAGGTTCGGCGATGCCGCGACCGGCGATGTCGAAGGCAGTGCCGTGGTCGGGCGAGGTCCGCACCACCGGCAGGCCCAGGGTGACGTTCACGCCGCCATCCATGTCGAGCGTCTTCAGCGGGATCAGCGCCTGGTCGTGGTACATGCAGAGCGCGGCGTCATAGCCGGCGCGGGCGCGGGGCGTGAACATCGTGTCCGGCGGCAGCGGGCCGAAGGCGTCGATCCCCTCGGCGCGCAAGGCCTCGATGGCGGGCACGACGATGCGCCCTTCCTCGTCGCCCATGGCACCCCCTTCCCCCGCGTGGGGGTTCAGCCCGGCCACGGCGATGCGCGGTGTGGCGATGCCGAAATCCGCCTGGAGGCTGCGGTGCAGCACGCGCCCGGTGCGGAGGATCTCCGCCGTGGTCAGCTCCTCCAGCGCGCGGCGCAGCGAGACATGGATCGTCACCGGCACCACGCGCAGCTCCGGGCAGGCCAGCATCATCACTGGCGGCTCGGTGAGGCCGGTGAGCGCGCCGAGATATTCCGTGTGCCCCGGAAAGCCGAATCCGGCGCCGTAGAGCGAGGCCTTGCTGATCGGGTTGGTGACGAGGCCGCCGACCTTGCCCGCCTGGGCGAGCCGCACGGCCGTCTCGATCGAGGCGAGGATGGCGGGCGCATGCGCCCTGTCGGGCCGTCCCGGCGTCGCCGGCGCGGCGAGTGGCATGGGCAGCACCGGCAGGCGCTCGGGGAAGAGCGCGGCGGCCTCGCGGGGATCGGCGACCTCCGCCAGCGCCACCTGCCGGCCGAGCCGGGCCGCCAGCGCCGCGAGGCGTGCCGGATCGTCCAGGGCCACGAAGACCGGCCCTTCGCCATGCCGGGCGATCTCCCAGGCGGCCAGGGTCAGTTCGCCGCCGATACCGGCGGGGTCGCCCATCGTCAGGGCCAGGGGAAGGGTATCGGCGTCCATGATCGGCCAGAGCTGCTGAGAGACCGCTGAGATGAGGCAGGTCGCGACGGGAAGGAAAGCGGCAGCGGGAACATGCCTGCCCCGCCGCCAGCAGGGTGTTTCAAAGCGTGACGCCTGTCGCCTCGCGGAAGGCATGGCCACCGGCCAGGAAACGATGCGTGCTTTTCCCGGTGCACCGCCGCCCTGTCCGTTGCCGGGCCGCAAGGATCGGGGCTTTCGCGGCCCGGCCCCGGCGGCCCCGCGCGTCAGAGATCCGGGTAGGAATGCGTCTCCGCGGCCCCGCCCGGATGGGTTACCGCGCCCAGATGCGCCGGGCCGACGAGCTGGGCGTATTTCCACAGCGCGCCGCTGTTGTAGTCCGTGCCGCGCGGCTTCCAGGCCGCCTTGCGCGCGGCGAGTTCCTCCTCCGGCAGCAGCACGTCGATCGTGCCGGCATCGGCGTCGATCACGATGTGGTCGCCGTTGCGCAGCAGCGCGATCGGCCCGCCCACCGCCGCCTCCGGCCCGACATGGCCGATGCAGAAGCCGCGCGTGGCGCCGGAGAAGCGGCCATCGGTGATCAGCGCCACCTCCGCCCCCATGCCCTGGCCATAGATCGCGGCCGTGGTGGAGAGCATCTCCCGCATCCCCGGCCCACCCTTCGGGCCTTCGTAGCGGATGACGATCACGTCGCCGGACTTGTAGGCGCGCTGGTCCACGGCGGCGAAGGCATCCTCCTCGCAGTCGAAGCAGAGCGCCGTGCCCTCGAAGCGGCGGTTCTTCATCCCGGCCACCTTCACGATGGCACCGTCCGGCGCGAGGTTGCCCTTCAGCCCGACCACGCCTCCGGTGGGCGTGATCGCCTTCGACACCGGGTAGATCACGTCCTGGTCGGTCGGGAAGACCACATCCGCATGGTTCTCCGCCAGCGTCTTCCCCGTCACCGTCAGGCAGTCGCCATGCATCAGTCCCGCATCGAGCAGCGCCTTGATGATCACCGGGATGCCGCCGACCTTGTGTACGTCCAGCGCCACGTATTTCCCGCCCGGTTTCAGGTCGGCGATATAGGGGGTGCGGCGCATGATCGCGACCACGTCGTCCATGGTGAAGCGGATGCCCGCCTCATGCGCGATGGCCGGCAGGTGCAGCCCGGCATTGGTCGAGCCGCCGGTGGCACCCACCACCACCGCCGCGTTCTCCAGCGATTTCAGCGTGACGATGTCGCGCGGGCGGAGGTTGCGGCGCACCAGCTCCATCACCGCCCGGCCCGATTCCACGGCCCAGCGGTCACGGTCCTCATAGGGCGCCGGCGCCCCGGCCGAGCCGGGCAGCGCCAGCCCGATCGCCTCGCTCACCGTGGCCATGGTGTTCGCGGTGAACTGCCCGCCGCAGGCCCCGGCGCTGGGGCAGGCGACGCATTCCAGCGCATGCAGTTCCTCGTCCGACATCTTGCCGGCGGCGTGCATGCCCACCGCCTCGAAGACATCCACCACCGTGACGTCGCGGCCCTTGTAGGTGCCGGGCAGGATCGAGCCGCCATACATGAAGACGCTCGGCACGTTCAGCCGCAGCATGGCCATCATCATGCCTGGCAGCGACTTGTCGCAGCCCGCGAGTCCGACCAGCGCGTCGTAGCAATGGCCGCGCACCGTCAGTTCCACCGTGTCGGCGATGGCATCACGGGAGGCGAGCGAGGACTTCATCCCCTGGTGCCCCATGGCGATTCCGTCGGTGACCGTGATGGTGGTGAACTCGCGCGGCGTGCCCTGCGCCTCCCGCACCCCGGCCTTCACGCTCTGCGCCTGCCGGCTCAGCGCGATGTTGCAGGGCGCGGCCTCGTTCCAGCAGGTCGCGACGCCCACCAGCGGCTGGGCGATCTCGTCCTCGGTCATGCCCATCGCGTAGTAGTAGGAACGGTGCGGCGCGCGCTCCGGCCCCACCGTCACATGGCGGCTGGGCAGGCGGGACTTGTCCCACTTCTGGCCTGTCTGGGTCATGGTCCGTTTCCCTGTCGGGCCGCCGTCGGTGCGGCCCGCTCCCGTTCTGCCACCACGGCGTCATGCTGTCGCCGGGCGTGGCGGGCCACCCAACCTATGGTGATGAACCGTCAGGCCGCGAAAGCGGCGCGCGCGGCACGGATGCGGGTGTAGCGCACCGCCAGATAGAGCGCCGCCACGGTCACCAGCACGCCGAACTGATGCGGCACCTGCGGCAGGAAGGCCATGACGGCATCCGCCACGATCATGGCGAGGAAGGCGGCCGCCCAGGCCAGGGTGATCTCCCGGTTGGTCCGCAGGAATTCCGGCTGGTCCCAGATTTCCGGCGGCGTTTCCTCCCGCGCATATTGCAGGGTGAAGGGCGTGCCGATCAGCAGGGATGCCAGCACGATCGCGAGCAGCCCCGTATCCACCGCCAGGCGGACCAGGGGAATGCTCCATTCGGCGCCGCGCGCGGTGGTCCAGAAGGCCAGGGCGGCGAAGAGCAGCACGGTCCCGGCCTCCAGGATCTTCACCGAGCGCCGCAGGACGAACCGGTCGCGCAGGATCAGGGCGGCGGCGGTCAGGAAGCCCGCCCAAAGACCTGCCTCCGCCCGGCCGAAATGCGCCAGGACCGCGAAGGCCAGGAAGGGCGCGAAGCTGAGAAGGAGGTTCATGGAGAGGCCACCGTGAGAGCAGCATCGGGAAAGAGGCGCTGCAGATAGGCGGCGAGGTCTGGGGCGCGCCAGGATGGCCCGGTCCAGCCCAGATGCCCGTCGGGGCGCACCAGCAAGGCCCGCCCCGCCGGACCATAGGCCTTGGCGAAGCCGCCCTCCGCATCATGCAGGATGCCGATGGCGGGCTGTTGCCCCGCCGCCGCATCCGTCAGCGCCACGAAGCGCAGCCGGTCGCCCAGGACCGGGCCGAGAGCCAGGGCGAAGTCCGACAGGGCGCGCAGTTCCGCCTTCCCCGCCCCCTTCTCCATTCCGGGCATCCAGGCCAGCAGCACATGCGCCGGGCCCCGCAGCATCTCGTGCAGACGGAGCGGGAAGCCGATCCCCTCCTGCCTCAGGCCGCCGGCATCGGGGGCGCGATCGCCCGCCACGACCCCCTGCCCCGCCGGCCCGTCATCCCGCACCCAGTCTCCGCCGCGGTAGGAAATGCCGAGTTGCGTGTCGGCCGAGCGATCGGGCTTGCCGCCTTCCTCCCGGCCGAAATTCATGCTGGCCGCCACCGTGCGGGCGATGACATCGGCGCCGACCGGCCGGCGCTCGGCCTCGTAGCTGTCCAGCAATGCCTCGGGCGCCGCGCCGTCCAGCACCAGGGCCAGTTTCCAGGCAAGGTTGTAGGCATCCTGGATGCCGGTGTTCATGCCCTGCCCGCCGGTGGGCGGATGGATATGCGCCGCATCCCCGGCGATGAAGACCCGGCCCTGCCGGTATCGCGTGGCCAGACGCATGCTGATCCGGAAGATGGAGGACCAGCGCAGATCGGACAGCACCGGCTTCTCCGGCAGCAGCGCGTCGGCCACCTCCTGGAGATGGTGCAGCCCCGGCCCCGCCGTCTCGCCCTGGATGCCGTGGGCGGTGCCGCCCGCCGGCACGAGGGAGGGTGGCGCGACCATGGTGATGCGATAGCGGCCGTGCTCCGGCAGCGGCACGGCCACGAAGATGTCGGGTGGCGCGGCCTCGTTCATGTGCAGGGCGCGGAACGTCATGCCGTAGGGAAGATCCCAGCCGATCCGCACATCGCCCAGCATGAAGGTCATGGGCATGGCCTCGCCCTCGAAACCGATGCCCAGGGCGCGGCGGACGGCGCTGTGCGCCCCATCGCAGCCGATGACATGGCGGAAACCCGCCGCCTCCACGCTGCCATCGGCATGCGTCAGGCTGACGGAGACCCCATCCGCATCCTGGCTGAGCCCGGAAAGCGTGACCCCGCGCTCGATGGAAATGCCCGACCGGGCGAGGTGCCGGGTCAGGACGCGCTCGGTCTCGTATTGCGGCAGGCCGAGCGGGCCATAGGAAAGACCGCTGCCGTCCACCGTCACGTCCATGGGCGGCCGTCCCTGGAGGACCGAGCGGAGTCCGCGGATCCACAGCCCCGCCCCGATCATCTCCCGGGCGATGCCCATGTCGTCCCAGACCTCCAGGGTCCGGGGCGTGACGCCGATGGCGCGGCAATAGGGCGAGGGCTGCGTCAGCCGGTCGATGAGGCGGCATCGCTGGCCGTGCCGGGCCAGTTCCGCCGCCATGGTCAGCCCGACCGGTCCCGCTCCCACCACCAGGACATCGGCCATCGCGACAGCGCTCCCGATCCGGCATGTCTTTCCGGACTCGGAATTTCTAGGCCGGTCGCTCGCGGCTTGTCCATGCGGCAGACCGGCAGCAATGGGCCTGCCGCATGGGGTGGGATGCTTCCGCCTGCCGCCTCAGGCCGCAATGCGGCCCAGCGCGGCCTCCAGCCGGGCGATTTCCGCCTGGGCTGCGGCGAGGCGTTCGCGGTTCTCCTCGACCACCTCAGGCTTGGCACGCGCAACGAAATCGGCGTTGTCGAGCTTGGCGGCGATCTTCTTCGCCTCCGCCTCGGCCTTGCCGCGCTCCTTGGCCAGACGGGCACGCTCGGCATCGATGTCGATGATGCCGGCCAGCGGCAGCATGATCGTCGCCTCGCCCAGCACCGCCTGCGCCACGCCCTTCGGCGGCTCGCCGGCGAGCGGCTGGATCGCCTCGATCCGTGCCATGCGGGCGATGGTGTCCAGCCAGCGCTGGCCGCGCGCCAGCACCTCCGGCCCCGCCCCCTGCACCAGCAGCGGGAAACGCTGGCTGGGCGGCACGTTCATCTCCGCCCGCACGCCGCGCACGGTGGAGACCAGCCCGACCAGCCAGTCCATCTCCTCGCGCGCCGCCTCGGGCTCGCTCACCCGCACGGGCTCCGGCCAGGCGGTGTGAATCAGGCTCAGCTCCGGGCCGTAGCCCATCTTGTGCCACAGCTCCTCGGTGACGAAGGGCGTCACCGGATGCATCAGCTTGAGCAGCACGCCCAGCACGTGCTGCGCCGCGCCCTTGGCCTCGCGCGCCTCCGGCGTGTCGCCCGAGGCAAGCGCCGGCTTGGCGAATTCCAGGAACCAGTCGCAGAAGGTATCCCAGGCGAAGCGGCGCACCGCGGCGGCGTATTCGTCGAAGCGGTAGGCCTGCAGCGCCGCCGTGGCCTCCCGCACCGCGAGATTCGCCGCGTCGATCACCCAGCGTGCCAGCGGCGTGGTGCAGGCCTCCGGCAGGAAGCCCGGATCGGCCTGGATGCCGTTCATCTCGCAGAAGCGCGCGGCGTTCCAGAGCTTGGTGATGAAGGAGCGGCCGTTCTCGACGCGGGAGCGCCCCAGCTTCACGTCGCGCCCCGGCCCGGCCAGGGCGGCGATGGTGAAGCGCATCGCATCGGCGCCGTAGCTGTCGATCAGCTCCAGGGGATCGATCACGTTCCCCTTGCTCTTCGACATCTTCTGGCCCTTCTCGTCGCGGACCAGACCGTGGATGTAGATGGTGCGGAAGGGCACGTCGCCCATGAAGTGCATACCCATCATCATCATCCGGGCGACCCAGAAGAAGATGATGTCGAAGCCCGTCACCAGCACGTCGGTCGGGTAGTAGCGCGCGAGCTCCGGCGTCTGCTGCGGCCAGCCCAGCGTGGAGAAGGGCCAGAGCGCCGAGGAGAACCAGGTGTCGAGCACGTCCTCGTCGCGGGTCAGTGTCTCGTCGCGTCCGTAATGCGCGCGCGCCTGGGCCTGGGCCGCGGCCTCGTCGCGCGCCACGAAGGCGGTGCCGTCCGGCCCGTACCAGGCGGGGATGCGGTGCCCCCACCAAAGCTGGCGGGAGACGCACCAAGGCTCGATCTCCCGCATCCAGGCGAAGAAGGTGTTCTCCCACTGCTTGGGGACGAACTGCATGCGCCCGTCCTCGACCGCGGCGATGGCGGGCTTCGCCAGGGTCGCGGCGTCACAGTACCACTGCATGGTCAGGCGCGGCTCGATCGGCACGCCGGAACGATCGCCATGCGGCACGGCATGGACATGCGCCTCGATCTTCTCCAGCAGTTCCAGCCGCTCCATCTCCGCCACGATCGCCTCGCGCGCCTTGAAGCGGTCCAGCCCGGCCAGCGAGCGCACGAAATCCGGATCGGCGATGCCCTCGACCGCGGCGAGATCGCCCTCGATCTCCTCCAGCATCACCCGCGCCTCGGCATCCAGCACCGAGAGGGCGGCGAGGCCATGCCGCTTGCCGACCTGGAAGTCGTTGAAATCATGGCCCGGGGTGATCTTTACCGCGCCGGTGCCCTTTTCCGGGTCGGAGTACTCGTCCGCCACCACCGGGATGCGCCGGCCCGTCAGCGGCAGGATCACATGCCGGCCGATCAGGTCGCGATAGCGCTCGTCCTCCGGATGCACGGCGACGGCGGTGTCGCCCAGCATCGTCTCGGGCCGCGTGGTCGCCACGGTCAGGAAGCGGCCCGGCTGGCCCTCGACGGGATAGCGCAGGTGCCAGAGATGGCCCTTCACCTCGCGGCTCTCGACCTCCAGGTCGGAGATCGCCGACTGGAAGACGGGGTCCCAGTTCACCAGCCGGCGGTCGCGGTAGATCAGCCCCTGCTCGTGCAGGGTGACAAAGACCTCCCGGACGGCCTCGGAGAGCCCTTCATCCATGGTGAAGCGCTCGCGCGGCCAGTCCAGGCTGGCACCGAGGCGGCGGAGCTGCCGGGTGATGGTGCCGCCGGACTGCGCCTTCCATTCCCAGACATGCTGGGTGAAGGCCTCGCGCCCGATCTCGCGCCGCTTGAGGCCCTGGGTGCCCAGCAGGCGCTCCACCACCATCTGGGTGGCGATGCCGGCATGGTCGGTGCCCGGCTGCCACAGCGTGTCCCGCCCCTGCATCCGGCGCCACCGGATCAGCATGTCCTGCACCGTGAAGGTTAGGGCATGGCCGATATGGAGGCTGCCCGTGACGTTGGGCGGCGGGATCATGATCGTGAAGGGCTGGGCCGGGCTGTCCGGCCGGGCGGAGAAGGCCCCGGACTGTTCCCAACCTTCGTAGAGCTTCGCCTCGAAATCGGCGGGCGTCAGGGTCTTTTCGAGCATGGCGCATCCCTGTGCCGGGAGACGCCCGAACGTCAAGTGCGGAAGGGTTGCGCCCGGGTCAGAACACCCTTCTCAGAACATCCCTTCCGCGTTCCGGCCTCAGGCGGCCGGTCGGCCGAGCACTCTCTCGATCTCCGCGCGCACCATGCGCTCCACCATCCCCGGCAGATGAGCGTCCAGCCAGTTCTTCACCAGCGGGCGGATCTCCTCGCGCACCACGTCCTCGATGCTCGGGCCGTTGCGGGAGATGACACTCTTCTGCTCGGCCGCCACGGCGCGCGCCAGCTCGCCCAGCGCGGCGGCGGCGGCGGCGGCCGTGGAGGGCGCCAGCAGCGAGCCGTTGGACGGCACCGCATCGGGCGACGGCGCTACGGTGGGCGGCCCGGACGGAGCCTCGGGTGCGACCATCATCGCCTCGGTCAGGGTCAGGGGTTCGGGGCCGGACTCGGTGCCG
Source organism: Roseomonas gilardii (assembly GCF_001941945.1). Lineage (NCBI taxonomy): Bacteria > Pseudomonadati > Pseudomonadota > Alphaproteobacteria > Acetobacterales > Roseomonadaceae > Roseomonas > Roseomonas gilardii. The sequence continues at coordinate 1,838,148 of NZ_CP015583.1, read as the reverse complement.
GGAGCGGTGGCAGGCACCGGGTCGGGTGCCGGCGCCTCCTCCTCCGCAGGCTCCTCTGCCCGGTGCGGGGCCGGGCTGGAGGTCAGGGGCGTCGAGCCCGGCAGGGCCGGCGCCGGCCCTCCCGCTGCCTGCGCGGGTGCCGGCACCACCGGCGCCAGCCGGGGCGGCAGGGTGCCGGGCATGGCCGCCGCCGCCGGGGCGGCAGGGGCGCTGGTGGTGGGCTCGTCCTCGTTCAGGATGCGGCGGATGGAGGCCAGGATGTCCTCCATGTTGGGGTCCTGGCCGTTGGGCCCCTGCGTTCCGGACATGTTCAGCGTTCCGTCGTGGCGGCGACCGGCGTGTAGTCGCCCAGGCCGATCCAGCGGTCGCGCACCGCCTTGTAATAGGATGTCATGTCATAGATCTGCACCGGCAGGGCGAGGTCCTTCGCCGTCAGCCGCCCCACCGCCGCCGCGAGCGCGTAGGAGGAGGTCACGTTGCTTGCCAGTGCCTGCACCAGCGCCACGCGGTTGTTCAGCAGCTCCTGCTCCTGGTTCAGCACGTCCAGCGTGGTGCGGCTGCCGACCACCGCCTCGCGCTGCACGCCGTCCAGCGCGACCTCGGCGGCGCGGATGGCGGAGCGGTTGCCCTCGACGGTGGCGCGGTTGCTCACCAGCGTTTCCCAGGCGGAGGTCGCCTGCTGGCTGGCCGTGCGGCGCTGGTCGTCCACCACCTGCCGCAGCCGCGACGCGTCCTGGCGCGCGGCGCGCACGCTCGCATACTCCGCACCGCCCTGGTACAGCGGCACGGTGACGTTGGCGGTGAACTGCCCACCCGTGAAGCGCGTGCCGTCGGCCGTGGAGTTATCGGCGCGGTAACCCTGCGCCTGCAGGCTCGCCTGTGGCAGAAGCGTGGACATCTGCACGTCGATGAAGTCGCGCCCCGCGGCCTCGTCGAACAGCGAGGCCACCACGTTCGGGTTGTTGACGGCGGCCATCTGGCTCGCTTCCTGTGAGGAGCGGACCGGCGCCTTCAGCGGCTGCGGCGCGGTCAGCCGGTTCGGCACCATGCCGATCACCTGCTGGAAGACGGCGCGGGCGCTCTGGAGCTGGCCTTCCGCCGTGGCGCGGTTGGCGCGGGCGGAGGAAAGCCGCGACTCTGCCTGGGCCACGTCGGTGCGGGTAATCTCGCCGACCCGGAAGCGCTCGTTGGTTGCATCGAGCTGGCGCTGCAGCACCTGAACGTTGTTGACGTTGAGGCGCAGCTCCTCGGAGTAGAGGATCATGTTGACATAGGCGTTGATCGCCTGCTGCAGCACCTGCTGCTCCGTGGCGAGGAGGCGGGCGCGCTGCGCCAGGACCTGGTTCTCCGCCCGGCGGGTGGAGGCCACGGTACGGCCACCGCGATAGATCGGCTGCGACGCCGTCGCCGCCAGCGTCATCGTGTTCCGGGAGACGTGGCTGTAGTAGGATACGTCGTTCTGTCGCGCGCGCGCCGTGCCGTCCACATAGCCGGCCGAGCCGCTCAGCGACACGGTGGGCCGCCAGCCCGCCAGGGCCTGCGGCACGTTCTCGTCCACCACGCGCAACTGGGCACGCGCTGTCTGCAGCGTCGGGTTGTTGGCATAGGTCTGCGCCAGGGCTTCCTGCAGCGTCTGTGCCTTGGCTGCGGCGGGAAGGGCAAGAGCGGTGGCGAGAGCGAGGGTGAGGCGTCGTGACATCGGCACCGGAACTCCTTGCGCGGGCCCGAAGGCCGGGCGCCCAGGTCTCGAGGGATGGTTTTGCCGGAGCCTAGACCGCCCCGCCGCCCCATGGCCAGAAGAGCCGTCATCCGGAGGGATGGTCGCGGACGGGCGGCAGCGGGAAGGCGGGTGGGCCCCGGCGGGCATTGGGCCGGGCCCGTCTGGCGGGCCCGGTCCGGTCGGGGATGTCTTCCGGGCCATCCAGGCGGGGCTTCCGCCCCTGGGGCCCGGGCGGCCCCTGCCGTCAGGCGAAGACGAATCCGGCGGGCGCGGAGAAGCCGGGCAGCCGCTCCGTCTGGCAGTCGAAGGCCGGTACCGCGGAGAAGGCGCCACCGGTCCGGCGGCCGAGCACCGCCCGGCCGGTCTGGCCCTCTGGCCGCAGCACGGTCACGAGTCGCCCGCCCTCGGCGAGCTGCGAGGAAATGGCCTCCGGCACCTGGGGCACCGCTCCCTCGATGAGGATGGCGTCATAGGGTGCGGCCTCGGGCCAGCCGGCGGCGAGATCGCCCTGCTCCAGCCTCAGGCGCAGCCCGGTCAGGTCGCCCAGGGCGCGGCGCGCGATGGCGACCAGGCGTCCATCGGATTCCAGCGCGACGACCTCGGCCCCCATCTCCGCCAGGACCGCGGCGCCGTAGCCCGTGCCGGCGGCAACCACCAGCACGCGCTCCCCCGCCCGCGGGTTCATGAGCTGAACCAGCCGCGCCAGGGCCATCGGCTGCATCAGGAAGCGCCCCTCGCCGAGCGGCACGTCGCCATCCACCATGGCGCGGTCCGCCATGCCCTGCGGCACGAAGCGCTCGCGCGGCAGTGTCAGCATGGCATCCAGCAACCGGGTGTCGGTCACCTTGTTGGGGCGGACCTGCCCGTCCACCATGTAACGGCGCGCCTCGACGTAATCCATGCCGCCTCTGGACCCCCTGATGGTCGTATCTCGGGCCGCTTATAGGTCCGTGCGGGCATGGGGCCAAGCCTACAGCCGCGAATGTATCAGCTTCCCGCCCCACCCCTCTGGACAGGACGGTGCCCGCCCCGTAGATGGGCGGCGTGGCTCCGTGCCCGAGTGGTTAGGGAGCGGTCTGCAAAACCGTGTACGGCGGTTCGATTCCGCCCGGAGCCTCCACACCCCCATTCATCCTGAATACCGTGAAATCAGCCGCTTGTGGCTGGTTCCTGCTGTCTTGCGCGAAGCGGCGGGCCGATATTCCGGAGAATGCCCGATTGTTTGAAAAAATCTGGCTCCCCTGTCTTGCGGCCCCCGCCGCCCTCGGATAGATGAGCCCCACCACGGCGATCCCCGATAGCTCAGCTGGTAGAGCACGCGACTGTTAATCGCTAGGTCGTTGGTTCGAGTCCAACTCGGGGAGCCATTTTTCCTGACTGCATGATGCGGCGACGGTGCGGGAGTTTTCCCCGGACCGGGGCACGCTTCGCCCCTTCCGGCTTGGCATCTGGCCCGCCGAGATTCACCCGCAACGGATGCGGTGCGCGGCTGTTGGAACGGCATCCCCCGGAGGGCCGGCCCGTCCGGGACACAGTCAGGAAGCCCCCATGCCCAAGACTGTCCGCAAGGAGGATTTCCCGACCGCCGGGGTCCGCCGCTATCTTGAGCCCGGGCCGATCGTGCTCGTCTCTTCGCAATGGCAGGGGCGGAACAACATCATGACCCTGGGCTGGCACATGGTGATGGAATTCTCGCCCTCCCTGGTCGCCTGCATGATCTCGCGCGGCAACCACAGCCACCGGATGATCCGCGAAAGCGGCGAATGCGTGATCAACCTGCCCACCACCCGCCTGACCGACGAGGTCGTCGGGATCGGCAACTGCAGCGGGGCGGAGACGGACAAGTTCGCCGCTTTCGGCCTGACCGCCGAACCGGCCCGCGAGGTCCGGGCGCCGCTGATCGGCGAATGCCATGCCAGCTTCGAATGCCGGCTGCATGACGATGCGCTGGTCGGGAAATACGATCTCTTCGTCTTCGAGGTGGTGAAGGCGCATGTCGCCCCCTCCCCCCGGCATCCGGAAACGCTGCACTATACGGGGGATGGCGTCTTCATGGTGTCGGGCCGGATCATCAGCCGCCGGTCGCTGTTCCGGCCGGAGATGCTCTGACCCGGTACGGGCGGTTGCTTTTCCTGGCTGTTTTCTTCGTGTTGTCATGAACCCGCCGCTGGCGCGGCCGGGCCTGCCATGCAGAATCCGGCCATGTCCCGCGAACAGATCCTGACCAATGCCACCCTCGTCCTGCCCGATCGCCTGCTCGACGGCACCATCCTCCTCCACGACGGCCTGATCGCGGAGATCGCCCCGGGCCGCAGCCAGGCACCGGGCGCGCTGGACCTGGAGGGGGACTACCTGATCCCCGGCATCATCGACCTGCACACCGACAACCTGGAACGTCAGGTCCTGCCGCGCGCCGGGGCGCGCTGGCCCTCGCGCTCCGCCATGCTGTCGCACGACGCGCAGACCGCGGCCGCCGGGGTGACGACGGTCTTCGATGCCCTCTGCGTGGGCGACATCAACACGACCGGCGGGCGGCACCGGACCTTCCTGGACGGGGTGGCCGACCTCGCCGCGCTCGGCCTGGCGGGGGTGATGAAATGCGACCACTTCCTGCATCTGCGCTGCGAGCTGCCGGCGCCGGACATGGATTCGCTGCTGGCCGAGGTCGCCTCCCATCCGCTGCTGCGCTTCGCCAGCCTGATGGACCATGTGCCCGGCGTGGGTCAGTTCGTGGACATGGACCGCTATCGTGCCATGAAGCGGCGCGAGGGGATGAAGGACGGGGAGATCGAGGCGCATATCGAGGCGATGACCGCGCTGCGCACGGCGAATGCCCCCCGCAACCGCGCCGCGCTTCTGGAAACGCTGGGCGGGCGGGTTCCGCTGGCCTCGCATGACGACTGGAGCTCCGCGGAGGTCGCGCGGAACCATGCGGACGGCATCCGTGTCAGCGAGTTCCCGGTGAACCAGGAGGCCGCCCGCGCCGCCCACGCGCATGGCATGGACGTCATCGTGGGCGCGCCGAACCTCGTGCGCGGCGGCAGCCACTCGGGCAATGTCGCGGCCATCGACCTGGTGCGCGAAGGGTTGGCGGACTGCATCGCCAGCGACTACGTGCCCCCCGCCATGCTGGAGGCCGCCTGGCGTCTCGGCCTGGGGGAAGGTATCGGCCTCCCGGCCGCGATCGCCCTGGTCACCGCGAACCCCGCCCGCATGGCGCGGCTGGAGGATCGCGGCAGGCTGGAGCCCGGGCTGCGCGGCGACATGGTGCGGGTGCGCCCCCTGCCCGCCTCGCTCGCACCGTCGGGCGCCGCGCTGCCCATGGTGCGCTCGGTCTGGCTGGCGGGGGAGCGCATCGCGTGACACCCTCTGCCGAGACCGCCCGCGTCGCCCTCTACTGGGCGCCGGAGCGCGACGATCCGCTGCACCGCCTCGGCGCCTCCTGGCTCGGGCGCGACCCGGAAACCGGCGCCACGCTGGAACAGCCGCATATCCCGGGCTTCGACCTGACCGAAGCGACGGCGGATGCGCGGCTCTACGGCCTGCACGCCACGCTGAAGGCGCCCTTCCGCCTCGCCACCACCTATGCGGAGTTCCGCGAGGGGGCGATGGCGCTGGCGGCACGGCTGCGCCCCTTCGCCTTGCCGCCGCTGGCGCTGGAGAATTTCGGCGGCTTCCTGGCGCTGCGGGAATCGCAGCCCTCGGCGTTGCTGCAAGGCTTCTGCGATGCCTGCATCGAATCGCTGGACCGTTTCCGCGCCCCGCTGAACGAGGCCGAGTTCACCCGCCGCCGTCCGGAACGCCTGGAGCCGCGCCGCCGCGCGCACCTGGAACGCTGGGGCTATCCGGATGTCTTCGAGGACTGGAAGTTCCACGTCACCCTGTCCCGCCGCCTGTCGGAGCCGGAGGCGGCCCTGGTCCGGCCTGTGCTGGAAGGGTATCTGGGCGATGTCCCGGCCCGCCCGCGCCCGGTGCGGGAGCTCTGCATCTTCACCCAGCGGGCGCCCGGCGCGCCCTTCCTGATCGCGGAGCGCCTGCCGCTGCTCGGCTGAGGCGATTTCATGCCACGCCCCTGCTGACGCGGCGCGGGGCGTGGGTCTATGACTCACGGCCATGTTCACCACACGCCCCGAGATCGCCGGCACCTTCGGTGCCGTCGCCAGCACGCACTGGATCGCGAGCCAGGTCGGCATGGCCGTGCTGGAGCGGGGCGGCAACGCCTTCGACGCCGCCGCCGCCGCCGGTTTCACCCTGCAACTCGCCGAGCCGCACCTGAACGGGCCGCTCGGCGACTGCCCGATCATCGTCCATGATGCCTCCACCGGCACGCAGAGCGTGATCTGCGGCCAGGGCGTGGCCCCGGCGGCGCTGGACGTGGCGCTGGTGCGGGACTCGCTGGGGCTGGACCTGATCCCCGGCACGGGCCTCCTGCCGGCCATGGTGCCGGGCGCCTTCGACGCCTGGGCCACCATGCTGCGCGACCACGGCACCTGGCGGATCGCCGATGTGCTGGAATACGCCATCGGCTATGCCATGGGGGGCATCCACTACGTGCCGCGCATCTGCGCCACGGTGCAGACCATGCGGCCGCTCTTCGAGCAGGAATGGCCAACCAGCGCCGCGCTCTGGCTGCGCGACGGCGGGCCGAAGCCGGGCCGGCTCTGGGCGAACCCCGCCCTGGGCGAGACCTACCGGCGCGTGGTGCGCGAGGCCGAGGCCGCCGGCCCGGACCGCGTGGCGCAGATCGATGCGGCGCGCCGCGCCTGGTACGAGGGCTTCGTGGCCGAGGCGATCGACCGCTTTGTGCGTGGGACCGAGGTGCTGGACGCCTCCGGCCGCCGCAACAGGGGCGTGCTGACCGGGCAGGACATGGCGCGCTGGCGCGCCCCGGTGGAGGCGCCCCTCGCCCTGGACTACGGCGATGTGCGCGTCCTGAAATGCGGTGCCTGGAGCCAGGGGCCGACCCTGCTGCAGACCCTTGCCCTGCTGCGTGGCTTCGACCTGAACGCCACCGACGCCACGGGCGAGGAATTCGTGCATCTGGTGGTGGAGGCGATGAAGCTCGCCTTCGCCGACCGCGAGGCCTTCTACGGTGATCCGGACTTCGCCGCCGTGCCGATGGAGACGCTGCTCTCCGAACCCTACAACGCCGCGCGGCGCGCCCTGATCGGCGCCGAGGCCTCGCTGGAGTTCCGCCCGGGCTCGCCGGACGGGATCGCGCCGCGCACCGACTACGCCGCCGCCGTGGCCCGCGCGGAGGCGGCCCACGAGGCGCTGGGCGGGGGCGAGCCGACCGTCTCGCGCCTCGGCGCCTCGGGCGGCGACACCTGCCATGTCGATGTGGTGGACCGCTGGGGCAACATGGCCTCGGCCACACCCTCGGGCGGCTGGCTGCAATCCTCCCCGGCCATCCCGGAGCTGGGCTTCTGCCTCGGCACGCGCGGGCAGATGTTCTGGCTGGACGAGACGCTGCCGAACGGGCTGCGGCCTGGCAAGCGGCCGCGTACCACGCTCTCCCCCTCCATGGCGCTGCGCGACGGCAAGGCCTGGATGAGCTTCGGCACGCCGGGCGGGGAGCAGCAGGACCAGTGGCAGCCGATCATGCTGCTGCGGATGCTGCATCACGGCCTGAACATCCAGCAGGCGATCGACGCCCCGGCCTTCCACACGGAGCACTGGATCTCCTCCTTCTGGCCGCGCGGTGCGCGCCCAGGGAAGGTGGTGCTGGAAGGCCGCTACGACGCCGCGGTGGCCGATGCGCTGACCGCGCGCGGGCACAAGGTCGAGGTCGGGCCGGACTGGTCGGAAGGACGGCTCAGCGCCGTCCGCCGGGAGCCGGACGGGCAGATCCTGGCCGGCGCGAATCCGCGCGGCATGCAGGGATACGCGGTCGGCCGCTGATACGGCGTCATGGGGCGGCGCGAGCCGCCCCGGGTGACCGGCCTCAGGCGCTGCAACCCGCGCAGGGCGCCAGCACGCCGCCCGTGGTACGGCGGATGCGGAAGGCGGATTCGCGTGCCTTGGCCACGATCTCGGCGGTGTCCACGGCGGTCAGCCTGCCGCCGCGCTTCAGGATGCGCCCGTCCACCAGCACGGTGTCCACGTTTGCCGCCGTGGCGGACTGCACGATGGTCGTCTCCACATTCGCCATCGGCGCCGTGTTCAGCGCATCCACCCGCACCAGGATGAGGTCGGCGCGCTTGCCGGGGGTGAGGGAGCCGGTGACGTCGCCCAGGCCGAGCGTCTTCGCCGCGTTCAGAGTCGTCCAGCGGATGATCTCGGCATGGCCGATCGGCCGTTCGCCTTCCGAAGGCGTGCCCTTCCACGGTATGCCCATCGACCAGGTGGTGCGCATCGCCTCGAAGAGGCTGGGCGAGCCGAGCGAGCTGGCATCGACCGAGAGCGAGAGCAGCACCCCCGCCTTGCGCTGCGCCATCAGCGCCGCGCGCGGGTCTCCCGCATTGCCCAACCGGAACTCGGAGAGGGTCGAGAAGCTATTGGGAACGCCGTTGCGCGCCAGCACCTCGAAGTCCGGCGACGCTCCATTGATGTAGTGGGCGAGCATGAAGCCCGGCTGCAGGATGCCGCGCTTCTCCCAGTCGAGGATGTCGATCCGGTTCGGGGGCGCCTGCCCGGCATGGGTGGCGTAGGGGATGCCGCGCTCCTTCACCATCGCGCTCTCGCGGAAGAAGGTCTCCGCCGTGCTCTGGCCGATGCCGCGCAGGTTCACGCCCAGATGCACCAGCCCGCCGAAGGGGCCGGATTCCCCGAACCACTCCTTCCGCACGCGGTCGATGTCGGGGAAGTCGATCAGCGCGTCGCCCGCGAGCTGGTCGCGATGGCCATAGGCGAAGCGGGCACGGGTCAGCAGGTCGCGATGCGCGCGCAGCTCCGCATCCGCATGCGCGGGCGAGCGGGTGTTGTTGCACCAGTTATGCACGGTGGTGACGCCGTTGTTCAGGAGCTCCGCGAGGCCGAGGCGCAGGCTGTTGTAGAAATCCTCCGGCGCGTAGTGCGGCGAGGAGGCGTTCTTCGCCTGGAAGTACTCCACCCCGCCATCGGCGATGAAGTTCCGGCCGAGTGCGCTCCACATGTGGTAGTGCGTGTCGATCATGCCGGGCATGACGATGGTGTCGGTGGCGTCGATCACCTCGGCGCCGGCGGGCGGATCGATGCTCGGCGCGACCTGGACGATGGCGCCGTCCCGCACCAGCACGTCGCCGCGCGGCAGCGTCCCGAGCGCCGGATCGACGGTGATGACGGCGCCGCCGCGGATCAGGTAGTGGCCACGCGTCACGTTCGGCGCCGTGCCGGCGCCGCCGCTGCCCTGCGCCCAGGCGCGGCCGATGAAGGGGGTGGCGAGGCCGCTGCCCGCGCCGACGGCAATGCAGGCCAGGCCACGGGCAAATCTGCGGCGGGTTGTCATGGAAAATCGCGTCTCCGGATCAGCATGCAAATGTGACGCAATCTCCATGCCGCATGTCGAAGCGGCTGCGTCAGGGCGCGGGAGTTTCGGGCTGGAGATAGGCGAGCACGGCCTCCGTCACCATGCGCCGCTGCGCCGCCGCGTCGGCAGGGTCGTCCAGGGCACGGCCGAAGATCGCCTTCCAGGTGTGGCGGTTGGAGATCCGGTAAAAGCAGGTCGAGACGATCAGCAGGTGCAGGTGCAGCGGGTCCACATCCCCGCGGAACACCCCTTCCCGCACGCCGCGCGCCAGCACCTCCTCCAGCAGGCCCAGCACCACCGAGCTGCGCGAGGCGATGGTGGGCGAGGAGGAGACGTGCTGGGCGGCATAGATATTGGCCACCGAGATCAGCCGGCTCCAGTCGGGGTTCTCGTTGTGATAGTCGAAGGTGACCTCCACCAATCGGCGGATCGCTTCCAGCGGAGGCAGGGCCGAGGGGGCCACGGCCTGCTCGATGCTCCGCATCTCGGCATAGACCTCCTCCAGCACGGCGGAGAAGAGCTCCTCCTTGCTGCCGAAATGGTAATAGACCATCGGCTTGGTCGTCCGTGCCAGGGCGACGATCTCCCCCACATTGGCGCCGCTGTAGCCTTTCTCGGCGAAGATGGCGCGCGCGGCGTCGAGGATGTTCTGCCGCGTCCGCTGCGATCCGGCCGACCGGCCGCGGGGCCGCGGGGGCTTTTCCAAGACGAGCTCCATCGACGTTCCTCCCGCAAGGTTTAGCGCAACCGGGGCCCGTCACCGGACCATGCTTCGTCACCCGGTCATGTAAAAAATAACTCTTTAAATCTACCGTACGGTAGGTCTAAAGAGCCGCATAGAGTGCTTGCGCAACGAGCACCCGATTCAACAGGTGTTGAGGGAGGACAGGATGGCGGGATTCCATGGGCCTGGACGTCCGGGCGTCATCTGGGGCGGGCCCACCTGTCCGGCAGACGGGCAAGGCCGCACCGCACAGCGGCATTCCGTGCCGCCGATCCGTCCCGTTCGATCCCTTCGCCCATATCGCCATCGCGCAGGCGCCGGCCTGTCGACATCACCCTGACCCTACCGGACGCCACTGCGAGTAGTGGCGCCCAGGCCATGAGCCGACGGACCAGTCGAGAGGAAACAAGAATGAGCGGGACTCAAGAACACGAGCCGCATGGCCGGCATCAATCCAAGAAAGCGGCGGCCAGCGGCTGGATCGGCTCGGCGCTCGAATATTATGACTTCTTCATCTATGCCACCGCCGCGGCGCTGATCTTTCCGCAGATCTTCTTCCCGGCCGGTAACCCGACCGTAGCCATCGTCGCCTCGCTCGCCACCTATGGCGTCGGCTATGTCGCGCGCCCGATCGGTGCCTTCGTGCTCGGCCACATGGGCGACACCATCGGCCGCAAGCGCGTCCTGATCTTCTGCATGTTCCTGATGGGCATCTCGACCATGCTGGTTGGCCTGCTGCCCACCTATCATCAGGTCGGCATCCTCGCCCCGGTGCTGCTGGTGATCCTGCGTCTCGTCCAGGGCTTCGCCGTGGCCGGCGAGATCTCGGGCGCCAGCTCCATGATCCTGGAGCACGCGCCCTTCGGCCGCCGTGGCTTCTACGGCAGCTTCACCCTGCAGGGCGTGCAGGCGGGGCAGATCCTGGCCGCCGCCGTGTTCCTGCCGCTCGCCCACTACATGCCGACCGAGGCCTTCCAGAGCTGGGGCTGGCGCATTCCCTTCCTGCTCAGCTTCTTCGTGATCGTGGTCGGCTTCATCATCCGGCGCGAGGTCGAGGAAACCCCGGCCTTCACCGAGGAGGAGAGCAAGACCGGTGCCCCCCGTGCGCCGATCAAGGAGGCTTTCCGCGAGAACTGGCCCGACATGATCCGCGTCGTCTGCATGGCGCTGATGAACGTGATCCCCGTCGTGGCCACGGTCTTCGGCGGCGCCTATGCGGTGCAGGCCGCCTACGGCATCGGCTTCCACGCGGATGTCTATCTGTGGATCCCCGTGCTCGGGAACATCCTGGCGGTGCTGGTGATCCCCTTCATCGGCAACCTGTCCGACAGGATCGGCCGCCGTCCGCCGATCATCGTCGGTTCGCTCGGCGCCGGGCTGCTGTCCTTCGGCTACCTCTATGCCATCAGCATCCACAACGTGCCGATGGCGATCATCATGTCGCTGCTGATGTGGGGCCTGGTCTACCAGGGCTACAACGCCATCTTCCCGAGCTTCTTCCCGGAGCTCTTCCCGACCCGCACCCGCGTTTCGGCGATGGCGATTTCGCAGAATGTCGGCACCACCATCACCGCGCTGCTGCCCGCGCTCTTCGCCACCATCGCGCCCCCGGGCTCGGCCAATATCCCGCTGACCATCGGGGCGGTCACCCTGGGCATCACCGCCATCGCGGCCATCGCCGCCTACAGCGCCCGCGAGACCTACCGTATCCACATGAACGACCTGGGACAGGCGAATGCCCAGCCGGTGGAAAAGGGCCGCTACGACGAGCTGCGGCTGCAGTCGATCAACGCGACCCTGGCCAAGGGCTGACGCGATCCGGCCGGGGCGGAAACCCGCCCCGGACCGTGAACCGGGAGAGGGCCGGCGGAGGAAGCTCCGCCGGCCCTTTTCATGTCCTCAGGCCTTGCTCACGCCCCAGAAGAGCGGGAACGGCGCCTTGGCCACGCCCTTCAACCCGCCCCGCCAGGCGGAGTAGCCCAGGAAGAAGCCGGTTGGGACATAGGTCACGAGGTCCATGGAGCCGGCATTGATGGCATCCATCGCCTGCTTCTCGGCAGCCAGGTCCGGTGCGTCGAACCAGCGCGCGATGTCGGCCTGCACCTTGTCCGACTTCGGCCAGCCGAACCAGGCACCGTCGCCGCTGGCATCCACGCCCTTGTAGGGCGCCGGGTTGATGCAATCGACGCCGGAATGCCAGGAGAAGAAGATGTTCCAGCCGCCCTGGGACGGCGGCGCCTTGCTGGTGCGGCGGGAGCCGACCGTGCCCCAGTCCAGCGCCTGGTAGTCCACCTGGAAGCCCAGCTTCTTCAGCACCTCCGCCGTCACGTCGCCCTGGGCCTTGGTGATCGGCACGTCGGAGGCCACCAGCATCGTCACCCTGGCTCCGGCATGGCCCGCCTCGGCGATCAGCTTCCTCGCCGCCTCGATCTGGCGCGGCCCCTTCAGCCGTTCCGCTCCGGCCTCGGTGTAAAGCGGCGTGCCGGGGGTGAAGAAGCTTGGCAGGCGCTTCCACAGCGCCTCGTCGTCACCGACGATGGCGCGCATGTAGTCCTCCTGGTCCACCGCCATCTGCAAGGCGTGACGCACGCGCACATCGTCGAAGGGCGGCTGCAGGTGGTTGATCCGCATGGCGCCGATATTGCCGAGCGGATCGGCGATCTCGACGCTCAGGCCGCGCACGCCCTTGAGCACCGGCACGAGGTCGGCGATCGGGTTCTCCCACCAATCGATCTCGCCGCTCTGCAAGGCACCGGCGGCGGTGCCCGGGTCAGGCATGGTCATCCACTCCACCCGGTCGAGCAGCACCTTCTTGCCGCCGGCCAGCCAGTCGGACGGCTCCTCGCGCGGCTGGTAGTCAGGGTTGCGCTCGAAGACCGCCTTCGACCCGGCCATCCATTCATCGCGCTTGAAGCGGAATGGCCCGGAGCCGACATAGTCCTTGATCTGCTGGAACGGATCCGTCTTCGCAATCCGTTCCGGCATGATCACCAGCAGCGGCGTGTTGCTCTTGCCCAGGGCGAAGAGCAGCTTCGGGAAGGGCTTGTTCAGCCGGAAGCGGAAGGTCCGGTCGTCCACCGCCTCCAGTGCGTCCAGCCGGGCCTTGATCATCTGGCCCATCGTGTCGCGCGCCATCCAGCGGTTCACGCTGGCGACCACGTCGGCGCTGCGCACGGGCTCCCCGTCATGGAACTTCAGGCCGGGGCGGAGGCGGAAGGTCCAGGTCCTGAAACCGTCCGCAACCTCGTGCCCCTCGCACATCTGTGGCTTCGGCTGCAGGTCCGCGCCCAGGCCGTAGAGCATGTCGAACACCATCAGCGCGCCGTTGCGCACCACGAGCTGGGTGCCGGCCACGGCGTCCAGGTTCGGCAGATCGGCCTGGGGCACGAAGCGGAGCGTCCCGCCTCCACCGCTGCCCTGGGCGCGCGCGATGCGTGGCATGGCGAGCATGGCGGTGGCCATAACCGCTCCCGTGCCCTTCAGAAGATCCCGACGCTGCATTGCTCTTCTTCCCTCGCAGAACGGAGGATTGCCCAACGAAAGGGCATCCTTCGGCTCCACATAGACCCAGAGCGCCATAATGCCCATAGATGGTGCTTCACCGAGTAAAAACCGACCGTCATGCCTAAACCAGGATCAACTGTCCCTGCCGCGAGCATATGAGCATAAAGTGTTTTCCCGCGCCTCCACCCTTCCCGCCGCGCGCCATGGCGTTCATCTTCCGGCGCGACGGAGGGTGCGATGCGCGCGATCTTTGTGATGATCAAATGCGAGATGGGACAGTCCTACCGCGTGGCGCGGGAGATGGTGGACGGCATCCCGGAACTGTCGGAGATGCATTCGACCTCCGGGCAGTATGACCTGCTGGGCAAGTTCTACCTGGAGCCCGACCAGGATATCGGCCTCTTCGTGGTGGATCGCGTGCAGACCGTTCCGGGGGTGAAGGACACCTATACGATCCAGACCTTCAACGCCTTCTCGGCCTGAGAGGCCGCCCGGTTCAGCCGGCCAGCTCGCGGCGGTAGAGTTCCAGGGTGGCCGTGTCGAAGCAGGCGAAGACGACTTCCAGATCGCCTTCCTCCAGTGCCTGACGGACCGTGGCCACGGCGATGCGGGCAGCCGGGCCCGGCGGATAGCCGTAGATGCCGGTGGAGATCGCCGGGAAGGCGATGCTGTGCCCGCCCGCCTGCCGCAACAGGGCGAGCGAGTTCCGGTAGCAGGCTGCCAGCAACGCAGCCTCCCCCTGACCCCCGCCATGCCAGACAGGGCCGACCGTATGGATCACGTGGCGGGCCGGCAGGCGGAAGCCGGGGGTGATCCGCGCCTCGCCGGCCGGACAGGGCGCCTGGGCGCGGGAGGCACGAACCAGTTCCGGCCCGGCGGCGCGATGGATCGCCCCATCCACCCCACCGCCCCCGGCGAGCGCGCTGTTGGCCGCGTTCACGATCGCATCCACCGCCAAGGTGGTGATGTCCCCCTGTTCCGCCCGCATGCCCATCTCGTCCTCCCATTGGCCGACGGCCGCCCCGGGGGCCGGCCCTGACCGCGCGTCAAACTTCACCAAATGTCAGCGTTTTTTGCTGCACTGCGAGATGAGGCCGGGCACCTCGGCTGATACGATGCCCGGCGGTCCGTCCTCCGCTGGCGGAACCAACCGAGAGACCCTTATGAGCACAGCTTCCCCGCTATCCTCATCCAGCGGGCGGACCAGCCTTCCCGCCCTGGTCTCTGTCACGACGCTCTTCTTCGCCTGGGGTTTCGCAACCTCGATCATCGACACGCTCGTGCCGATGGTGCGCTCGGTCTTCTCGCTTAGCTTCACCGAGGCGATGCTGACGCAGTTCGCCTTCTTCCTGGCCTATGGTGCCGTCTCCCTGCCCGCCGCGCTGCTGGTCGGTCGCGTGCCGCTGGCGACCGGCCTGCTGGCGGACCGCGCGGGCCCGAACATCGCCTTCCTGGTGCCGGCCCTCTGCTATGCCGGGATCGCGCCCTTCTCGGTGACCGGCCTGCTCACGCGGACCGGGGCCGGCACCTCCCGCCGCGGCGCCCTGGCCACGGCGCCCTGGCCACGGCGCACTGACCCGGACGCCCGGAAGCAAGTAACCGGAACGATGCCAGGGGAAGGCGATGACCTCCCCTGGCGGTCCGGCCCTCAGTACCCCAGCGCGATGCCGTCCTTGCGCGGGTCGGAGCCACCGATCAGCAGCCCGCGCTCATGGTCGATCAGGATCGCCTGGCCGCCGCCATGCGGGCTGTGGATCGGGCAGCAGGAATGGCCCATGCGCTGCAGCCTCTCCACCAGCTCCATGGGAATGCCTCGCTCCACCTGCACCTTGCCGCCCAATGGGAAAAGGCGCGGCAGGTCCAGCGCATCCTGCGGGTTCAGCCCGAACTCGAAGTGGTTGGACAGGAACAGCGTCTGGCCCATCGGCTGGAAATGCCCGCCCATCACGCCATAGGGCATGATTGCGCGGCCATCCTTCATCACCATGCCGGGGATGATCGTGTGCATCGGGCGCTTGCGCGGCGCGATGCAGTTCGGGTGGCCTTCCTGCAGCCGGAAGCCGAAGCCCCGGTTCTGCAGCATCACACCGCTCTTCTCCGCCAGGATTCCGGAGCCGAAGCCCTCGAAGAGCGAGTTGATGAAGGAGCAGGCATTGCCGTCCTTGTCCACCACGCAGAGATAGACCGTATCCTTGTGCTTCGCCCAGTCCGCCTCGCCCGGGGGAGGCAGTTCCGGCAGGGCGCGGTCGTCGCGGATCTGTGCCCGGATCGCGTCGGCATAGGCCTGCGAGGTCAGGTGCCCGACCGGCACCTCGACCTGGGAGGGATCGGCCAGGAAGGCGTCGCGGTCGCGATAGGCGAAGCGCGCCGCCTCGATATGCCGGTGCATGCGCTCCGCCGAGAGCGGGCCGCCGGCCGGCGTCTCGAAGCCGCCCAGGATGTTCAGCATCATCAGCACCAGCATGCCGGAGCCGTTGGGCGGGCACTGATAGACATCCATGCCGCGCCAGCTCGTGCGGATCGGCTCGACGAACTCCGCCACCGTCTGCCCGGCGGCGAAATCCTCCTCCGTATGTGTGCCGCCGGCCTCGCGCAGCACGGCCACCATGTCGGCCGCCACCGCACCGGTGTAGAACCCGGCCGCGCCCTGCCGCGCGATCACGCGCAGCGTCTCGGCAAGCTCCGGCTGGCGGAACACGTCGCCCACGCTATAGGGCCGGCCATCCTTCAGGAAGCGCCGTGCCGTGGCCGGCTGCTTGCTCAGCTTCTCGGTGCCCAGCTCCCAGTCATGGGCCACGCGCGGCGTGACCGGATGCCCTTCCTCCGCCCACCGGATCGCCGGTTGCAGCACCGCATCGAGTCCCATGCGGCCATGGGTGCGAGAGAGCAGGTCCCAGGCGGAGATCGCGCCGGGCACCGTCACCGAATGGGCGGAGGTGTTGACCATCGCCGTCAGCCCGGCGGCGCGCAGCGCCTCCGGCGTCGCGCCGGCCGGAGCGCGGCCCGAGCCGTTCAACGCCACGACCTTGCCGGTGCCAGCCGGGGCATAGAGGCAGAAGCAGTCACCGCCGATACCGGTGCTCTGCGGCTCGATCACCGCCAGCACCGCATGGGCCGCGATGGCCGCGTCCATCGCATTGCCGCCCGCCCGCAGGATATCGATCGCCGCCAGGGTGGCGGCGGGCATCGAGGTGGCCGCCATCCCGTGGGTGGCGATGGCCGGGCTGCGGCCGGGGCGATGGAAGTCACGGATCACGGCGGGGAACACTCCTGGCAGCCGGCCGCCGGGATGCGGCCGCGCGTGTCGCGGCGGACGCTGGCATGGCCCCCGCGCGACGGCAACCATGCAGCCGGCGTGCCGCGGCCTCTTTCGCTGCCGGACAGGCTCGGCTAGGCACGGGGGCATGGACGCAACGGCGACGATCGACGACTTCACGAAGCTCGACATCCGCACCGGCACCATCGCCAGGGCGGAAGCCTTCCCGGAGGCCCGCAAGCCCGCGATCAAGCTCTGGGTCGATTTCGGCCCGGAGCTCGGGGTGAAGCAGAGCTCCGCCCAGATCACCGTGAACTACGATCCCAACGGCCTGGCCGGGCGTCAGGTCATCGCCGTCGTCAACTTCCCACCCCGCCGCATCGGCGGCTTCGCCAGCGAGGTTCTCGTGCTCGGCGTGCCGGACGAGAATGGCGATGTCGTTCTCCTGCGCCCCGACACGCCCGTGCCGGACGGGGCGCGCATGTTCTGAGGAACCGGTCCATGGCCGCCCCCCGTTACTACACCGTCTCCTGGGACCAGCTTCATCGCGACGGCAAGGCCCTGGCCTGGCGCCTCGTGGACAAGGGGCCGAAGGGCGGCCCCTGGAACGGCATCGTCGCCATCACGCGCGGCGGGCTGATCCCCGCCGCCATCGTGGCCCGCGAGCTGGACTGCCGGCTGATCGAGAGCGTCTCCATCGTCACCTATGACGAGGAGGAGCGCGGCAAGCCAAGCGTCGTGAAGATGCCGGAGGCGGCGGGCGACGGCGATGGCTGGCTGATCCTCGACGACCTCGTGGACACCGGCACCACCGCCCGGGTGGTGCGCGGCATGCTGCCCAAGGCGCATTTCGCGACGATCTATGCCAAGCCGGCCGGCAAGCCTCTGGTGGACACCTTCGTGACCGAGGTGAGCCAGGACACCTGGATCCTCTTCCCCTGGGACACCGAGCCGCAGTTCGTGGCCCCCATCGCCAAGAGCGCGAAGGGCTGAACCGGCTACCGGCCTCTCACGCCGTCTCCTTCCAGATCCGTTCCCGGAAGGCGGGTCCGTTCGCGGGCCCGCCTTCCGCGTTCATGGCTTCGCGGACCCTCCGGAGCGGGCTCGGCGATCTCTCATGTCGCGCCAATTCGTATCAAAAATTTCCGTGAGTTTAAAAATTATCTCATAAGATGGATAGTTCTTGTGTATCGTTGCCGGGTAAGCATCCGCTATAGCCCCAATCCACGATGGAAAACGGGCTGAGGGACGGTCCTGCGACCTTCCCCTCCCCCAAGGAAGACACGAAAAGGAGAGCAATGGTCGCCCCCCTGATCACCGTTTCGGTCCCCACTTACCGGCGCCCATCCCTGCTGCTGCAGTGCCTGCACTCCGTCTTCCAGCAGGACTACCGACCGCTGGAGATCGATGTCAGCGACAACTCCTCCACCGACGAGGCGGAGCAGCTGATCGCCGACCTGACGCCACCGGAAGGGATCACCATCCGCTACTGGCGGAACGTCCCCGCCTCGAACCTCGTGGGCAACATCAACAAGCTCTTCGCCGAGGCGCGCGGCGAGCGGATCCTGGTGCTGCACGACGACGACGCCCTGCTGCCCGGGGCTATCGAGGCGCTGGACGCAGCCTACCGCTCCTCGCCCGACGTGATCTGCGCCTATGGCATCCAGGAATGCATCACCCCCTTCGGCATGGTCTCGCCGAAGGACACGGAGACCCATAGCAAGGTCGGCAACCGGACGTCCGAGTATAGCGGCCTGCACTATGACCTTCTGGTGCGCGCCCTGTGGCGGCAGGTTCCCTGCGACGGCTTCCTGATCGACACCCAGGCGGCGCGGCAGATCGGCTACCGCAGCATGGAACTGGTGGGGCTTCAGCTCGACACGGATTTCGGCATCCGCCTGTCGCAGGCCTTCCCCGGCAAGGCCTTCTACTTCCTGGACCGCAAGACCTCGCTCTACCGCCTCTCCCCGGAAGGGCTACGGGAAACGGGGGCGAATGTCAGCAGCAAGATCTACGACGTGCTGGAGGCCCTGCCCAACCTTTCGCCCGCCGAGATGGCGGCACGGGACCGGCTGATGCACCAGATCGCAGCCGAATCCGTGGTGGAGCATGCCATGGGCCGGCGGCGGAAGAAGGCGCTGCACATCTTCTTCTCCCGCTACTACCGCCAGGGCCAGAGCCTGATGAAGTCGGCCTATCACCTCGGGCTGATCGCCACGCCCCGGCTGCGCGCCGTGCGCTACATGCGCTCGGCCTGATCCCGCTTCCGGCCGCGAAGGATGCTTCGCGGCCGGGATCGTTAGCCGGCGACGGTCTCGGGCGAGACCAGCACCTTGTCCACGCGCCGACCGTCCATATCCACCACCTCGAACTGCCAGCCGGACCAGGCGATCCGGTCGCCCTCCTTCGGCACGCGCTGCAGCAGCGCCAGCAGCAGCCCGGCAACGGTGTGGTAGCTGCCTTCCTGCGGCAGGGTCGGCAGGTCCAGCCGCGCCTTCAGTTCGTCCGACGGCATCATGCCGTCCACCAGCAGCGATCCGTCATGGCGTTCGACCGCACCCTCGGCCGGCTCCGGCTCGGGCTCGCCCAGTTCGCCGACGATCGCCTCCAGCAGGTCCGAATCGGTGACAATACCCTCGAAGGAGCCGTATTCGTCCATCACCAGCGCCATGCCGATCTTGTCGGTACGCATGCGCTCCAGCGCATCCAGCGCCGGCAGGGAGTCGGGCAGGACCAGCGGCTGGCGCATCGCCTCGGACAGCGAGAGCGCATGGCCGGCCAGCAGCTCGTCCAGCAGATCCTTCACCGCGACCACGCCGACCACGTTGTCCACGCGGCCATCGGCCACGACGTAGCGGGAGACACCGCCCTCGCGCACGCGGGTCCGTAGCTCCTCCGGTGTCTCGCTGCGGTCCAGCCAGATGACCTCGTTGCGCGGCGTCATCAGCGCGCGGACCGGCTTGTCGGCGAGGCGCAGCACACGCTCGATCATCTGGCGCTCCTCGCGCTCCAGCGCCCCGGCCTCGGCGCCCTCCGCCACCACGGCCTTCACCTCCTCCTCCGTCACGGAGGTATCGGTGGCCTGGGAGGCGCCGAGCATCCTCAGCACCAGGGCGGAGGAGGAGGAGAGCAGCCAGACGGCGGGCGAGGCGATGCGCGAGATCAGCAGCAGCGGCGCGGCAAGGCGGCTCGCGACGACCTCCGGGTTCCGCAGCGCCAGGGTCTTGGGCACCAGCTCGCCCAGAATCAGCGAGAGATAGGTGATGAGCAGCACCACCACGCCGAAGGCGATGTCGTCCGCATAGGGCGCCAGGAGGGGCACCTTCGCCACCAGCGGCTCCGCCGTGGAGGCGAGCCGGGCGCCGCCGAAGGCACCGGCCAGGATGCCCACCAGCGTGATGCCGATCTGCACCGTGGGCAGCATCCGCTCCGGGTTCTCGGCCAGGGAAAGGGCGGTGGCGGCCCCCTTCACCCCGTTCTTCTGCAGCCCCTGCAGGCGCGCCCGGCGGGAGGATACCACCGCGAGCTCGCCCATCGCGAAGACGCCATTCAGCAGCACCAGCAGGATGATGATGCCGATTTCGATCAGGACGGACATGATGGCGCATCTTGTAGGGGAGGATCGGGGCCAGCGATAGCGCCATGCCGTTCCGGCTCCCATTTGTTCCGCCGCGAAAATGCCCTATTTGCGGCCGACCCGCGCCGCAGGGGCGGCCCTTCATGGTCGGCGAGACGCGGCCCCGGATTCGGCCGCGCCGCCCGGAACGGCCGGGCGGCGCGTCGCCCGGGACGGGGGCCGCAAGACGCCGGACACAGCATGAACGCGAGCCCGATGGGACAGGACTGGCCACCCCGCCCGGTCACCCCGCCCGCTTCCACCGCCACCCCGGTGCGGCAGCGCCCGCCCCACCCCTTCCTGTCACGGCAGGCCACCACGCTGGTCGTGCTCGCCCTGGTGGCGGTCGCGCATCTGGGCGCCTGGTGGGCCTGGAACCGGCCGGTCGCCATGCCGGACTTCACCGGGCGGGTGGAAGGCTTCGCCTTCGCCCCCTACCAGCGCGGCCAGAGCGCCGAGGGCGACAACCAGCCCAGCGCCGCCGACATCCTGCGCGACCTGCGGCGCGTCGCCCCGATGACGGACCGCATCCGCAGCTATGCCGCCTCGAACGGGCTGGAGCGCATCCCCGACCTCGCCTGGCAGGCCGGGCTCGACCTGCGCGTCACCATGGGCTCCTGGCTGGACAAGCGCCTGGACCGCAACGCCACCGAGATCCGCAACCTCGTCCAGACGGCGCGCGAGGCCCGCAACGTGGACCGCGTGCTGGTGGGCAACGAATCCATCCTGCGCGGCGACCTGACCGTGCCGCAACTCACCGGCTATATCCGGCAGGTGAAGCGGCAGGTGCGCCAGCCCGTCTCCACCGCCGAGCCCTGGCATGTCTGGGTGGACCATCCGGAGCTGGGCCAGGCCGTGGACTTCATCACCATCCACCTGCTGCCCTACTGGGAGGGCCTGCCGGTCGATGACGCGCTGCGCTTCTCCATGGAGAAGTACCGGCAGGTGAAGGCGATGTTCCCGAACAAGCCGGTGCTGATCGGCGAGATCGGCTGGCCGTCCGACGGCGTGGCCCAGGGCGCGGCGCGGGCGAGCCGGGTGAACCAGGCGATGTTCATGCGCAAGTTCTTCCGCATCGCCGATCGCGAGAACCTCGACTACTTCGTCATGGAGGCCTTCGACCAGCCCTGGAAGGCCAGCTTCGAGGGCCGGGCCGCCGGCTACTGGGGCATGCTGGACCTCGACCGGCAGGCGAAGTGGCCGCTGACCGGCGCGGTGCAGGAGAATCCCGGCTGGGCCGGCTGGGCACTGGGCGGCAGCCTCGCCGCCTTCCTTGCCAGCTTCTTCTTCCTCGCCCGCCGCCCGGACATCCGCCCCGCCGGCAAGCTGATGATGGCCGGCCTCGCCCAGCTCGCCGTGACCGGCGTGGTCGCGGTGGTGCTGGCCATGTCGGAGACCTATCTCTCCCCCGCCGCCGCCGCGGTCTGGGGCGCGTTGATCCTGGGCCAGCTCCTGCTGCTCGCCCTGCTGCTTTCCGACAGCTTCGAGCTGGCCGAGACGGTGTTCGGCCGCGTCGCGAAGCGCCAGTGGCCCGCCCTGCCGGCCGCCGATACCAGCCGGATGCCCAAGGTCTCGCTACACCTGCCGATCTGCAACGAGCCGCCGCAGATGGTGCGCCAGACCCTCGATGCCCTGGCGGCGCTCGACTACGAGAATTTCGAGGTGCTGGTGGTGGACAACAACACCACCGATCCGGCGGTGTGGGAGCCGGTGGCCGAGCACTGCGCGCGCCTCGGCCCGAAGTTCCGCTTCTTCCATCTCGGCCGCTGGCCGGGCTTCAAGGCCGGCGCGCTGAACTTCGCCCTGCGCGAGACCGCGCCCGATGCCGCGGTGATCGGCGTGCTGGACAGCGACTACCTCGTCCGCCCCGACTGGCTGCGGCGCATGGTGCCCTTCTTCGACCGGCCGGAGGTCGGCTTCACCCAGTCGCCGCAGGACTACCGCGACGGGCATGAGGGCTGGTTCAAGCGGATCATGTTCTGGGAGTATGCCGGTTTCTTCAAGGCGGGCATGGTCACGCGCAACGAGCGCAATGCCATCATCCAGCACGGCACCATGACGCTGATCCGCCGCGCGGCGCTGGAAGGCGCGGCGGTGGACGGCAAGGCCTGGGCGGAGTGGTGCATCTGCGAGGACAGCGAACTCGGCCTCAGGCTGATGCGCCAGGGCTGGGAGGCCGTCTACGTGCCCGACAGCATGGGCCGCGGCGTGATGCCGGACGACTTCGCCGCCTACCGCAAGCAGCGCCATCGCTGGGCCTTCGGCGCGGTGCAGATCGTGAAGGGCCACTGGCGCGCCCTGCTGAACCCCTTCGACCGCTCGCTGACCCAGGGCCAGCGCTTCCACTTCGTGATGGGCTGGATGCCCTGGTTCGGCGACGCGCTGGGCCTGGCCTTCGTGATCGGCGGGCTGTTCTGGTCGCTCGGCCTGACCCTGCTGCCCCTGACCAACGAGCTGCACTATGCGGGCCTGCATGCCTGGGTGCTGCAGCATCTCGGCCTGGGCGAGGGCTTCTGGCTGGCGCTGCGGGCGGTGCTGCAGGGAGTGGGCCTGTCCAACGAGTTCCCGATCCTGCTCTTCATGCTGCCGAGCCTGGGGCTCTTCGCCTTCAAGCTGTTCCAGATCTGGACGCTCTATGCCGCGCGCGTCGCCTGCGGCGCGGGCGACCGGCTGGCGGCGGCGCTGGGCGGACTTGCGCTGACCCACACCATCGGCAAGGCGGTCTGGCAGGGGCTCTTCAAGCGCCGCGCCCATTTCGCCCGCACGCCGAAGATGGAAAACGCCCCGGCACTGGTGCAGGCCTTCGCCACCGCGCGGGAAGAGTTGATCCTGATGGGCCTGCTCTGGACCGCCGCGCTGGGCGTTACCCTGGTGCATCGTGGCGGAACCTGGGAGGCCGTGCTGTGGACCGTGATCCTGCTGGTGCAGTCGGTGCCCTATCTGGCCGCCGTCTCCATGGCGGCGGTGGCCGCCCTGCCCTCTCCCGCCCGGGTGCAGGGCGTGCCGGGCGCCCTCGCAGCCACCTCCACGGCCGGCCATGCCGTTGCCCGCACAGCGGCTGAATAGGCCAAGGATACGTACATCGGGCGGCTGGCGGGCTCCGCCGGCCGCCCGGATTCTCGGGCTGGCCGGTCTCGTGCCCTTCTTCGGGCTGGCCATGCTCTCGCTGTCCGGCGAGGCCTGGGCGCGGCCACCGCTGCTCTTTTACGGCGCCACCATCCTGTCCTTCCTCGGCGCCATCCATTGGGGTGCCACCCTGCGGGCCCCCGAGAGCGAGGCGGGGTGGGACTGGCCACGCCTGACCCTCGGGGTCCTGCCGCCGCTGCTGGCCTGGATCGCGCTGCTGCTGCCGCCCTACTGGATGGCCCTCCTCCTTATCCTCGGCCTGATGCTCACGGTGATCGTGGAATCCTGGGCGGCGCGCTTCCATGCCATCGCGCCGCGAAGCTGGCTCCGGTTGCGCTGGCTGCTGTCGATCGGCGCCTCGGCCTCGCTCCTCTTCGGCGCGCTGCTTCTATTATGAGATTGATTCCATAATTTTAAACGTCTATAGCATGGTTCCTGTCCGCTTCGCTCCTTTGGAGGTCCCATGCCGGATGCCGAGGTGATCCCCTTCCCTGTCACCCCGATGCGGCGCCTCGAAAACGCCATGCAGAACCTGGTCAAGGCCCAGGAGGAACAGCGCCGGGCTGTCCAGGCCTTCCAGGACTCCGTGTCCCAGCTCCGCACCCAGGCCACCCTGTTGCGCGAAAGCGTCCGGGACTTCGACGAGGAGTTGCGGCAGCTCGGCCAGGAGGCCCGGCGCGCCCATGCCGCGGCCCTGACGCTGGAACACACCGCCGGACGCCTCTGAGAACCGGTCCTGCCAGCCTGGAAGGGCTGGATCGCATGCCCTCCGGAACCCCGCCTGCGGCGTGAAATGACGCCCTGGCGGCGCGTGGCCCTCCAGGCAGGGATGACTCGATCCCGCCCTGGGCCTATCTCGTTGGTGGAAGCGTTGTCCCACGAGGTGTGCCCCCGCCATGAGCCATCCCCTGATCGCCCAGCTCGAAGCCGCCCGGATCGTGCCCGTGGTGCGCACCCGCGACACCGCCCACGCGGCCACGGCAGTCGCCTGGCTGCGGGAGACGGGCATCACCGTCTTCGAGATCACCATGACCGTCCCCGGCGCCGTGGACCTGATCCGCGAGCTCTCGGCGGAACCCGGCCTGCTGGTCGGCGCCGGCACGGTGCCCGATGCCGCCACGGCCGAGGCCTGCCTCGCCGCCGGGGCACGCTTCATCGTGGCGCCCTGGGTCGATTCCAGCCTCGCCCCGCCCTGCCGCGAGGCCGGCGCCTGCCTGATGCTGGGCGCGGTGACGCCGACCGAGGTGCGCGCCGCCCTGGCCGCCGGGACGGATGTGGTGAAGGTCTTCCCTGCGGCCTCCTCGGGCGGCCCCGGCCATGTGAAGGCGCTGCGCTCCGTCTTCCCGCAGGTCACCTTCTGCCCGACCGGCGGTGTCGATGCCCGAAACGCGCCGGACTATCTGGCGGCCGGCGCGGCCTTCGTGGGCATGGGCGGAAAGCTCGTGGACGAGTCCCTGATCGCCAAGGGCGATCGTGCGGCGGTGCAGGACGCCGCCCGCGCCGCGCTCGGCATCATCCAGGCCTGACGCCCATGGCCGCCGAACTCCTCTGCCTGGGCGAGCCGATGTGGGAGCTCAACCAGCAATCCAAGGCCACCGACGGCCGCCCGCTCTATCTGGAAGGCCATGGCGGCGATGCCTCCAACGCCGCCATCGCGGCCGCGCGCGCCGGTGCCTCGGTGGGCTTCCTGGGTGCCATCGGCCAGGACCGCCCGGGCGACAGCTTCATGGCGCTCTGGCAGGGCGAGGGCATCGACACCTCCACGGTGCTGCGCAGCCCCGAGGCGCCGACCGGCCTCTACATCGTCACGCATGGCGAGACGGGACACGAGTTCACCTATTACCGCAGCGGTTCCGCCTCCGCCCGCTACCGCCCGGAGGACCTTCCGGAGCAGGCGATCCGCGCCGCGAAGATCCTGCACCTGACCGGCATCAGCCTGGCGATCTCGTCCAGCGCCTGCGACGCGGCGCTGCAGGCCGCCGAGATCGCACGGGAGGCCGGGGTGAAGGTCTCGGTGGACACCAACCTCCGCTTGCGCCTCTGGCCACTGGCCCGTGCCACGGCGATCATCCACGCCGCCATCGAGCGGGCCGACATCGCCCTGCCCTCCTATGACGATGCGACGCATCTCACCGGGCTGGAGGATCCGGACGCCATCGCGGATTTCTACCTGAAGCTCTGCCCGCTGGTGCTGCTGAAGCTCGGCAAGGACGGCTCCATCGTCGCGACGCGGGACGGCCGGACCCGCGTCCCCGGACGGCCGGTGAAGGCCGTGGACGCCACCGGCGCGGGCGATACCTTCGCCGGCAATGTCCTGGCGCGGCTCCTGGCCGGCGACGGGCCGGAGGAGGCGACGCGCTATGCCAACGCGGCGGCAGCGCTCTCCACCACCGGCTATGGCGCAGTCGCCCCGATGCCACGCCGCGAGGATGTGCTGGCCTTCCTGAAGCAGGACTGAAGCCGGAACACCTCCCGAGGGAGCCTCCCCCCCCCGGGGAGGCCTCAGCCTTCGCGCAGGCTTTCCAGCCGCTGCCGCAGCGCCATGTCGTGCGGCAGCAGCTCCACCGCGGCGGCACAGGCCAGTTCCGCCTCCACCGGGCAGCCCCCTTCCTCGAAGAGCCGGCTGAGATGCGCCTGGAGCCCACCATTCCGGGCGGCGCGGGTCATGGCATCCGCCAGCGCCGCCTCGGCCTCCCGGCGGAAGCCCGGCTCGTCCAGCAGCGCCGCGAGCGGCAGGAGTTCGCCGCCATGGCGTGTGATCTCGGCGGCGACGTCGGTCACCACGGACCAGGGCTGGATGCCCGGCCGCAGCAGCCCCGGCGCGTTCTCCAGCAGAAGGTTCAGTTCCTCGTTGGCGCTGCCGGGCCCCTGCCAGATCAGCGCGTTCTCCGGCTGGCCGACCAGGCTCAGCGCCGCGGCCAGGAAGGAGGCGCGCCGGTTGCCCAGCGCCTGCAAGGCCCGTCCCATGAGCAGCAGCCGCCCGCTCATGCCGATCCCCT
Organism: Roseomonas gilardii; assembly: GCF_001941945.1. Taxonomy (NCBI): domain Bacteria; kingdom Pseudomonadati; phylum Pseudomonadota; class Alphaproteobacteria; order Acetobacterales; family Roseomonadaceae; genus Roseomonas; species Roseomonas gilardii. The sequence continues at coordinate 1,811,756 of NZ_CP015583.1, read as the reverse complement.
CGGGCGCCGGCAGGTCCTGCCGCGCCAGGGCCAGGGCGCGGCGCGTATCCCCGGCCTGGAGTGCCTCGTCCGCCTCCAGCGTCCGCAGCACATAGGCGGCCTGGGGGCCGAGCGGCGCCGGGCCGGCGGCGGCCTCACGCAGCACCGCCATCACCTCCTCCGCCGACAGCAGCCCATCGGGCGCAAGGCCGAGCTGGGAGGTCATGGGCCGGACCGTCAGCCCCGCCCCGACCAGCCAGTCATGCAGCTCGCCATGGACCTCGCGCCAGCTTCCCTCTGTCGCCTTGCGGAAGGCGTGCAGAAAGAACTCCGCATAGACATCCAGGGCCAGGCTCGAACCCGCGGCGAGCTGGTCGCCCGCGGCGCCCTCGCGGAAATGGTCGGTGAAAAGGTCGCGTGGCCCGGCGGAGAGAAGGAGCGGCAGGTCCGCCCGGTGCAGCGCCTTGTCCGGGCGGAGGCGCAGCACGGCGTCGAAGCGCACGCCCTGCTCCTGCTCCAGGTCGCGCTTCATCACCCCCGCCTGGAAGACCTTGTAGAACTGCCGCAGCGTATAGGGGTCGGTGCCATGCGGCGCGCCATCCGGGTGGCGCTGGCGGTTCTCGTAGAATCCGAAGGGAAAGGCATCCTCGATATGGATGCGCGCCGGGCCGACCGCCGCCTCGATCGCCTCCCGCGTCACGGTCTCGCTTTCCGCCCGTTCGGCCAGATGACGGCGCAGCGCGGGAAACACCTCGAAGAAGCGCTGCGACTTCCATTCCGCCGGGAGGGCGCGAAGCAGGCCCGGCGGCAGGACGAGATCCAGGCGGCTGGCATTCATCGGGCCGCTGACCTTGGCCCCGCGCTCGCGCCAGGTGGCGACGACCACGCTCACCTCCGCCTGCTCCCGCAAGGCATGCAGCCAGCCGAGCCCACCCTCGAAACGCCGCATCTGGCCGCTAAGGCATACGCAGATCCTCGGCCGTGCCGCAGTCGTTCCCACCCTGTCTCACCCTTCACGAAAGGCCCGGTCGTCTCCGACAGGTTCCCGGTTGGCCAGCCCCGCGGTGACGCATCGACGGCGGAAGTCCTGTCGTTTTGGGCGTCGTTCGGAAAACATCAAGAGCGCGCCGGCCGCATCACCCTCCAACGCCCGACGCCGCCAGGGGCTTACGCCGCTTCACGGCAGACACCATCTTCACAAGGTGAGCACATTCGTCGAACGGGCACTGGGGCCGGATGGCCGGGTGGCCCATGCGCTTCCCTTCACCCCCGCCTCGATCCCGCCCGTCCCGCCCCGCGTGCTGCTGGCGGCCTGGGACAGCGCGCGGGAGGGTGCCGCCCTCGGGTTGCGTGGCCCCGAACGCGCGTTGTTTTTCGCCGCCGGGGACCGGGCGGCGCCGGATTCGGTGCGGCTGGACCTGTCCGATCCCGATGCGCGCTGCTGGGCGGAGGCGATCGACCTGACCCTCGGCCTCGGCACGGTTTCCGGCATGGCGGTGCTGCTGCGGCTGCTGGCGCTGCTGGATGCCATGGGGCGCCTGCCCTGGCTGCGGGGCATGTTCGAGATCAGCGCCGGCGAGGCCGAGCTCCACCCCGCGCTCCTCGGGGCGGCGGCCGAGCTCCCCCTGGACCCGGCCGCCAGACTGGACGAAACCAGCCTGCGGCGCCGACTCTCGCGGCTGCCGGCCGGAGCCCGTTCATGAATTACCGATTCCTCGCCCTTGCCTTCCTCCTCCCCATCCTGGGAGCCTGTGCCAGCGCGCCCGAACGCAGCAGCGACCAGCGCCAGGACGAGGCGAGGCTGGCCGCCTGCCGTCGCGATGCCGAGCGGGCCATCCTGTTCCGCGACCGGGGCCAGACCATGCGCAGTGACGAGCTGGATGCGAGTTCCGGGGTGCAGAGCTATCTCGGCATCCGCAACCAGACGGACCGCCTGGGCGCCACCTTCGAGCGCAACCGGATGGCCGCTGCCTGTGCCCGCGACAACGCGCCGGATGCGGCCGGTGCCGCCGGGAGCCCGTCAGGCGCGGCGCCCGCCACACGCTGATCCCGGCCCGGGGGTGTGCCGCTGCGGCCTGCCCCGCCTCCGGCGACGGGCACGCGCCGCGGCGATTCCTCGATATGATTCCCGGCTGTGCGCCCCTGGCGTGATTCCCCTGGCCGCCGATCTGCTCTAGGACACCCTCCGTCCCGACCATGAGACGAGGAGAAGGCTCCGCGATGAGCAAGATCAACCGCCACGGCAACAACCCGGTGCTGTCCAACGCCGTCGAGTACCACAACTTCGTGTTCCTGGCCGGCGTCACCGCCGATGACCTTTCCCAGGACGTGGTCGGACAGACCAAGCAGATCCTGGCCCGGATCGACGAGCTGCTGGAAGTGTACGGCACCGACAAGACCCGCCTGCTTCAGGCCCAGGTGTGGCTGAAGGACATTCGCGACCGCGATGCCCTGAACAAGGAGTGGGTGTCGTGGCTGCCGGAAGGCGGCGCACCGGTCCGCGCCTGCGTGGAAGCCAACATGGCCGACCCGCGCCATCTCGTGGAGATCATGATCACAGCCTGCCGCTGAAGCGGCGGCGCGGCGTTCCGGCTGTGTGAATCGCTGTGGCGGCACAACCGCCACAGTGTGACTTTGGCAGCGTTGCCATGGAACGTATAGGACTATCTTCTCTATCGGCACCGCTTGCCAGCTATGCTCATGACAAATCACACCAATTCCGCACACACATTGCTGTCACGGATTGGCGAGGACGCAACCCTCCGGTACCGGCTCCGCACCGGCATCCGTGATGCCGGTTCCTGGGTGGGGCCAGGATTAGCAATGGGTTACCGGCCCGTCGGGCCAATCCGTGGGGGGGTCATGCGGTTCAGGTCTTCGGCGATTACTGTCACGGCACTCTGCGGAGCGTTGGCCCTCACCCTTCCGGGTGGTGCGGAAGCGGCACAGCAGAAGGGCGCGAAAGCCGCCCGCCACGGCACCACGGCGCATGTCGCCAAGACCCTGAATGTCACCCCGAACTTCCGCAACACGTCGCTGAAGGCGCGTTCCTCCCGTGTCCATGAGGGCACGGTCCGCAACGCCATGTTCACCGGCAGCATCTCCTGCGTCCCCTATGCCCGGATGGTGTCGGGCATCCAGGTCACCGGGAACGGCTACCAATGGTGGGGCAATGCGGCGGGCCTCTACGAGCGCGGCCAGCGCCCCGAGCCCGGCTCTGTCCTGGCCTTCCGCTCCTCCGGCGGCATGCGCCTCGGCCATGTGGCGGTGGTGCAGCGGATCGTGAACGGGCGCGAGATCGAGATCGAGCACGCGAACTGGGAAGGCCCCGGCATCCGCAAGGGCACGGTGATGCGCAACGTCTCGGTGATCGACGTTTCTCCGCGCAATGACTGGACCGCCGTGCGGGTGCAGGTCGGCCGCAGCGACGAGAGCTTCGGCCGCGTCTATCCGACCTACGGCTTCATCCACAACCGCCCGATCGGCGCCTCCCCCCGCATCAACTACGCCCGTTCCCAGGGCTTCGAGGAAGTGGCCGAGGCGCCCGCCTCGAACCGCCCGTTGGACATCACGGTGCGCAACACCGGCCGCTGAGCGGCGGCCGACGCTCCTCCTTTAAAGTTTCGCCTTCCTCTCCCTGCGGGCCTATCCTCGGGAAACCTTCGCGCCGGCCACGATGTTGCCGGCACATCGGTTTCCAGGAGGACGGCCATGAGTGGAACGACGCCTAGCGACACCCCGGCTGGCGGTGCCGGCATCTCCCAGATCCACGAGATCATGTCCTCCCTCATGGGCGGACGAACGGACAGCGCCGGCGTGCAGGATCTCGTGGACCGCCTGCGCCAGGGCGGCATGCACAGCCAGGTGGAATCCTGGGTCGGAACGGGCGAGAACCAGCCCGCCGACGGCAGCTCCATCGAACGGGCCTTCGGCAGCTCTACCATCGACAATGTCGCCTCCCGCTTCGGGATGACGCACCAGCAGCTCGTCTCCCTTCTGGTGATGGCGCTGCCGATGATCCTGAACTACCTCACCCCGAAAGGCAGCGTGCCGACCAGCGAGGCCGAGATGCCCCAGGGCGGGCTGCAAGGCGGCCTGGGCAGCATCTTCAGCAGCATCCTGGGCGGGTTGGGGGGCGGCTCCACCTCCAGCCATCCCCAGAGCGGCCCTCAGGGTACCGCCGGGCAAGGCAGCTCGGCCGGTGATATCGTGGGCGGCCTCCTGCGCTCGGTGCTGGGCGGCCAGCGCGGCGGCTGAACGGGTCTTCCGAGCGGCCAGCCGGCCCGGCCCCCTCACCCGTGCCGCGGATTCCCCTGCGGCACGGCGTCGTCGGAAGATGGTGAACCACCGTTCCTGGGCGGCACCTTCGCGGCGATCAGCGCACGGCGGATCTCGGCCTCGGCCTTCTCCAGCTCGGCCGCCGCCGAGAGGCGCCGGTTGCGTCCCTCCTCGGCGATCCGCAGCGAATCCTCGATCGTGCCGATCAGCGCCGCATTCGCCTGCTTCAGCGAATCCATGTCCACCACGCCGCGCTCGATCTCGCCCCGCACCTGGGCATTGCCCTGGCGCAGCGCCTCGGCATTCGCAGTGAGGAGCTTGTTGGTCAGGTCGGTCGCCGCCTGGAGCGCCCCGCCAGCCTCCCGCATCCGCTGGATCGCCAGCGCCTGGGCGAGTTGCGCCCGCCAGAGCGGCACCGTGTTGGCGAGCACCGAATGGATCTTCGAGGCCAGCGCCTTGTCGTTTTCCTGGATCAGCCGGATACCCGGCAGGGCCTGCATCGCGATCTGCCGCGTCAGCCGCAGGTCGTGGATGCGCCGGTCCAGCTCGTCCCGCGCCGCGCGCAGGTCGCGGAGGCGCTGCGGCGCCAGTGGGTCCTTGGCGACCTCCGCCTCCCATTCGGCCTTCGGCACGGTCTCGGTATCCGTGCGGTGCAACACCTGCTCGCCAGCCTCGATATGCTCCGCGAGCGAGTGGAACCATTCCAGCGTGGCGCCATAGAGCCGCTCCAGCCGCTCCACATCCTCCATCAGCCGGGTGCGGTGGCCCTGCAGCAGGTCGCCCGCCGCCTCGACCTGTCCGCGCACGCTCTCATAGCGTTGCAGGATGCCGACCGTGCCGCTGCTCGCCCGCCCCATCAGACGGGACAGCAGCCCCGGCCTCTCCTCCCCGCCACCGGGATCGAAGCCGCGCAGATGCGACAGCAGGCCGGACAGCGCATCGCCCGCCTGCCCGGTCGCGTCGTTGCGGGAGGCGCCGAGCATGGCATCCGCCGCCACCGTGGCCTGCCGCTGCGCCTCCTGCCCAAAGCGAAGGATGGAGGAAGGATCGGCCAGGTCGATCTGGCGCGCCAGCTCCGCCGCCCGCGCCGGAACCGTGCGCTGCTGCGCCTCCGATGGATCGCTCATGCCACCCCCTCCTCCCGCAGCCTCTGCCGCAGCACGGTCAACTGCACGTCCAGCGCCTCGGTCTCGGAGGCACGCAGCCGATCCGCCGCCTGCGCCGCGGCCCGCTCCACGTCCGTCATGGCCGCCGTCAGCTCGCGCGGCGCGACGGCGCCGGCGGAAAGCCTTTGGGCGATGCGCTCCAGCCCGTCCAGCCCCAGCACCAGCAGGCCACGCGCCTGCCCCGCCAGGCTGGGCCGCAGCGCCATCTCGCGCAGCAGCCCGCGCAGCGCCAGGACCGCTCCGGCGAGGCGGGTATCAGTGCCTTCCAGCACGGCAAGGCGGCGGGCGAAGGGTTCCAGCCCGGCATCGCCCAGATAGGGCTCGGGTGGCTCCTCGCGCAGCCCCTCATAGGCGAGGCGCAGCCCATAGGCCGCCGCCAGCCCCAGCAGGACGGCCCCCACATTGCCCGTGCCGCCCGCCAGCGCCGCCGCGAAGCCGGTGCCCAGCCCCAGCGCGGCCATGGCCCGGCGCCGGTCGCCATGCTTCGCCCGGCGCAGCAGGGCCACGGTCACCCCGGTGCCCGCCAGCCCGGCGAGCAGGCCCAGGATGGTCCGCGACTGGCCGCTCGCCAGGGCCAGCAGCAGCGCCGGCAGCATGGGCAGCGCCATGACCGGCAGGGCGAGGCCACGCAGGGCCTTGCGATAGGTCTCGGGGAGCATCAGCGGGGCGCCGTCAGTGGAAGATGCGGATGATGGCCTGGACCAGGGTCAGCACCGACACAAGCCCCAGGCTGGCCAGCATCAGCGCCGCCCCGGCGATCCGGCGGGCGGGAACCTGGAAGGGCCTGACGGCCGGGAGTGGGCGGTTCGGGGTCATTTCAGCGGAAAAGATGCGGACCCCTGCCCCTGTCTTCAAGCGGTGACCGGCGCCTTCAACGCCGCTGCGCCCGCGGGTCCAGCGCGTCGCGCAGCCCGTCGCCCAGCAGGTTGAAGCTCAGCACCACCAGGAAGATCGCCAGCCCGGGATAGACCGCCATCCAGGGCGCCTGGCTCAGGAAGCGCTGCGCCGCGTTCAGCATGGAGCCCCAGGAGGGCGCCGGCGGCTGCTGCCCCAGGCCCAGGAAGGAGAGCGAGGCCTCGGCGATGATGGCCTCCGCGATGGCCAGCGTCGCCTGCACCAGCAGCGGCGGCACGATGTTCGGCAGCACATGCACCACCGCCGTGCGCCAGGGCGGGTTGCCCAGGGCGCGCGCCGCCTCCACCCATTCGGTGGCCTTCGCCTCCATCGCCATGCCGCGGGCCAGCCGCACGAAGATCGGCGCGGCGGAGATGGCGATGGCCAGCATCGCGTTCTCCAGCGCCGGGCCGAGAAAGGCTGCGAGCGCGATGGCCAGGATCAGGAAGGGCACCGAGAGCATCGCATCGGTGATGCGGGAGATCAGCGCATCGACCCAGCCGCCCGCGAGCCCGGCCAGCATCCCCAGCGGCACGCCCACCATCAGCGCCGCCGCCACGGAAAGCCCGCCCGCCATCAGCGAGGCCCGCGCGCCCCAGAGAACCCGGGAGAGCACGTCGCGCCCGTTCTCGTCCGTGCCGAACCAGTGCGCCAGCGAGGGCGGCTTGCGGATCAGCGACCAGGAGGTCGCGGCCGGGTCATAGGGCGCGACCAGCGGCGCCAGCAGGGCCGCCAGCACGAAGAGCACGATCACGGCGAGGCCGAAGACCGCCAGCCGGTGCCGCAGGAAGCGGCGCACCGCGCGCCGCCCCGGGCTGTCGCGGCGCGTGGCGGCGGGATTCGCGGCGGCGCCCGGGCGACGGACGGAAACCCCGCTCATGCCGCGCGCAGCCTGGGATTGATCAGCATGTAGAGCAGGTCCGAGAGCAGGGAGAGCAGCACGAAGATCACCGCCGTCACCACCACCACGCCCTGCACCACCGGGTAGTCGCGGTTGAAGACGGCATCCACGATCAGCTTGCCGAAGCCGGGGATGGTGAAGATCTGCTCGGTCAGCACCGCGCCGGCCAGTAGCTTGCCGAGCTCGATCGTGCCCAGCGTCACTACCGGGATCAGCGCGTTGCGCAGCGCGTGCTTGCCCACCACCACCCGTTCCGGCAGGCCCTTGGCGCGTGCGGTGCGGACATAGTCCTGCCCCAGCGCGCCGAGCATGGCGGCGCGGGTGTGGCGCATCAGCACGCCGGCGATGGAATTGCCCAGCACGAAGGCCGGCATGATCGTGGTGGCGAGCGACTGCCGCCAGTCCTCGGTCAGCGGCACGTAGCCGGAGGGCGGCAACCAGCCGAGCTGCACGCTGAAGAGCAGGATCATCATGATCCCCAGCCAGAAGTTCGGCGTGGAGATGCCCGCCAGGGCCAGCCCGTTGGCGATCCAGTCCGCCGGCCGGTCGCGCTTCACGGCGGAAAGCGCGCCGAGCGGCACGCCGATGGCGACCGCGATGACGAAGGCCATGGCGCCGAGCTGCAGCGTCACCGGCAGCTTCTGCAGGATCAGTTCCGTGACCGGCTGCCGGATGCGCCAGGAGAAGCCGAGATCGCCGTGCAGCAGGCGGAACAGCCAGGCGAGGTATTGCTCCCAGACCGGGCGGTCGAGCATCAGCTCCGCCCGGATCTGCGCCAGCACCTCGGGATCGCCCCGCTCCTCCCCCGCCATGATCAGGGCGGGGTCGCCGGGCATGAGCTGCTGCAGGCCGAAGACAAGGAGACTCAGGATCAGCAGCGTGGGGACGACCTGCCCCAGGCGCCGCAGCAGCCAGCCGAACATCGCGCGTCCTTACGAGAGGGTGAGGTCCTGCACGCGGATCAGCCCGTCCGGATGGGGCCTGAAGCCGCCGACACGACTGGTATGGGCGGCGATGTTCTTGATGTACCAGAGGTAGGAGCGCGCCTGGTCCTTGTCCACCGCCTGCTCCCAGAGCTGGCGGTACAGGTCCTTGCGCTTGCCCTCGTCCATCTCCTGCCGCTGCGCGTCGAGCAGCCGGTCGGTCTCCGCGTTGCTGTACCGGCCGTCGTTCTGCGGCCCGCGGCTGTGCAGGAAGGCCCAGGTGTTGCCGTCCGGATCGGGGCGACCCGACCAGCCGCTGAAATAGAGCTGGAATTCGCCCCGCACCGCGGCGGCGAGGCCGGAGGCGAATTCCACCGCCTTGATCTTCAGCTCGAAGCCCGCCTCGGAGACCATGGACTGCATCACCTCGGCCACCTGCCGCGCCTCGGGGTTGTTGGCGACCATGATCTCGACGCTGAGCGGGGCCTGCACGCCGGCTTCCTTCAGGAGCTGCTTCGCGCGGGCGACATCCCGCGCCGGCACCTTGCGCCCGGCGATGTGGTAGGGCGAGTTGGGGGCCACGGCCTGGGTGGCGGGAGTGAACATCCCCTCATAGACCACCTGGATGATGGCCTCGCGGTCCAGCGCGAGATCGAAGGCCTTGCGCACGCGGGCATCCTGGCCGATCGGCGTCCGGCCCTGCTCGCCATTGCCGATGTTGTAGGTGATGCCCCAGTAGCCGAGCCCGTCCGTGGCCGCGACCTTCAGGTTCCGGTTGCCCTGCACCTCCTTCACATCGGTCGGCGCGACGCTTTCCACGAGATCGAGCGTCCCGGAGCGCAGGTTGGCGACGCGCACCGTGCTGTCCACGATCACCTGATAGGTGATGCGATCGAGGTGGATGCGCTTCGCGTCCCAGTAGTCCGGGTTGCGTTCGACCACGATGCGGTCCTGCGCCACGCGCTCGACGAAGCGGAAGGGGCCGGTGCCCACGGGCTTCGTGCCGAAATCCTTGCCCGCCGCCTCGGCCGCCTTGGGCGAGACCACCATGCCGGCGCGGTCGGTGAGCTGCGACAGGAAGGCGGCGGAGGGTTCCTTCAGCCGGATGCGGACGGTCTTCGGGTCCACCACCTCGACACTCTCCATCGTGCCGATCTCGCCACGGCGGAAGGAGCCCTGCATGGTCAGGTGGCGCATCAGCGAATAGCGCACCGCCTCCGCATCCATCGCCGTGCCGTCGTGGAACTTCACCCCTTCACGCAGCGGGATGATCAGCGTCCGCGGGTCCTCCCAGCGATGGCCGGTGGCGAGCTGCGGCACGATCTCCAGCTTCTCGTCCACGTCGAAGAGCTTGTCGAAGAGGCTGGCGAAGACGACGCGCCCCATCAGGGAACGCGCGAGCGTCGGATCGAGGATGTCCGGGTCCTCGCGCAGGCCGAGGCGGAAGTGCTTCGCTCCCTGCGCGGCGGCGGGACGCGTGCCCGGCGAGGCGATGGCCAGGGCACCGAGGGCCAGCGGCGCGAGGCCGCGCCGGGTGATGACAGGATTCATGCGGCGTCTCCCGTGACGTCGGTGCGGTCGAAGAAGCGTTGCAGCCGGGCCTGCCGGTCGCCGCTGGCGCGGCGCTCGCGCAAGGGCGGGACCGGCGGCAGCCCGTTCTGGAAATGGCAGGCCGTGCGGCGGAGCGAGGCCTCGGTGGCCCCCTCCAGCGCCGGGTCCTCCAGCGCGCAGATCTCCTTGGCATGCGGGCAGCGCGTGTGCAGCCGGCAGCCGGAGGGCGGCGCGAGCGGGCTCGGCAGGTCGCCCGGCAGCGGCGCACCGCCGCCGGCACCGGGCACGGAGGCCAGCAGCGCCCGCGTGTAGGGATGGCGCGGATCGTCGAAGATCGCCTCGGCGGGGCCTTCCTCGACGATGCGGCCGAGATACATCACCGCCACCCGGTCCGCGACATGGCGCACCACGGCGAGGTCGTGGCTGATCAGCACGAAGCTCAGCCCGAGATCGCGGATCAGCTCCTGCAGCAGGTTCACCACCTGCGCCTGTACCGAGACATCGAGGGCGCTCACGGGCTCGTCACCCACGATCAGCTTCGGCCCGCTGGCCAGCGCCCGCGCGATGGCGATGCGCTGGCGCTGCCCGCCGGAGAATTCGTGCGGCCAGCGATCGGCATGCTCGGGGCGCAGCCCGACGCGGGCGAGCAGCTCCTCCACCCGCGCGCGGCGCTGCTCCTTCGGCACGACCGGGTGGATGCGCAGCGGCTCCTCCACCGCCTGCCCCACCGTCATGCGCGGGTCGAGGCTGGCATAGGGGTCCTGGAAGATCATCTGCATCCAGCGCCGCTGCTGCCGCAGGCGCCGCCGGCCCATCCGCGTCAACTCCTCCCCGCCGAAGCGGACGATGCCTGCATCGGGCTGTTCCAACCCCAGCATCAGCCGCCCCAGCGTGGACTTGCCGCAGCCGCTCTCGCCCACCACGGCCAGCACCTCACCCGCCGCCACGGAGAGCGAGACGCCGTCCACCGCATGCACCGCGCCGCGCCGCTGCCCCAGCGCGCCGCGCACGGGGAAGTGGCGCACCACGCGGTCGAGTTCGAGCAGGGTCTCGGTCATGCGGCGTCCAGGAACTGGTCCAGCGGGGTGCGGTGGCAGGCGGCGCGATGCCCGCCGCCGAGATCGAGGAGCGGCGGCGTCACGTCGCAGGCGGCGATGCGGAAGGGGCAGCGCGGCGCGAAGCGGCAGCCGGGGGGCGGCACCATCAGGTCGGGCACCGTGCCCTCCACCGTCGCCAGCCGGCCGCCGCGCGGCCCGTCCAGCCGCGGCGCGGCGCCGAGGAGGCCGACCGTATAGGGATGCTGCGGCGTGCCCAGCACCTTCGCCGCCGGCCCCTGCTCGGCGATGCGGCCGGCATACATCACCACCACCTCGTCGGCATGGTCGGCCACCACGCCCAGATCGTGCGTCACCAGCAGCACCGCCGTCCCGGTGGCGGCGCGCATCTCGTCCAGCAGGGCCAGGATCTGCGCCTGCACCGTGACATCGAGCGCCGTGGTCGGCTCGTCGGCGATCAGCAGGCGCGGCTGGCAGGCGAGCGCCATGGCGATCATCACCCGCTGCCGCATCCCACCCGAGAGCTGGTGCGGGTACTGCGCCGCGCGCCGCGCCGCGTCGGGGATGCGCACCGCGTGCAGCGCACGCACCGCCATCGCCGCCGCCTCGCGCCGCCCCATGCCGCGATGCTGGCGCAGCGCCTCGGCCACCTGGTCGCCCACCGTGAAGGCGGGGTTCAGGCTGGTCATCGGCTCCTGGAAGATCATCGCCATGGCGCCGCCGCGCAGGCGCCGCTTCTCCTCCGCCGGCAGATCGGCGATCTCGCGCCCCTCCAGCCGGATCGTGCCGTTCAGACGCGCGGTCTCCGGCAGCAGGCCCATCACCGCCAGCGAGGTGACGGACTTGCCGCAGCCGCTTTCCCCCACCAGCGCCACGGTGCGTCCCGCCGGCACGGAGAAGGAGATGCCGTCCAGCACGCCCAGCGGGCCGCGCTCGGTGGCGAAGCTGAGGGAAAGGCCGATGACCTCCAGGACCGGGAAGACCGGCGGAGCCGCGCTCACGCGCCCTGCGCCTTCGCAATGGCCGCGTTCAGCACCGCCCGGTCGAAGACGCCGGGATGGTCGCGCCCGCTCTCGTCCCGCCCGGCCATGAAGCGCCGGAAATGCGCGAAATGCTCGCCGGAGACGGCGTACAGGCGCCGCAGCTCGGCCAGCGGGTCGGGATGGTCGTCCACACGGATGTCCAGGTCGGGATAGGGATCGCGGCCAGCCACGAGCAGCGCCGCGGACTGCCGCCCGCGCTTGTCGCCGCCTTCCGCCTGTCCGGCCTCCAGCGCCAGCAGCAGCCGTTCCGCCATGGGCCGGCCGGCACTGGCCAGGAAGGCGTCGCGCGTCGCCTCCACGACGCGCGGGCCGGCCAGCATGTTGCCGGCGACCGAGACATCCGGCCCCGCCACATGCCCCGCCCAGTCCACGCAGCCGCTTCCGGTATGCCGGGCGGCTGCGCCATCGGCCGCGCCCGGGACCGCCGACAGGATGTGCAACTGCCTCGCCTCGCGTCCTGGATCGACCGCGATCACGGCTGCCAGCACCTCCCCGGCGCCGCCTCCGGCCCGCAGCCCGTCCAGGGCCTGCTCGCGCAGCATGGGATTCACCAGCGCCTGGCTGGCGACCGCGCCGACGCGCCCCTCCACCCGCAGGCAGAGCGCGCCGACAGCGAAGAATTTGGTGGCCACCGCCGCGCCGAGTTCGCCGGTCTCGGGGTCGCGGGCCAGGATGCTCCAGGTCATGCCGTCAGGTTTGCACGCGCCATGCCAGGAAGGGCAAGACGCCACCATGCGCGGCGGACGGGTTGAGGAGCGAATAATGTCATTCTAGCATGGATTGCATGACCATGGCCCGCGTCGTGACCTTCGCTTTCAACGGCATCGACGCCATTCCCGTGGAGGTCCAGGTCCAGATCGCCGCTGGATTACCCGCCTTCAATCTCGTCGGCATGCCGAACAAGGCCGTGGCCGAGAGCCGGGAGCGGGTGCGGGCCGTGCTGGCGGCGCTGGGCCTGGCGCTGCCGCCCCGCCGCGTGCTGGTGAACCTCGCCCCGGCCGACCTGCTCAAGGAGGGCACGCATTTCGACCTGCCCATCGCCCTCGCCCTGCTGGCGGCGATGGAGGTGGTGCCGGCCGACGAGCTCCAGGGCTTCGCGGCGCTCGGCGAACTGGCGCTGGACGGCGCCCTCACCCCGATTCCGGGCATCCTTCCGGCCGCGCTGGCGGCGGCACAGGCGGAGCTGGGCCTGATCTGCCCGGCCCCGCAGGGGCCGGAAGCCGCCTGGGTCTCCTCCGCCGAGATCGTCGCCGCGCCGGACCTGCACCGGCTGATCGCGCATTTCACCGGCCGGCAGTTGCTGCCCGCGCCGAAGCCACCCCTGCCCGTCCCGTCTCCCGCCGGCGCCTCGGCCCCTTGCCTGTCCGAGGTGCGGGGCCAGGAAAGCGCCAAGCGGGCGCTGGAGATCGCGGCGACCGGATTCCACAACCTGCTCTTCGTCGGGCCGCCGGGGGCCGGGAAATCCATGCTCGCCGCGCGCCTGCCGGGCCTGCTGCCGGATCTCTCGGCGCAGGAGGCGCTGGAAGTCAGCCTGATCCGCTCCGTGGCCGGGCTTCTGGAAGGCGGCCGGCTCAGCCTGCGCCCGCCCTATCGCGACCCGCACCACTCCGCCTCCCAGGCGGCGCTGACCGGCGGCGGGCCGCGCGGACGGCCGGGCGAGATCAGCCTCGCCCATCGCGGCGTGCTCTTCCTGGACGAGTTGCCGGAATTCCCGCGCCCGGCGCTGGAGGCGCTGCGCCAGCCGCTGGAAAGCGGCACCGTCTCCATCAGCCGCGCCAATGCCCATGTCTCCTACCCCGCCCGGGTGCAGCTCGTGGCGGCGATGAACCCCTGCCGCTGTGGCTATCTGGGCGAGGGCGGGCGCGAATGCGGCCGGGCGCCCCGTTGCGGCGAGGATTATCGCGGCAAGCTGTCCGGCCCCGTGCTGGACCGGCTGGACATGACCATCGCCCTGCAGCCGATCCCGGCCGGGGAACTGGCCCGCGCCCCGGCCGGGGAGCCCAGCACCGTGGTCGCCGGCCGGGTGGCTCAGGCGCGCGCGATGCAGGCCGAACGCTGGGAGCGGAACGGGCCGCGCACCAATGCGGAAGCCAGCCTGGACCACCTCAAGCCCGGCCTCTCCGCCGAGGCGCTGGTCCTGGCCGAACGGGCGGTGGAGCGGCTGCGGCTGTCCAACCGGGGCTTCATCCGGATGCTTCGCGTGGCGCGCAGCGTCGCCGACCTCGCCGGCTCCGTGGCGATCGGCCGGACCCATGTGGCGGAGGCGCTGGCCTACCGCGCCCGCTGAGGCGGCGGGGGCGTTGCGTCCGGTCGGCCGGGCGCGCAGAACCGGGCGGTCCTTCCGGCATCCCGCCGTGGCGTCCTTCCCGGACGGGACACCAGCGACCGATACGGAGCCCTGGCCTTGAAGCTGCCCGAACTTCCCTTCACCGCCGTCCACTGGGATGCGCTGCCGGCCACCGAGCACAAGGGCGAGGCCGGCACCGCTCTGTGGCGCACGATGAACAATGGCGACGTGCGTATGCGGGTGGTGGAGTACTCGCCCGGCTATGTGGCGGACCACTGGTGCGACCGGGGGCACATCATCTACGTGCTGGAAGGCACGCTGAAGAGCGAGCTGAAGGATGGCCGCAGCGTCCTTCTCACCGCCGGGCATGGCTACACCGTGTCGGATTTCGGGGATTCGCCGCACCGGTCCTCCACCGAGACGGGCGCGAAGCTGTTCATCGTGGACTGAGACTCAGTCCCCCATCCGGAAGGCATCGGCGATGCGCCGCATCCGGCCCGCGCCATCCACCAGGATGACGTCGAAGCGGATGCCCGCGCCGCCATGGCCGGGATGAAGGGCGAGCCAGGCTTCCGCCGCGGCCAGGAGCCGCGCGCGCTGCCGCGGCCCCAGGGCCAGCGCGGCACCGGCGAGGTCTGGCCTGGCCTTCACCTCGACGAAGGCGAGCAGCCCCTCGCGCTCCGCGATCAGGTCGATCTCCCCCGCCGGCGTGCGCGCCCGCATGGCCAGCACCGTCCAGCCCCCGGCGCGCAGGGCCTCCGCCGCCAGGGCCTCGGCCACGCGGCCCCTGCTCTCGGCCCGCCTCCGCCCTGCCTTCGGATCGGCGCAATCCTGGCGCAATCCGCCTGCGGTCCCATCTGGTGTCCCGTTTGGGTCGCATCCGTCCTGGTCCCGGACACAGATTGTCGGAGTCCGCCTCATGCGTCGCCTTGTCCTCTGCCTCGCCCTTCTCGTCACTCTGCCGGCGGCGGCACAGGATAGCCTGAACGCGCCTCGTCCGCAGGCCAGCCTGGCGAGGAAGCACATCGTGGCGGCGGCCCACCCGCTGGCGGCGGAGGCCGGCCTGGCCATGCTGCGCCAGGGCGGCAGCGCGGTGGATGCGGCGGTTGCGGTGCAGGCCATGCTCAGCCTGGTCGAGCCTCAGTCCTCGGGCATCGGCGGCGGCGCGCTGATGCTGTACCGGAACGCGGCCGATGGAAGGATCACCGCCTGGGACGGGCGCGAGACCGCCCCCGCCGCCGCGCAGCCGGGGCTCTTCCTGCGCGACGGCCAGCCGATGCCCTTCTACGACGCCGTGCTGTCCGGCCGCAGCGTCGGCGTGCCGGGCGCTATCGCCATGCTGGAGGCTGCGCACAGGGAAGGCGGGCGGCTGCCCTGGGCGAAGCTCTTCGAGCCCGCGATCAAGGCGGCGCGGGACGGCTTCCGCGTGTCCGCCCGGCTGGCCGGGGCGATCGCCGACGATGCGGAGCGGCTGCGGCGCAACCCCTCGACCCGGGGCTATTTCTTCTCGCCCGCGCCATTGGCCAACGATCCCGTGCCGCTGCCGGAAGGCACCGTGCTGCGCAATCCCGCCCTGGCCGACACGCTGCAGGCCATCGCCGAGGGCGGCGCGGCGGCGCTGCTGCGCGGCCCCATCGCCTCCGACATCGCCGCGGCCGTGCGCAACCATGGCGAGGGCGGGCTGATGACCACGGACGACCTCGCCGGCTATGAGCCGAAGCGGCGGCAGCCCGTCTGCGGCCCCTACCGCCTCTACATCGTCTGCGGCTTCCCGCCGCCTTCCTCCGGCGGCGTGGCGGTGGCGCAGATCCTGGGCGTGCTGGAGCATTTCGACCTCCCCTCCCTCGATCCGCGCGGCGCCGAGGCGGCACATCTCGTCGCCGAGGCCGGGCGCCTCGCCTTCGCCGACCGCAACCAGTATCTGGGCGATAGCGACTTCCTGTCCGTGCCGCTGCGCGGGTTGCTGGACCCGGCCTATCTGACCCTGCGCGCGCAGGCGGTGGCGCCGGGGCGCGCCATGGCCCAGCCCGCGCCCGGCAATCCGAGCTGGCGCGACCCGAACGAGGTGCCGCTCGCCCCCATGCCGCCGCAGCCGGAGCACGGCACCAGCCAGGTCATCGTGGTGGACGATGCGGGGAATGCCCTGGCCATGACCACCACGGTGGAGGATGCCTTCGGCGCGCGGCTGATGGTGCGCGGCTTCATCCTGAACAACGAGCTGACCGACTTCTCCTTCCGGCCGGAGGTGGATGGCCGGCCGGTGGCGAACCGCGTCCAGGGCGGCAAGCGCCCGCGCTCCTCCATGTCCCCCACCCTGGTCTTCGACCGGCAGGGCCGGCTGGTTGCTGCCGTGGGCTCCGCCGGCGGGGCGCGGATCATCGGCTATGTCGCCCAGGCCCTGCTGGGCATGCTGGACTGGCGGCTCGACCCGCAGGCGGCGCTGGCCCTGCCGCATGTCGGCACGCTGGGCGGCGCGGTGGAGCTGGAAGGCGGCACCGCCGCCGCGGGCCTCGCCCCGGCGCTCCAGGCGATGGGCCATACGGTGGATATCCGCGCCATGAACTCGGGCACCCAGGCGATCCGCGTGACGCCGGAGGGCATGACCGGCGGGGCCGATCCGCGGCGGGAGGGCGTGGCGCTCGGGGACTGATACGAATGGCGGGATGCGGGGTCCTTTGAACGCGCTACGCTTCGGCGCTGTCCGCCTTCCGCCTCCATGGGCCGGGGCCTTCCATCTGTGGCGGCTCACACTTTAGGGTTTTAGTATTTTAGGTTTTTAGTCCTTTATCCGCCCCGGTGAATGCGGGCCTCGTTCTGCGTTGCGAACGGGTAGCGTGCCGGGACGCTCATCCCAAGGGGCGGTGGCGCAGGACGGGTAGTTGATTATATTCCTATATCCTGGGTGGACCTTGGGATGCAAGGCACATTGAAGGGGTGTGCGGCATTCTGACGAGGGAGGATTCCAGGGCGAGAGGGGGAGCCTTTCCTCCGGGGACGGGCAGGAATCCCAGCCTGTCGCCTCCTGTCCGGCTTTCGCCGTGGTGGAGGTTTCATGACATCCATGCCCCGGGTGTCCCGCTCCGGCCATGGCACAGGCCCGTGCCGGGCGCTCCCCGGCATGCGGCGGGAGTGCTTTTCCTGTTTCCGAACGCCCCGGCACCCCGGACCGGCATGACCGCCCATCCGGGGCCGTCCGGGACGAAAAGGGAGAAAGCGCATGTCCGTCCCGAATCTTTCGCGCCGTGGTGTCCTGGCCCTGGCCGGTGGCTCGCTCGCATTCCTGGGCGCCCGCCCTGCCCTGGCGCGCGGCGCCACGCTGCATGTGGTCAGCTCCGGCGGTTTCGCCGCCGCCTATCGCGCGCTGGCGCCGGGCTTCGAGAAGCACAGCGGCGACCATCTCGTGATCGGCTGGGGTCCCTCGATGGGAGAGACGCATGACGCCGTGCCGGCACGGCTGAAGCGTGGCGAGCCGCTCGATGTGCTGATCATGGTCGGCTACGCGCTCGACCAGTTGGCCAGGGAGGGCAAGGTGATCCCCGGCAGCCGGGTCGATCTCGCCCGGTCGGGCATCGGCATGGCGGTGAAGGCCGGGGCGCCGCATCCCGCGACCGGCAGCGTGGAGGCGTTGAAGCAGGCCCTGCTGGACGCGAAGTCCATCGCCTATTCCGACAGTGCCAGCGGCGTGTACATCCAGAACGAGATGTTCGCGAAGCTGGGCATCGCGGATGCGATGAAGGGCAAGGCGCGCATGATCCCGGCCACCCCTGTCGGCGAGATCGTGGCGCGCGGCGAGGCCGAGTTCGGCTTCCAGCAGCTCAGCGAGCTGAAGCCCATCGCCGGGATCGACATCCTGGGGCCGCTGCCGCCCGAGCTGCAGAAGATGACGGTCTTCTCCGCCGGAGTGGTGCGGGCTTCGAGGCAACGCGGGGAGGCGGAGGCGCTGATCGCCTATCTCGCCTCGCCGGCCGCCGCCGGCGCCATCCGCGACAGCGGTATGGAACCCCTGGGGGAACCCCTAGGGGAACCCATGCGCCAGCGCGATCGGCGCTGATCGCGCCGGAGCCTCTCGCCCACTGGCACGGCGCGTGCTGACATGCGGCGGATCGGGCGCGCCGCCCCGGGGAGACCGGGGCGGCGGCTGCCATTCTGCCAGCGGAGATGCCGCCATGACCTCACGCCGCGGGGCCCTTGCCCTGACCCTGCGCCTCGCCGCCGCCAGCCTGACCGGCGCGGCCACGCTCGCCTCCGCTGCCCAGGCCGACACGACCCTGCGTGTGGTGCTGATCAACGACCTCACCAGCCTCGACCCTGTCTTCTCCCAGGCGGCGGTGGTGCGGAACCACGGCTTCTTCGTCTATGACCAGCTCTTCGCCCTGGACAGCAAGGGCGTGCCGAAGCCGCAGATGGTGGATCGCTACACCGTCTCCGACGACCGCCTGACCTGGCGCTTCACCCTGCGCGACGGCCTGGCCTTCCATGACGGGCAGCCGGTGCGGGCGGGTGATGCGGTGGCCTCGATCAAGCGCTGGGCACAGCGCGACGTGGTGGGCAAGGCGATGGCCGCCGCCACCGCCTCGCTGGATGCCGTGGACGAGAAGAGCTTCGAGCTGAAGCTCGCCCGGCCCTTCGCCCTGGTGTTGGAGGCGCTGGCCCGCCCCACCGGCTCGGCCCTCTTCGTGATGCCGGAACGCATCGCCCAGACCCCGGCGAACACCCAGATCACCGATGCCACCGGCTCCGGCCCCTTCATCCTCCGCAAGGAGGAATGGCGCGTTGGCGACCGCACCGTCTATGTCCGCAACCCCGCCTACAAGCCGCGCCCGGAGCCGGCGGACGGGCTGGCCGGGGGCAAGGAGCCCAAGGTCGACCGCATCGAATGGCTGGCCATGCCCGATGCCGCCGTCGCCGCCAATGCGCTGAGCAATGGCGAGATCGACTTCATCGAGCAGCCGCCGCCTGACCTGATCCCGCAGCTGGAGCGCAACCGGCAGCTCACCGTGAAGCCGATCAACCCGGTCGGCTACATGGTCTGGCTGCGTCCCAATCACGCGCAGCCGCCCTTCGACAATGAGCGTGCGCGCCAGGCCCTGCTTTATGCGGTCAGCCAGAAGGATGTGCTGGACGGCATGGGCATCCGCCCCGCCGAGCAGGTGCCCTACTGCCCCGCCTATTTCATGTGCGGCACGCCGCTGGAAACCGCCGCCGGGGCGCGCGGGCTGAAGGAGCTGGACCTGCCGCGGGCCCGGGAATACCTGCGGCAGGGCGGCTATGACGGCTCCCCGGTGGTCTTCCTGAACTCCACGGAGCAGCCGCTGAACAACGCGGCGACGCTGGTGATGGCGGAAGCCTTCAAGCAGGCGGGGATGAACGTGGACCTGCCCTCCATGGACTGGGGCACGCTCGGCCAGCGCCGCAACAAGAGGGAGGGCTGGAACCTCTTCGTCACCGTCGCCAATGCCTTCGATGCGGGCGATCCGCTGTCCAACTTCTACCTCGCCAGTCCCTGCGATGGCGGCCTGTCCGGCTGGCCCTGCGACAAGGAGCTGGAGACGCTGCGCCATGAGTGGTGGAGCGAGAACGACCCCGCGAAGCGCCGCGCGCTGCTCGACCGGGTGCAGGCGCGTGCCTATGAGACGGTGCCCTATGTGAATGCCGGGCAGTTCCGCACCAATGCCGCCTGGCGCGCCAGCCTGACCGGCATCCGGCCCACCACGGTCCCGGTCTTCTGGGGCGTCGAGAAGCACTGAGATCCGCGCGGCGCGCCGGCGGTCTCCGCCACGGCGCGCCGTGCAACCGGGCCGGCCCCCGGCCGTTGGGCAGCACCCTCTGGTGCCGGGGCTTCCGTCCCGGCATTCACGTCGGAGGTCTGCCCGGAACCGGAGCCCCGCCCATGAGCCGTCCCCACCGCATCGCCCTCGCCGCCCTGCTCGGCACCTGCCTCGCTTTGCCTGCCTCGGCCGACGAGACCAAGCAGATCGGCTATGTGAACACCGCCGTCACCAATCTCGGCCTCACCCGCTCCCACCGCGTGGTGGTGGAACGCTTCAACGACCCGGATGTGTCCGGCGTGGCCTGCTACATCAGCCAGGCGCGCACGGGCGGCGTGTCCGGCATGGTCGGGCTGGCGGAGGACCCGGCGCGCTTCGGCCTGAACTGCGTCGCGACCGGGCCGGTGCAGGTGACCGACCAGGCCAGGCGCGGCGACCGTGGCGAGAAGGTCTTCGAGAGCAACACCAGCCTGTTCTTCAAGGAGACGCGGGTGCACCGCTTCATCGACGAGGAACAGGGCGTGGTCGTCTATCTCGCCTGGTCCACCAAGCTGGTGGACGGCTCGCCCTACAACGTGGTTGCCGCCGTTCCCTTCCGCTGAGGCAGCCGGCGCGGATTCACGCCTCCGGGCTACGCCCTACGGCGATCCGCGGGCCTTGCAGAGCGGATTCACGCCTCCGGGCTACGCCCTACGGCGATCCGCTCTGGTCCACCCCTGCCACTGGCTGGCCGAGCCATTCCTTCAGGATGGTGAAGCCCACGGCCAGCAGCACGGGGCCCAGGAAGAGCCCCAGCAGGCCGAAGGCGAAGGCGCCGCCCAGTGCCCCGAGCAGGGTCAGCAACAGCGGCAGGTCGGCGCCACGTGCGATGAGCCAGGGGCGGATGAAATTGTCCACCGAGGAGATCCCGCCCGCGCCATAGAGCAGCATGCCGAGGCCGGCCCAGAGGCGCCCCTCGGCGAAGAGCCAGATCGCCGCCGGGATCCACACGACCGGCGCGCCGACCGGCAGGATCGAGATGCAGCCGGCCACGACGCCGAGCAGCACCGGCTGTGGCACGCCCAGGATCCAGAGGCCGAAGCCGGTCATCACCCCCTGCACCACCGCCGTGCCCAGCAGCCCGTAGACCACGCCCTGGGTCACGTTCCCGGCCAGGAGGACCAGGTGCCGCCCGCGCTCGCCGGCGATCCGCTGCGCCATGCGCTGCACCGCATCCGCCAGCGTCGCGCCGTCCCGGAAGAAGAAGAAGGCCAGCAGGATCGCGATCAGCAGCTCCGCCAGCCCGGACAGGATGCCCAGCACGCCGGAGAGCAGGAGCTGCGCGACGCCGCCGATATAGGGCTGCAGCGTCTGGAACAGTCCCGAAAGGTCCATGCCCAGGCGCTCCACGTAGCTTTGCAGCCAAGGGCCCAGCACGGGGATGGAGCCGACCAGGCCGGACAGGCTGGGCAGGCCGCCATCCGTGACCCGGCGCACCATCTGGCGCAGGTTCTCCACATCCGCCCCGCTGGTGGGCGCGGCGAAGAGCAGCGGCAGGCCCAGCACCAGGAACATCGCGCAGACCATGGCGGCCGCGGCGAGGTTGGCGGAAAGCCCCAGCCTTTCCCGCAGCAGCCGGTAGGCGGGCCAAGTTGAGTAGCTCAGGATCGCCGCCCAGAGCAGCGCGGACAGGAAGGGGCGGACCACCAGCAGGCAGCCGACCAGCAGCGCCAGCAGGGCGAGGGCGCCGATCATCTGGGCCGGCCGGAAGGATTCGTCCGGCGTCTCCGGGGTTCGTGCCATGTTCTCGGCGTCCAAGGATTTCGGGTGCGGGTCGTGTCCCGGGACGGGGTCCCGCCGTGGCGCCCGGCCCGGATACGGGCCGGACCGGTCCGTCCGCGCGCTTCCGCTCTAGGCCGGATCGGCCCGGAGGGAAATACGATGGAAAATACGAAGGGAAAGGCGCGCGCCTCGTGCCGGGGCCATTGGCCGGGAACCCGGGGCCATCCACGGCGCCCGAGGACAGGACCGCCTGTCGAATCGGGTGCGCCGGAGAGGGGCGGATGCCGTGGAAGCTGGCATCCCGCGGGTTTCGGGGGTTGGCGGTTTCGACGCGGCCACGGCAGTTCGCCTGCCTAGGGCACGTCCATTAAAGATGGTGGGAAGAAGCAGAAAGACGATTTGCACGCCGTGGCCCAAGGCGATGATCGTTGCGACGCATCAAAAAATGTAGATTCCTGTTGATACGCTTCCTGTGCCGCCGCATTTTGCGAGAAATGCTTCGGTTCGGTTATGGGGCTCGACCGACCGGAGGCCAACACGCTTAAAACACGAGGGGTTGCATGCGGTTTGCCGATATCGGGCAGCAATTACGCGCCTACAGGCTCGAATCGGGTCTCCGGGCCGAGGAGATCGCGGCGCGCCTGGGCGTGTCCCGTGCAGCGCTCTATCGCTATGAGAAAGGCGAGGTCATCAAGCTGGACACGATCCGGCGCCTCGCGGAGCTGCTGAAGATCTCGCCACTGTCCCTGCTGGGAATCGGTGTCGAATATTTCTCCCGACCACTCGCGCTCACGGAGCGCCTGCGCCAGATCGAGGAGCAGGCCGACCAGTTGCTGCAGGTGGGCGGGGCGCTCTGCGTGCAGGTGTCCTCGGACGCGCTGGAGGGGGCGCTGGCCGAGGCCCTGGCGGAGATCGCCGATGCCTCGCCGGAGCGGATGCAGGCGCGCACCACGGCGGAACAGGCGCTGAGCCAGCTCGCCACGCGCAAGCGCCTCTATGCCCAGCGCCGGCCCTCGATCATCGCCATGCTGGGCGAAGGCGCCCTGCGCCGGCTGCTGGAGGATGGCGTGGCCGGCGCCATGCCGCTGTCCGACCGCGTCCGGAACCGCTGCCGCGCGGCGGCGCGCGCCGAGGTGGAGCGCATCGCGGAGCTGATGGAGAGCGAGCCGATGGGCCTGCAGCTCGGCCTGCTGCCCGGTGGCGATCCGGCCGGCACCTTCGTGGTCTTCCGGGACCGCGAGCGCGCGCATCTTTGCGCCAACCCCTTCGCGCCCGATGTCTCGCCCTTCAATGCCGTCGGCGTCGGCATGATCACCGGGGCGGACGAGGCGGTGTCCATCCATCAGCGCGTGGCGGAATCGGTGTGGCGCGACGCGCTCAAGGGCGCCAGCGCGGCATCCCGCGTGCGGGAGCTGATCCAGAGCCACTCGCGCAACGACTGAAACTCGCGGGGGCGGCGCCGTGCCAGCCCCCGCACTCCTCAGAGATCGAGGCTCGCCTCCAGGACATCGTCCTCCAGCCGGTGCAGGTGGAAGCCGAGCTTGGCCACGAAGGCCTGCATCGGCGTGTTGTCCGCCAGAACCTGGCCCACCACGCGGCGGATGCCGGTTTCCTGGCCCCAGTCCAGCACACGCCGCATCAGGTGGCGGCCCAGCCCCTTGCCCTTCCAGCGCGGCAGCACCACGACGGCGAACTCGGCGCCGTTGCCCTGACCCTCCCGCGTCAGCCGCGAGACGCCGACGATCCGGTCCACCCCGTCCTCGCCCGTCTCGATGGCGACGAAGGCCATCTCGCGGTCGTAGTCGATCTGCGTCATGCGGGCGATCTGGGCGCGCGGCAGCTCGCGCATGGAGCCGAAGAAGCGCCAGCGGATGTCGTCCGGGTCCATGTTGCGGAAGGCCTCCGCATGGGCAGCCGCATCCTCGGGGCGGATCGGGCGTACCATCAGCCGGCGGCCGTCCGGTGCTGTCCAGGCTTCCGCCAGCTCGGCCGGATAGGGCGGGATGGCCAGCATCGCGGCCTCGCCCTCCGCGCGCAGGCGCAGGTCGGCATCCACCGCGATCACGCCCATGGCCGAGGCGATCAGCGGGTTGATGGTGGCTTCCTTGATCTCGGGGAAGTCCACCACCAGGGCCGAGAGCCGCACCAGCGCGTCGGACACCGCCTCGACCTTCACGGCCTCCTGGTCCCGCCAGCCATGCAGGCGGCGCGAGATCCGCGTGCGGCCGATCAGCGCCGTGGCCAGGACGCGGTTCAGCGGCGGCAGGTCCACCGCCTCGTCGGCCTGCAGGTCGGCGGTGGTGCCGCCGGCGCCGAAGCCGATCCAGGGACCGAACATCACCTCGTCGCCCAGGCGCAGGCGCAGCTCCGCGCCCGGCTGCGCCTGCCGCTCCACCAGCAGCCCGTCGATGCGGCAATCCGGCCGTTCCTGCGCCGCGCGCGTCAGCATGGCGAGGCCCGCGGCGCGCACGCTCTTCACGTCGCGCAGCCCGACCGCGACGCCGCCGATCTCCGTCTTGCGCGGCAGTTCGGCGCTCAGCAGCTTCAGCACCACCGGGAAGCCGAGTTCCATGGCCGCCTTGCCCGCCTCGGCCGGGCCGGCGACCACGCGGCGCGCGATGGTCGGCACGCCATAGGCGTCGAAGACGCTCAGCGCCTCGGCCTCGTTCAGCGCCAGCCTGCCCCGGGCGCGCACCGTGTCCAGCAGCCGGCGCACCGCCGCGCGGTCGGGTGCGAAGTCGGGCACGTCGCGCGGCGGCAGCTCCGCCGCGGCATCGCGGTTGCGCCGGTCCTGCGCCAGATGCAGCGCGCCCCGCACCGCCCGCTCCGGGGTGGGGAAGACGGCGATGCCGGACCTGGCGAGGAAGGAGCGCTGCGGGCTGCCAGTCGCCTGCCCGAGCCAGCCCACCAGGATGGGCGCGCCCCGGATGCCGCTGAGCCCGGCCATGGCGGCGGCCACGGCGTCGCTGTCCTCTTCCGGGTTCGGCGAATGGATCGCCACCACCGAGCCCACTTCCGGCAGCGCGGCGATCATCGCCGCCACCTCCGCCAGCCGGTGGCCCTCGCCATGCGGCAGGACCAGCGGGTTGCCGCCATGCCAGCGCGGCGGCAGGGACAGATGGAGCATCGGCCAGGCAGCCTCGGGGATCTCCGCGAGCCGGCCGCCGCGGCGCAGGGCGGAATCCGTGGCCATCTGGCCCGTGGCGAGGCCGTTGGACACCACGGCGATCCGGTCCGCTTCCGCCCCGCTGCGCAGCGAGGAGACCCGGACGCGCGACAGCGTCTCGGCGGCGGCGAGGAGCTCCGCCAGGTCCGCCACGCGCAGCACTCCGGCGCGGCGCAGCGCCGCCTCCATCACCGCATCCGCCCCGCCCAGCGCCTCCCGCGCGGCGCTGCCGGGGCGGATCGCCACCACGGGACGGGTGCGCGCCGTGGCGCGGGCGGCGGAGATGAACTGCCGCCGGTTCTTGATCCGCCGCAGGTCCAGCAGCACGGCATTGGTGGCCGCGTCGCGCGCCAGCCAGTCCAGCGCGCCGGCGAAGCCGTAATCCGCATTGCCGCCGATGCCCGCGATCAGGCTGAAGCCGAAGCCCTGCGCCTCGGCATAGTCCAGGATCGCCCGGGCCAGGGCCGAGGACTGGCAGAGCAGCGCCAGCTTCCCTGGCCGGGGCACGAGATGCGACAGCGTGGCGTTCAGGCCCAGCGGCGGCACCGCCAGCCCGAAGGAGCGCTGCCCCAGCGCCCGCACGCCGCTGCCGCGCGCGAGGGCGGCGAGATCGGGGGAGGCGACCGGCACCACCGCCGCGTGGCAGCCCCGCGCGGCCAGGGCTGCGAAGGCGGCGGGCTGCGCCTCCGGCGGCAGGGAGATCACGGCGAGATCCGGCGCTTCTTCCAGGGCATCGAGGCTCGGCGCTTCGTCCAGCCCGTCCCAGTGGAAGCCGATCGTGTGCAGCACGCCCTTGAACTGCCCGGCCACCAGGTTGCGCGCCAGGATGGCGGTTTCCGGCAGGGCGGGATCGCCCAGGAAGGCCACGCGCCTGGGCGCGAAGAGCGAGGCGGCCCGGAAACCGGGCCGGAGGCTGGGGGAATGGAAAGGGGTCATCGCCGCCTCAGGGTGGTGATTTCCAGGCGATGCGGCAATCTTGCTTTCGGGCTTCCGCGTCAATGCCCAATGGCAATGCCCATCGGCGGGAGCACGAGAGGAGAGGCCGTGCCGATGCCGCAGGATTCGCGCTGGGACCCGGAGATGCTGCGCTTCACCCGCGCGATGGAGGCCGCCGCCCTGCCCGATCCGATCCCGGACATCATCCGGGACACGGCACGCCACCTCGCCGCCGGGCGGGCGCGCACCGAGGCGCTGAACCTGCCGCTCGCGGCCGGGGGCCATGCCATGGCGGAAAGCCGCGACCTCCGGCTGGAACTGCCCGGCGGAACGCTGTCCTGCCGCCTGCACCGCCCGCATGTGGAGGGCGGGCATGGGGGTGTCCTGCCGGTGATGGTGAACCTGCATGGCGGCGGCTGGGTCTGGAACAGCGTCGATACGCATGACCGCCTGTTCCGCGCCTATGCCCATGCCGCCGGCTGCGCCGTACTGGCGCCGGACTATTCCCTGTCGCCCGAAGCCGCTTTTCCCGTCGCGCTGGAACAGGTGGCCGGGGTGGTGCGCCATGTGGCAGCCCAGGGTGCCTCGCTGGGGCTGGACCCGGCGCGGATCGTGCTGGGCGGCGATTCGGCCGGGGCCAACCTGGCCCTCGGGGCCGCGCTGCTGCTGCGGGAGACCGATCCGGGGCTGGCGCTGCGCGGGCTGCTGCTCGCCTATGGCTGCTACGATGCCCGTTGCGACACGGAGAGCCAGCGCGAATTCGCCGAGGGGTTCGGCCTGACGCGGGACAGGATGGCGCTGTTCTGGCGTCTCTACGCGCCGGAGGAGGAGGCGCGGATGAGCCCCCTCGCCTCGCCGCTCCTCGCCGATCTTCGCGGCCTGCCTCCGGCCCTGTTGCAGGTCGCGGAGCTGGATGTGCTGCGCGACGACAGCCTCGCCATGGCCGGGCGGATGCGGGAAGCCGGGGTCGAGGTGCTGTCGCGCCTGTTCCCCGGCACGGTGCACGGCTTCCTGCGTGCCCAGGGCCGGGTCGGCGCCGCCGGCGAGGCGGTGGAGGAAGCCGGGCGCTGGCTGCGGGAAAGGCTGGCCTGACGATCGACGGAGCGCGAAGAGCGCGGCGAGGCCAGGGAAGATCCCGCACAGGCCCTGCCATATCGGCTGGCGGCGCGGCGGTGTTCCTCGGGCCGTTGATGGGGTACCCGATGCCGCACAAGCCCGACCAGGAGCATGGCGTGGGAAACTCGATGACCGTCGCGCCCCGGGCAGCAGGCTGGCCCATGCCATAAGGGTTTGGGAAAGAAGTTCTTCCGTCCGGTGGAAATGCTCCGACGACGCTGGCCTCTCCGCCTGGGATCAGCGCGGCATCACATCTGCGCGTGGCCGGGAAGCCTCCTCCCCGCACGAGGCCCGTCCATAAGCCCCGGGTTTTGCGGGCTCTTTTCCGGATCGGGTTATTTGACGGTTCTGTACTGCCGGCCGGGGAGCCCCTGCCCGAAGCTTGTGCCGGGAGATGGATCGGGCACAGGATCGGATTGTTGCGTTTCCGGGATCTTTGCCTGCTGAACAAAGCCAAAATCGCGCACCCGCCTGTAACGGGCGAAAAAAGATCCCCGGCCTATCACCAGTGCTCGGAGGAAATGCGGTGTCGAGAAGATATCTGTTCGCGGGCCTGTCCGCTGTCGCCTTGGCGGCAGCGGGCGCTCTTCTCCCGGCTCTGGCTCAGGATCGGGATGTCCGAAACAACGCGACCGAAGCCACCAAGCAGGCCAATGCGGCGCTCCTGCGCGAATTGCCCTTCCAGGATACAACAGATTTCCAGAATGCCCATCGCGGCTTCATCGCCGCACTGCCCGGCGAGGTCATCAAGGGCCAGGGCGGAAACGTCATCTGGAATCCCGGCAAATACGCCTTCATCAAGGAAGGCGTCGCGGCACCGGACACCGTGAATCCCAGCCTGTGGCGCAATGCGCAGCTGATCAATATTTCCGGCCTCTTCGAAGTCGCCAGCGGCATCTACCAGATCCGCAATCTCGATCTGTCGAACATGACGATCATCGAGGGCGCCGAGGGGATCACCGTGATCGACCCGCTCGTCTCCGAGGAGACGGCGAAGGCCGGGATGGACCTGTATTTCAAGAACCGGGGCCAGAAGCCGGTCAAGGCGGTGATCTATACCCATAGCCACGTCGATCACTATGGCGGCGTCAGGGGGGTCGTTTCCGAGCAGGATGTCAGCGCCGGGAAAGTGAAGGTCTACGCTCCCGAAGGCTTCCTCGAAGCCGCGGTCGCCGAGAATGTCATGGCCGGCAACGCGATGAGCAGGCGTGCCAGCTACATGTATGGCAATCTCCTGCCGGCGGATCCCAAGGGCCAGGTCGGCGCCGGCCTCGGGACGACGACCTCCGCCGGCACGGTGACGCTGATCCCGCCGACCAACACCATTACCAGGACCGGCCAGAAAGAGGTGATCGACGGCCTGACCTATGAGTTCCTGATGGCGCCGGGTTCCGAAGCGCCTTCCGAGATGTTGTGGTTCATCGAAGAGAAGAAGGCGATGGAGGCGGCCGAGGACGCGACCCATACGCTTCACAACACCTACTCGCTGCGCGGCGCCAAGATCCGCGAACCGCTGCCCTGGTCCAAATACCTCAATCAGGCGCTCACCATGTGGGGCGACAAGGCCGAAGTGCTGTTTGCCCAGCATCACTGGCCGACCTGGGGCAACGGCAACATCAAGGAACTTCTTGAGAAGCAGCGTGATCTCTACCGCTACATCAATGACGAGACGCTGCGGATGGTCAATCACGGCATGACCATGCGGGAGATCGCGGAGAGCTTCAAGCTGCCCGACAGCCTGGGCCATTTCTGGGCCAATCGTGGCTACTACGGATCGATCTACCACGACGTCGCCGCGACTTATGTGCTTTACCTCGGCTGGTTCGACGGCAATCCGGCGACCCTGCACGAACTTCCTCCGGTGGAGGCGAGCAAGAAGTATGTCGAGTTCATGGGCGGCGCCGATGCTCTGCTCGAAAAAGCCAGGAAGTCCTACGCGGCCGGCGATTATCGCTGGGTCGCCCAGGTGGTGCATCACGCCGTGTTCGCGGACCCCAAGAACCAGGCGGCCAAGGATCTCGAAGCGGATGCGCTGGAGCAGCTCGGCTACCAGTCCGAGGCCGGTCCGTGGCGCAACTTCTACCTGACCGGGGCGCAGGAACTCCGCAAGGGCGTGGCCGAATTGCCGACCCCGAACACGGCCAGCCCCGACACGATCCGCGCGATGAATCTCAATCTGTTCTTCGATTATCTCGGTGTCCGCCTGAATGCCGAGAAGGCGGCAAACAAGCAGGCGAAACTCAATTTCGACTTTTCCGATACGAACGAGAAGTATTTCGTGCAGCTCGAAAATGGTGTGCTCAATCACACGGAAGGCAGGAATGTCGATGGGGCCGATGCCTCGCTGACCCTCAGCCGCGGCACGTTGAACGATATCATCCTGCAGAAAGTCTCGCTGGACGACGCGCTCCAGTCCGGTGGCGTGAAGCTTTCCGGAAACCGGGCGAAGCTGAACGACCTCGTCTCCAGCCTCGATTCGTTTCCGTTCTGGTTCAATATCGTGACGCCATAGGGGAAAACCCGGCCAAGCCCGCCAGATGACGGGCTTGGCCGCCCCGATCGAGTATCCCGCCCCGCCGGATCAGCCGCCGGAAGAGCCATCCCTGGCCGACAGCGCCCGCTTCGCCGTCTCGGCGAGGTAGCCGCTGGCCACCGGCAGCACGCGGTCGTCGAAATCGTAGTGCGGGTTGTGCAGCTCCCGGCCGCCCTCGGCGGGGCCGTTGCCGATCCAGACGAAGGCGCCCGGCACCTTCTGCAGGAAGGCGCTGAAATCCTCCCCCGTCATGGCGGGACCCACGTCCCGGCGCAGCGGCGCCACGGCGGCGGCGGCCTCGGCGGCCAGCTCGCGCTCCGCCGGATGGTTGATCGTGGCATCGACGCCGGACAGCACCCGCACCTCCGCCCGCACGCCGAAGCTCGCCTCCAGCCCGGCGGCGATGGCCTGCAGCCGTTCGATCATCAGCGCGCCGACCTCGTCGTCGATGAAGCGGATCGTGCCGTTCAGCACGACCTCGGCCGCGATCTGGTTCATGGCCTCGCCGCCGTGGATCGTGGTCAGGCTGCACACCGCCGTCTTCATCGGGTCCACCGAGCGGGCCACGATGGACTGCACGGCGGTGATGGCGTGTCCGGCGGCGAGGATCGGGTCGCGCGTCAGATGCGGCAGGGCGGCATGCCCGGCATGGCCCCGGATGACGATTTCGAAACGCCGCCCGGCCGCCATGACCGCGCCGTCATGGACGGCGATGGTGCCCACCGGCAGGCCCGGCCAGTTGTGCCAGCCGAAGATCCGGTCCATGGGGAAACGCTCGAAGAGACCGTCCGCCACCATGGAGCGGGCACCACCCCCGCCTTCCTCGGCGGGCTGGAAGACCAGATGGACCGTGCCCGACCAGCTCTTGTCCTCCAGCAGCAGAGCCGCCGCCCCGAGCAGGGCCACGGTGTGACCGTCATGGCCGCAGGCATGCATCACGCCCGGCCGTGTGGAGGCCCAGGGAAGGTCCGTCGCGGCCTCCTGGATCGGCAGCGCGTCCATGTCGGCGCGCAGGCCGACCGAGCGGTTGCCGCCACCGCGCCGCAGGGTGGCGACCAGCCCGTGGCCGCCGATGCCCTCGGCGATCTCGGTCACGCCAAGCTCGCGCAGACGTGCGGCCACATACGTCGCCGTAGGGCCTTCATCCAGGGTAGGGGCAGGGTTGGCGTGCAGATGGCGGCGCCAACCGGTCAGGGTCTCAAAGAGTTCCGGGTTCATAGTTTTGGGGGATAGCCCGTTCATTGCCGATGCTCCATCGCCTTCCGGCATTGCTTGCCTCTTTCACCCTCGTGGCCGCGATGCCGGCGGAGATCTCGCTGGCCCAGGGCGGCGATCCGTCATCCACCGCGCCAGCCCCGCCGTCCGCCGAGGCCGGGCCGGGGAGCCAGGACGCGGACGAGGTCACGGTCCCCTATGAGACCGAGTTCCGCCCGAGCGGGGATTCCGCGGTCGATTCCGCGATCTCCAGCATCTCCGCGCTGAAGCGCCTGCAGAGCCTGGCGCCCACCTCGGCCGAGGGGCTGGTCGCCCGCGCGATCCAGGAACAGGGGCTGGTCACGCGCGCGCTGCGGGCGGAAGGCTTCTATGCCGGGCGCCCGGAGGTGCTGATCGACGGCCAGCCGCCGGAGACGCCGCAGCTCGCCGCGCGCCTCGCCGGCCGG
This sequence comes from Roseomonas gilardii, assembly GCF_001941945.1. NCBI lineage: Bacteria > Pseudomonadati > Pseudomonadota > Alphaproteobacteria > Acetobacterales > Roseomonadaceae > Roseomonas > Roseomonas gilardii. Next base: position 1,780,738 of record NZ_CP015583.1, on the reverse strand, counting down.
AAGGAGCCGGTGAAGGTGACCGTCGGCGCCGCTCCGGGGGAACGGTTCCGGATCGGCGTGCTCCGTGTCACGCCGGCGGAGCCCGGCCGCGACCTGGGCCGTGCCGGCGAGGTCACGGGTCTCGCCAAGGGCGATCCCGCCCGGGCCGAGGATGTGATCGCCGCGGGCGACCGGCTGGTCACCGCGCTGCGCGACACGGGCTATCCCTTCGCCTCGATTCCCCGGCGCGAGGTGACGGTCGATTTCGACACGCATCTGATGGACGTGGTCTATCACCTCCAGTCCGGTCCGCAGGCGCGCTTCGCCACGCCGGATGTGGAAGGCGCCACCCGCGTCAGCCCACGCATGCTGAACGCCGTGGCCAGCCAGCTCACGGACAAGGAGTACAACCCGCAGACCCTGGCCCGGGTCAGGCGGGACCTCGTGGACCTCGGCGTCTTCGGCATGGTGCGGGCGCAGGAAGGCACGGCGCTGGACGGCAGCGGCCGCCTGCCGGTCACCTTCCTGGTTTCCGAGCGGCCGCGCCGCGCCCTGGGCGTCACCGGTGCCTACGAGACCCGGAACGGCCCGACCGCAACGGTGTTCTGGGAGCATCGCAACCTGTTCGGCGCCGCCGAGCGGCTGCGGCTGGAGGGCTCGATCGGCCGGACCTCGCAGAGCAGTTCGGGCAACAGCTTCAACGCCCGGGTGGGCGCCAATCTCCGCTCGCCCTGGATCTTCGGGCGCAACATGACGCTGGTGATCGACACGGCCGCGATCCGCGAGCGGCTGCTCGCCTATGACCGCGACGCCATCACCGGCGCGGTGTCGATCGAGACCAAGCCCGATCCGCGCCTGACCCTGTCGGGCGGCGTGATCGGCGAGTTCGGCAGGACGAAGGAGTATGGCGCGAGCAAGCGCGACTACCAGCTCGTCGGCCTGCTCGGCACCGCCTTCTGGGACGATACGGACAGCCTGCTCGACCCTTCGCGCGGCGTGCGGCTGAACGGGCTGGTTTCGCCGATCTATGCCATCAATGGCGGGCAGACCTTCGTGCGGATGCGCGGCACCGGCACCGCCTATCACGACTTCACCAGCGACAAGGGCACGATCCTGGCAGGGCGAATCTCCGTCGGTAGCATCCTCGGCACCTCCTCCTATTTCGACGTGCCGCCGCATATGCGCTTCTACGCGGGCGGCGGCGGCTCGGTGCGTGGCTATGACTTCCAGCGCATCGGCCCGCGCCGCAGCAACGACACGCCGACCGGCGGCCTTTCTGTGGTCGAGGCCAATCTGGAGGTGCGGCAGCGCATCTCGGGCGCCTGGGGCATGGCCGCCTTTGTCGATGGCGGCAGCGTGCAGGAGGACAGCGCGCCCGGCTTCAGCAACCTTGCCTTCGGCGCCGGCCTCGGCGTGCGCTATGCCACCGCCATCGGCCCGATCCGTGCCGACGTGGCCGTTCCGCTGAAGAAGCTGCCGGGCGATTCCGGCTATGGTCTCTATATCGGCATCGGGCAGGCCTTCTGATGCGGCGCGCGCTGAAATGGGCCGGCATCCTGCTGCTGGTCCTGATCCTCCTCCCCGTCGTCGTGGTCGGCGGCGTGCTGGTCTTCGCCAATACCTCCCCCGGGCAGGCGACGATCGCCCGGCTGGCGGGGCAGTACGTGCCAGGCCTGACCATCGAGGGGCTGCATGGCGGGCTGCCCTTCGGGCCGCGCATCGACCGGGTCACCATGGCCGATGCCAAGGGCACCTACCTGACCGTCGAGGATGCCGTGCTGGACGTGGATCTCGGCGCCCTGCTGCGCCGGGAGGTGCGCATCCGCCGCCTCTATGCGGGCCGCCTGGATTTCGAGCGCCTGCCGGAAAGCACCGCCCCGGCGCCGGAGCCGCAGCCCAGCGAGGGCGGCAGCCTGATCCCGTCCCTGCCCCAGCTCCCGGTCGGGCTGGCGCTGGAGGCGCTGGAGGTGAAGCGGCTGGAGATCGGCCAGGCGGTGGCCGGGATGCCGGCGGCGCTGAACCTGCAGGCGGGCGGGCGGCTGGGCGATGACGGCGCCTTCCTGGGCGTGAAGGCCCGGCGGCTGGACATGCCCGGCGCGCTGGATGCCGATGTCGCCCTGGCCCCCGGGCAGCGGGTGAAGCTGAACGTCAGCTATGACGAGCCCGCGGGCGGCATGGTGGCCGGGCTGCTCGGCCTGCCCCCTGCCCCCGGCAGCGCCCGGATCACCCTGGACGGCCCGGCCGAAGGCGCCGCCCTGACGCTCCGCGCCGCCATCGGCGACGCGCTGAAGGCGCAGGCGGATGGCACGCTGGCGCTGCCGGCCACGGGCGGGCTCGGCCTCGTGGCCAAGGGCAATGTCCAGGCCCCCGGCCTGCTGCCGGCCCCCGTGACCGGCGGCGACTTCGCCGTGGACCTGCGCCCGGAGGGCTCCGGCCTGCGGCTGAACAGCTTCCTCGTTTCCGCCGCGCCCGGCCGGGTGGAAGGCAGCGGCTATGTCGGCGACAACAGCGACCTGACCCTCAAGGCGGCGCTCGGCAATTCCGAGGCGCTGGGCAGCCTGCTGCCGCAGGGGCTGGGCTGGAACGGCATCGAGCTGAACGCCCATGTCACCGGCTCCACCAGCGCCCCGGCCATCGAGGCCCAGGGCGTGGTGCGCCAGCCGCGCATCCCGCAGGCGCCGCCGACCCTGGTGGGCGATGCCATCCGGATGGACCTCAAGGGCGATGGCGAGCGCATCGAGCGCCTGACCGTGGCGGGCGCCGGGCTGAACCTGGAGGCCTCGGGGCGTTACCGCGACGCGCTCGACCTCGCGGTGAAGGCACGCATGGGCGATGCGAAGGCGCTGGGCGAGCTGCTGCCGGCCGGCATCGGCTGGGGCGCGCTGGAACTGGACGGCACCGTCACCGGCACGCAGCAGGACCCGGCGGTGGATGCGAAGCTGGTGATGCGCGACCCGCGCCTGCCGGAACCGGCCCCGGGCCTGCTCGGCAAGGAGCCCGTGCTGACCCTGCGCGGCGACCTGAAGCGGATCGAGCATCTGGAGCTGACCGGCGCGGGGCTGAGCGCCACCGCCTCCGGCTCCTACCAGGACCCGCTGGACCTGACGGCGCAGATCCGCCTCGCCAATGCCGAGGCCACGGGGCAGCCGGTGCGCGGGCGGATGCAGGCGGATCTGCATGTCGGCGGCACCCTCGCCGCCCCCACCGTGCAGGCGAAGGTGAACAGCCCCGAGCTGATCGCGCAGGGCCACAAGCTGGAGAACCTCCAGCTCGACGCCGATCTCGCCCGGCTTTCCCCTCCGACCGGTTCCGCGAAGCTGAGCGGCCGGCTGGATGGGCAGCCGCTGAGCCTCGATGCGGCCTCCGAGCTGAACGAGCAGGTCCTGCGCATCGAGCGCCTGGCCGCGGCGCTCGGCCCGCTGCGGCTGAACGGCGGCGGCAGCTTCGACATCGCGAAGCTGCTTTTCGACGGGCAGGTGAAGCTGGAGGCCCGCGACCTCGCGCCGCTCTCCGGCATCGCCGGCATGCCGCTCGCGGGCGGGCTGAACCTGGAAGCCAGGGGCGCCCCGGACAGCCGGGGGGTGCAGACGGTGAATGCCGACCTGCGCCTGAACCGGCTGACCGCGGCGGGCACACCGGTCGATGGCACGGTGAGGGCCGAGGGCGCGCTCGACGCGCTGAACCTCCAGGCGCAGATCGCCGCCATGGACGCCCGGCTCAATGCCCGGGCGAGGATCGATGCGGTGAGCGCCGACCGCACGGTAAACCTCGCCGCGCTGGACGTGACGCGGGGACAGCTCGGCCTCCGCCTCACCGCCCCCGCCACGGTGACGCTGCGGCAGGATGGCGGCATCCGCATCGGCGACATGGCGCTGGCCGCCCGGCCGGGCGGCACGCTGCGCCTGGGCGGGCAATGGGGGCCGCAGCAGGCGGACCTGCGCGCCACCATCGCCAACCTGCCGGTGGCCATGGCCAATCTCTTCGTGCCCGATCCACGTCTCGCCGGCACGGTGAATGCCGATATCCGCGTCACCGGCGCCACCGCCGCGCCGAACATCGATGGCGAGGTGCGGGCCACGGGCCTGCGGGCGGATGCGCCCTATGCCGCCGGCCTGCCGCCCGCCAACCTGACCGTGAACGCCAAGATGCGCGGCCAGGCGATCGAGGCGGTGGCCAATCTGGTCGCCGGCAGCGCCGCCCGGATGACGCTGGAGGCGCGGCTGCCGCAGGGCGCGACCGGGAATGCGCCGGTCCAGGCCAGCCTGCGCGGCAACGCCAATCTCGGCACGATCGCGGCGCCGCTGCTGGCGGCGGGCGCCAACCGGGCGACGGGGCAGCTCACCATCGATGCCCGCGCCGCCGGCACCGTCTCCGCCCCGCAGCTCAGCGGCGGCGCGACGCTGAGCAATGGCAGCTTCCGCAACCTCGAATACGGGGCGGCGCTGCGCAACATCGCGGCGCGCATCACGGCGCAGGGCGACCGCATCGTGCTGGAAAGCCTGACCGCCAACGGCACCAAGGGCACGTTGAGCGCCCGGGGCGAGGCGCGGCCCTTCGCGCAGGGTCAGCCGCTGCGCATCACCCTGACCAGCCAGGGACTGCAGCCGGTGACGAGCGACCTGTTCACGGGGCTGTTCAACACCGACCTGCTGCTGGATGGCGGGCTCGCCTCCGGGCTGCGCGCCTCGGGGCGTATCGAGATCCCCGAGGCCACGCTCGGCATCCCCACCGGCCTGCCCGGTAGCGTGGCGGACCTGGGCAATGTGCGGGAGGTCGGGCGCGGCGCCCCGGCGCCCCGGCGCGGCCGGAATGCATCCGCCGCGACACAGGCCGCCGCGAGCCAGCCCGATCCGCAGGCGGCGCCGATCGCGCTCGACATCAACGTGGTGATCCCCGGCCGCTTCTATGTGCGCGGCCGCGGGCTGGATGCGGAAATGGAGGGCAACCTCAAGGTCGGCGGCACCGCCTCGGCGCCGAACATCACCGGCTCGCTCGACATGGTGCGCGGCACCTTCACGCTGATCGACCGGCGGCTGAGCTTCTCGCGCGGCAGCCTCGCCTTCAGCGGCGGGGTGATGCCGGACCTGGACTTCCTGGCCTCCACCACGGTCCAGTCCACCACCATCAATGTCGCGATCTCGGGCAAGCCGACCGAGCCGAAGGTGGAGTTCACCTCCTCCCCGGAACTGCCGCAGGACGAGGTGCTGGCGCGGCTGCTCTTCGCGCGCTCGACCAGCGAACTCTCGCCCTTCCAGATCGCCCAGATCGCCCAGGCCCTGGCCGGCGCGACCGGGGCGCTGGGCAGCGATTCCGACGGCGGCTTCTTCGGCCGCATCGCAAAGCGGCTGGGGCTCGACCGGCTGGGCGTGGATTCCACCTCCTCCGGCGAGCTCGGCGTCAAGGCGGGCGGCTATCTGGCGGACGGCGTCTATGTGAACGTCGATCCGGGAGCGACGACGGGCCAGCCGCGCGTCGGGGTGGAGATCGAGCTGACCCCGCGCCTGAAGCTCAAGAGCAGCTCCGGCACGGATGGGCAGAGCGCCGGGCTGTCCTACGAATACGAGTACTGAGCGGCGCGGGAGGGGGCCGGGCGGGCAGCCGTCCGGCCCCCTTTGCCGTTTTCCGCCCGGTGGAATAGCTTGTGTTCACACAGTGTTCAGGGGATGTGAGCCCGATGCGTGCCTTCGAGGGCCAGTTCAGCGACAACAAGCCGATCCAGCGGAACCGCGAGGAGAAGCGTCGCCTCCTGCGCGAGCTGGAGGAGACCCTGGCGGGGATGAAGGCGCATGCCTCGCCCAGCCTGCGCGAGAGCCTGCGCAGCCGCATCCAGGCGCTCAAGGCGGAACTGGCGCCGCGCGGCTGATCCGCGCGCCGGGGGCGCCACCCCGCACGGGATGGCGCCTCCATCTTGCGGGAGCGCGATGACCGGAAGGGAACCTGTCCCTTCCGGCGGTCTCCTCCCGGCCTGTGCCTTCACCCCGCCAGCTTGCCGAGCAGCCGGGCCTGGGCGCGGGCCCCGCGGGTCAGGCAGCGCCATTCGAACTTCTCGTTCGGGCTGTGCACCTGATCGTCATCCAGGCCGAAGCCCATCAGCAGCGAGTCCAGGCCCAGGATACGCCTGAAGCTCTCCACCACGGGGATGGAGCCGCCGCATCCGATCATGGCCGGCGCCTTGCCGAATTCCTCGGTCAGGATCTCCTTGGCGGCGGCGACGAAGCGGTTCTCCACCGGCACCACCACGGGCGCGGCGAGGCCGAAGACCTGGACCTCGGCGGTGCAATCCTTCGGCAGCCGCGACTGCACGAATTCCTTGATGCCTGCCACGACCTTCGCCGGGTCCTGGCTGCCGACGAGGCGGCAGGAGAGCTTGGCATGCGCCTCGGCCGCGATCACCGTCTTGGAGCCGTCGCCCGTATAGCCGCCCCAGATGCCGTTCAGGTCGCAGGTCGGCCGCGCCCAGAGACGCTCCAGCGCGCCGAGGCCGCGCTCGCCCGCCGGCACGGAAAGCCCGACATCGCCGAGGAAGCGCGCCTCGTCGAAGCCCAGCTCGGCCCATTGCGTCGCCTGGGCGTTGGAGACCGGCTCCACCCCGTCATAGAAGCCGGGGATCTGCACCCGCCCGTCCTCGTCCTGCAACTCGCCGAGGATGCGGGTCAGCAGGTTGATCGGGTTGCGCGCGGAACCACCATACATGCCGGAATGCAGGTCGCGCGAGGCGGCGCGCAGGTCGATCTGCACATAGGCCATGCCGCGCAGCCGGGTGGAGATGGCGGGGGTGTCGAAGTCCCACTGGTTGGTGTCGCTGACCACCACGACATCCGCGACCTTCAGCTCCCCGGCGTTCTCCTTCAGGAAGGCGTCGAGGCTGGGCGATCCGACCTCTTCCTCGCCCTCGATCAGCGCCGTGACCTTCACCGGGATGCCACCGCCGACCTCGTGCCAGGCGCGCAGCGCGGCGAGCCAGGTCATCACCTGTCCCTTGTCGTCCACCGCGCCGCGCGCGACGACGCGGTCGCCATGCGGGCCGGGCATCACCGTCGGCTCGAAGGGCGGACTGGTCCAGAGCTCGAAGGGCTCGGCCGGCTGCACGTCGTAATGGCCGTAATAGAGCAGGTGCGGCGCGGCCCCGTCCGCTGGCCCCGGATGGTGCGCCACCACCACGGGATGGCCCGCCGTGTCGCGCACCCGCGCCTCGAAGCCGATGGCGCTCAGCTCGGCAGCCAGGAACTCGGCGGTGCGGCGGCAATCGGCCGCATGGGCGGGCTGGGCGCTGACGCTGGGGATGCGGAGGAGTTCGAAATACCGCTGGCGGAGCTGCGCCTCCTGCTCGTCCAGGTGTCGCAGCACGGTCTCGGTCCGACTCATCGCATCTCTCCTCGCGGGGGGCCGCAGGTTCCGCCCGGGCGCGGCGTCCCGCAAGGGTGGTATCCGCGGGAAAGGGCCGGCATTGACGCGAGGCGGCTCCGTGTCATCATGCAGCGCATGATCCAGGCCCAGCCCGTCCGGCGAAGCTATTACCCGCGCCCCCACATGGCGCGGCAAGGATCAGTCATTCCCGATTGAGACGAGGCCGCCGGAAGGCGGCACACTCGTTCCTGCGTCCCTCCGGCGGCTCCTTCCGGAGCGCCGATATCATGACCACCTTCCCCGCCCCTGCGGATGAACCGTCCCGTCCCGGCCTCGGCCTGATCGGCGCGGGCGCCTTCGGCGGCTTCTGCCTGCCGCATCTGCGCCCCTTCTTCCGTATCCACCTCGCCGATCCGCGGCCCGACCTGGGGGAGATCGCCGCCCGCCACGGGGTTCGCGCCGCCAGCCTGGCGGAGGCCGCGGCGCAGCCTTTCGTGCTGCTCGCCGTGCCGGTGGCTCAGATCGCGGCGACGGGCGCCGCCATCGCCCCGCATCTGCGCCCCGGCACGCTGGTGGTGGATACCTGTTCCCTGAAGCTGGAACCGCTGCGCCTGCTGCGGGCGGTGCTGCCCGCTTCGGTGGAACTGGTGGGAACCCATCCGCTCTTCGGGCCGAACAGCGGGCGCCATGGGATCGCCGGGCTGCGGGTCACTGTCTGCCCGGGGCGCGGGGGCCGGCACAGGCTGGTGGAGCGGTTCCTGGAACGCGCGCTCGGCCTGACGGTGATCCGCTCCACCGCCGAGGCGCATGACCGGGAGATGGCGCAAGTCCAGGGGTTGACCCATCTGGTCGCCCGGCTCGTGGACAGCCTCGACCTGCCGCGCCCCAGACAGACCACGCCGAGCTTCGAGCAACTGATGCGGGCGGTGGAGGCGGTGCGCGACGATTCCGAGGCGCTGTTCCGGACAATCACCCAGGAGAACCCCTTCGTCGCGCCGCTGACGGAACGCTTCTTCGCCACGGCGCGCGAGATGCAGGCGCGGATGTCGCCCGGTTCCTCCGCCGGTTGCCTCCCCGGCACGGCCGGGGAAGCGGTCGGGGATGCCGCCTGAAGGCGCTCAGTCCCCCGTGTCGGGCACCAGGCCGGCAGCCTTGATCCCGGCGACGGCGGCGGCCTCGTCCTTTTCCGACAGGTCGCCAGACACGCCGACGGCGCCCAGGACCTTGCCGGCGGAATCCCGCAGCAGCACGCCGCCGGGCACCGGCACGGCGGAGCCGCCGGTGAGGTCGGACAGGGCGTTCATGAAGGCCGGCATGTTCTGGGCGCGGCGCGCCAGCTCGCGGCCGCCGAAGCCGAGCGCCAGGGCCGCATTAGCCTTGCCCTGGGCGATGCCGGGGCGGAGCAGGCTGCAACCATCCTCCCGTAACATGCCCTTGAGCTGTGCCGCCTGGTCCAGCACCACGACGGTCAGGGGCGCGAGACCGAGGCGGCGGCCTTCCGCCAGAGTCTCGCGCAGGATCGTCTGCGTGGCTTCCAGCGTGACGCCGTGATCGAAGCCGGTCGGGGGATTGGCCATGGTCGAGCCTCCGGAAATGCGATTCCGCAGAACAACCACGACCGGCCGCCCGCAGCCAGCCCCCGGGGCATCCGAATCCGCGTGGTCGCGCGCTCAGGGCGCCGGTTCGGGGCGTTCCATGCTGTAGGGCAGCGGCGTCCAGCTCTCGCCGTCGAAGCTCCAGGAACGTCCGTCGGTGGTGTCGATCAGGAAGGCCGCCACGCCCCCCTTCGGCAGCCCGCTGCAGACGATCTGGAAGCGGCCCACCGGCCCGGTCGCCGATTGCGCCACCGCCGCCAGATCGGCCTCGGCCGGGAAAGGCACCGGGTCCGTGACGTCGCTCATGCTTTTCTCCTCCGTGTGGTGTCCCGTTGCCGGGCGGACATGCCACCCGGTCAACGCCGGAACTCCGGGCGGGCTGCCTGCCCCGTCTCTATCGCCCGGCATTCCGGAGACGGCTTATGCCGCGCCCGGCTTTGCGGCAGACCGATGCGATGCGACAGCAGCGAAGGGGACTCGCTCCATGAAGTACAGACAGCTCGGCCGCAGCGGCCTCACCGTCTCGGCGGTCTGCCTGGGCGGCAATTCCTGGGGCGCGGCCGGACGGCGGGCCTGGGGCGCCTTCGACGAGGAAGGCTCGAAGCCCTTCTTCCGGACCGCGCTCGATGCCGGGATCAACTTCTTCGACACGGCCGATGTCTATAACCTCGGCGAGAGCGAACGGATCATCGGGGCCACCCTGCTGCGCTTCGCGAAGCGCGAGGAGGTGGTGGTTTCCACCAAGATCGGCAGCCCGATGAGCGACCGGCCCAACGGCTCGGGCGTGGGGCGCAAGCATCTGCGGGAGGCCATCGACGCTTCGCTGAAGCGGCTCGGCACGGATTACGTGGACCTGCTGGAGATCCACCGGCTGGACGCCGTCACCCCGATCGAGGAGGTGATGGAGGCGCTGAACGACATGGTCCGCGCCGGCAAGGTCCTCTACATCGGCGGCTCCACCATGCCGGCCTGGCGCTTCGCCCAGATGTGCGCCGTGGCGCAGTACCGCGGCTGGGCGAAGCCGGTGGCGATGCAGAACCTCTACAACCTCGTGCAGCGGGAGGAGGAGCGGGAGATGATCCCCCTCTGCCTGGAGCAGGGCGTCGGGCTGGTCCCCTACTCGCCCCTGGCGCGCGGCTTCCTGGGCGGCAACCGCAGCCGCGCGGGGGCGGAAAGCCAGCGCGCGAAGACGGACAAGCTGGCGGATGGCCTCTACCGGGAAAGCGACTTCGCCGTGCTGGACGCGGTGATGGCCATCGCGGCGGCGCGCGGGGTGAAGCCGATGCAGGTCTCGCTCGCCTGGCTGCTGAGCCGGCCGATGATGGCCGCGCCGATCTTCGGCGTTTCCGACCCGGCGCAGATCGCCGATGCGGCGGCGGCGACCGAGATCATGCTCACTCCGGAGGAGATCGCCTCCCTGGAGGCACCCTACGAGCCACGCGCCTCCGCCTGAACGCGGAACGGGGCGCCTTCCGGGAGGAAGGCGCCCCGTCTCGGGCCATATGGGTTCGGGCGATGCCGTGGAGCGGAAGGGCGGCTACTCGGCCGCGACCAGCGCGCGGTTGCGGCGCTGGCGCTGGCGGATCAGCTTCACCGCCAGGAAGATGATGGCCCCGAAGCCGATCGCCCCGAGGGCATAGAAGGTGTTCTTCTCGCCCAGCCAGGCCACGGCAAACCAGCCCGCGCCCACGAAGGCGGCGGCCCAGATCCCGGCGGCCACGAAGTTCAGGGTCATGAAGCGCAGCCGCGGCATCCCCGCCACGCCGCAGGCGGCGGCGGCGACGTTGCGGATGCCATAGGCGAAGCGGAAGGTCAGGACGAACAGGGCGCCATAGCGTTCCAGGATGCCCATCGCCTGGGTCAGGCGGCGCTCGGCCCCGGGGATCTTGCGCACGGCCTTGGCGCCATAGCGCTGCCCCAGCGTGAACCAGAGCTGGTCGCCGAGGAAGGAGCCACCCCAGACCGAGAGCATCAGGATCCAGGGATCGATCAGCCCGGTTGCCCGTCCGGCTGCGGAGGCAAGGAGCACGAAGGTCTCGCCTTCGAAGAAAGCCCAACAGGCCGCCGCCACATATGCAAGCGCGCCCCAGTCCGCCCAGAAATCAGCCACCAGATGCGCTCCCGACACCTCTGTTGAAGGTAAAATGCCCGACCCCAAGAAATTGTGAAACAGCTTTCTGTGGCGTCGTCGCGGTTTTCGAGATGCCGAGGCTGCGCCCGCGCGGCACCCATGTCCCTTTCGGCCTGGACATGGCTGCGTCCCGGAACAGCCCGGCATCCACCGTCATGCTTTGGCCTTGGGCTTCTTGGGGGGCTTGTCGGCCTTCGGCGCCTTCTCGGCCTTTGGCGCGGCCTTCCTGGTTTCCGGTTTCACCTCGGCGGCGGCCGTACCGATCACCTTCGGCTTCCGGGCCTTGGCGGCGACGGCCTTGGCTTCCTCCTCGGCCTTGGCCGCGGCGGCCGCCTGCATCTCCAGCGGCTCGCCCCCGGAAGCCTGTCCGGACAGCAGCCGGCTCGCCTGTTCCCAGTGCGCGCCCGCCATGCCTTCCGGGGAGCCGGCGTCCTTCCACAGGAAATAGGCGAGTTCGCGGATGCGTGCTTCGTCGTCGGGTGCGTTTCCGGCCATACGACCTCCTCTTCTCGAATCAGGTCCTGGCCTCGCGGTCAGGCCCCCGGTCGTGGTCACAATGAAATCTGGCGATCATCCAGGCCAGTTGAAGGGCCTCGGGAATCGGGAGACGCCACATTCACAATCGCGATGGACCCTGCGACTTGCGAGGCACACAACCGCAGGGATGTTTTGGCCAGAGAATCTCATGAAAGAAAAAGAATTCGATCAAAATTGAGATTTCTCAACCATGGGTTGCTGGATTCAACCGGTCACCTGCGGCATTTTCCCATTGCTGCGGGCGCGGTACCAATCACTACCAACCCCCGATCTGGTTCCGAGAGCCCCCCTCCTTTGGCCCGCAGCCTTTTTCCCCCTTCCCGGTGACAAACGATCTGGTTCGGCCTTCGGGACGCCTGCGCGACGGGCGGATCGCCGTGGACGAAGCCCGGCCTGGTCGGATGTGGCGTGGGGATGGTCCGGAATCGTGGCCCCACATCAGGGGCGCTGTATCTTCCGGTCGAGGAAAGCAGATGGCGGAGGGGATGGGACACTCCGCACATTTTCCGATTCTACACGGAAAATCAAAGGTTTATCGGCAGCGCCGAGCCGTTGCGGACACTATACGGCTTACAATCCGGACGCAAGCCCCGGATCCGAGGGCGCCATGCGGCGCGCGCGGGCTTCCCTCACCCTCACCCGAGATCACGCGGTCAAACGGCGCCCTTCGGAGAGCGGCGGGCCTACCTCTGGCCCAGCCTCACGACGCCGTGCACAAGACCCTTGACCCTGGCAGGGATCGCACCGCCTCATAAAAGAGCCGGGCATCATCGGGCCTGCCAGCCCTCCGCCCGGCATTTTGTCATCGAACGGAATCAGCATGCGCTCGTCACGCGCCGACCTCAAGGATTCCGCCGCTTTCTCGGGCAGTAGGTGACGCCCGGGCGGCCCGAACGGACCCTTTCGGACCGCCAGCCCTTCACACCCCAAGCTGTCAACAGGTTTGCCGCCGACGACACCGATGCGCTGACCTTCCCCGGGGCAGGACGGAAGCGCGACATCGCGCTCTCGCGGGCCGCGCGTGACCGGCGCCAGGAAGCAGAGGAAACCGCGCGTGACCTGCTCCGGGGCGGCCTGTGCGACGACGAGGTGTATGCGGCCCTCGATGGCGACACGATGCTCGACCTCGCCACCTGCGGCGCCCTGCGCGACTACCTCGGACGGCAGCGGCGCCGGTGGCACGGCTTCGCCGACGAGGCGCATGCGCTGAAGACAAAATGGGGCAGGGAATACGCGGCCTTCTGTGGCGCCAAAGGAATCACCCGGGCGATCCAGGTGGTCGTCAGGGCGCCGGTGTCTGTCGTCCGCCTGACGGAGCTTCGCGAGGTTCACGCCCGTGACAGCAAGCGGCTCGGCGAACGCCTGCGATACGGATGCAAACGGTTCGCGCCCGGCCTCGCCTGCGACCTGGTTTGCTCCGAAGTCCGCGTGATCGCCCAGCACGGCGCGGAAGTTGACATGCACTTCCATCTTGCCACCCGCGGCAGCATCGAGGACTTTCACGAGATGCGTGCCTACTTCCGCACCTCGGGCTGGTCGTGGTGGGACTCCCTGACCGGCGGATCGGAGGAGGCGGAACGCTACCCCGGCGCCCTGGCCCAATACGAGAGCAAGTCCCTTGCGGAGACCATCCGGCAGGCCAATGAGGACGGATTGGCGTTCTCGCCCGAGAACCTTGTCGAGTTCCACCGTCAGACGCGGCACCTCGCCATGACCCGCGCCGTCGGCGCGTTCCGCCGGTGGAAAGGCGAGCTTGATCGGGACGGCCTGGCCGTCATCGAGGAAGCCGACGGGCACGTCACCATCCGGCCGCGCCGCCGGTTGCCAGCCATCGCCCGCCTGCGCGAGCGCCTGTTCACGACCACCGGCGCCCGGCTCCTGCGGCTCGTTCTGCATGATTTCGGTGACGGCACGATGCGCCCGGCGATGCGGGTCCGGGGACGGGAAGGCATTGCCTTCGGGGAAATCGCCGAAACCTACCAGGTCGCCGAAGCTGTCGCCGCCGCGCGGCGCGCACTCCTTTCTACTGAGGCGACCACGGCTATCCCGGAATCCGCGCCAGCCAACCCGCATGGCAACCGCCCATCCTCCATGGCGGCCGCCTGAGCCAGTCGGCGGCGGGGAAGGAGACCCGGAGATACCCTGGTAATGTCCGCCACCCCCTCCACCGGCACTGAAATCCGCGACAAGGAAAACGAGTCCCGGCAGGCTCGGGGGAAGCGTGTGCGTCAGGCGGCCGGGGGCGAGGCGACCGGCGCCGGATGTCTCGCCAGGGCGCGATAGAGCGTGGCCTCCGATACGCGGAGGAACCGGGCGACGGAGCGCGCCGTCTGCCCGGCGGCCAGCCTCACCCGGGCGTCGGCAACATGCTCCGCCTTCAGCGTCGGGCGTCGTCCGCAATGCACGCCGGAGCGGCGGGCCGCGGCCATCCCGGCACGCACCCGGTCCTTGATCGTCTCCCGCTCGAACTCGGCCAGCACGCTCAGCAAACCGTAGAGCAGGCGCCCGCCCACCGTGGACGTGTCCACGCCATCGGACAGGCTCCGTATGCCGATGCCGCGGGCGCGAAGCTGTTCAGCCAGGTCGGCCAAATTGAGAACGGAACGTCCAAGCCTGTCCAAACGCCAGGTCACGATGGTGTCGCCCGGGCTCGCCGCCGCCAGCAACGCGGAGAGGCCCGGTCGGTCCGCCCGGGCGCCGCTCACCACGTCGGTAAACAGGTTCTCCTCGGTGACCCCCGCGGCCCGGAGCGCATCCACTTGAAGGGCGAGATCCTGATCGCCGGTGCTCACGCGCCCATACCCGAGAAGCCGCCCCATTTGTCCGCTCCGAAATCGAGACCAACCTTTTGCGAGTCTGACAGGCGCGGATTCCCTGGATCAAGAAAGTCGGCAAATCGCCCGACGAAAGGAAATCCTTTTGCGCGGCATCCTTATCTTGCTCGCGCCGTCGTTGTCCCTTGCATCGGCTGGCCGGACCGTAGGTTATCCACCAACGGAAAGGTCCGACCTTCCATGCGTATCTTCACTCACGAACACATCCGCCTCCGCGCCGAGACCGGGCATGTCATGTCTGTTGACATTGCGCCCATGGGCCGCACCGGCTGGCGCGCCGAACTTCGCCTCCTCTCCCATAGCGGCGAGCGTTGGCTGCCGGTCGGCTGCTTCCGGGGGCGTCACCTGGACGACCTCCGCGTCCGCTCCGTGGACCTGGCTGCGGACATCCTCGCCGCGGCGGCCTGCCCGGCGGGAGGGATGGCCTGATGGTCGGCGAACGCATCGACGGCGTCCGGGTGCGCTGGCCCCATTGGTTCAGCGGCCCAAAGCCCTCCAGCCTCTCCCGGACCTGCTCCGGCGCCGTGGAGCACATCGCCCGCGGCTGGATCCTGATCCGGCGCCCCCGCGCGACCGCGCCGGTCCTCAAGCGCCTTGCCCCGGGGCCGGTCCGCTCCGGCAGGCTGTCGGCCACCCTCCCGGACGGCACCGACGTCCTGATACGGTGGCTCGCCGAGGACGACGCCGACCGCATGGCAGAGGCGCTGCGCCGCCACGCCGACCGCTGACCGGACCGTCAGGCTGCCGGTCCCACGACCGGCAGCGCCTTCAGTTGTGCAGCGGCCCTGCCGCTTCTATCGTCGGTCCCCCGACTGAAGAGGAGCGGCAAGGGCGCCAGGATGAGCGAAGACACGGCAGCGCCATCCAAGAATTTCGGCTTTCTCGCGGGGCACGACATCCAGCTTGTTCGTCTTGCCGCCCTCGCCGAGACCTATTTCCGCACCGACCCCAACGCGGCGCTGACCAAGCTGCGGTTGTTCGGCGAAGGACTCGCGCGCCGCGTGGCGGCAAGTACCCGAAACCTGCCCGAGGACGGCGTGCGGCAGGTTGATCTTCTCCGCCGCCTGGAAGACCGGGGCGCCGTCCCCCGGGAGGCCGCGCGCCTGTTCCACCAGCTTCGCACCTTCGGCAACAAGGCAGCGCACGAGGGCTTCGGCGACCACGAGACGGCGCTCTCCTGCCTCAAATTCGCTTGGCAACTCGGCGTGTGGTTCCATCGGTCCTATGGCGGCGCACCGCAGTTCCAGCCAGCGCCCTTCGCCCCGCCCCCTGCCCCGGAGCGGGTTGCCGCCGCGCTCGCCAAGGAAATCGTCCGGCTCCGGGAGGAACGCGCCGCGGCGCTGTCCAGCGTGGATCGCGCCCGCGAAGCCCAGGAGGCGGCGGAGGCCGCGCGCCTCTCCGCGGAGGAACGGCGTCGCCAGGAAGCCGGGCAGCGGGAAGCCCTGGAACGCCAACTCGCCGATGCCGAGGCGCACCGCGCCGCGATGGCGGCCGAGCTTGCCGCCGCCCAGGCTGCCGCCGCGGCGCCCCCCGAACGGGTGGAAGCCCTGATCGAGGCGGCGACCGAAGCCGATCGCGGCATCGCCCTGGACGAGGCCGCCACCCGCACGCTCATCGACCAGCAGCTTCGAGACGCCGGGTGGGAGGTGGACAGCGCCACCCTGCGCCACGCCGCCGGTGTCCGACCGGCGCGCGGGCGCGCCATGGCGATTGCGGAATGGCCGACCGATTCCGGTCCGGCCGACTACGCGCTTTTCCTTGGCACCACCCTGCTTGGCATGGTGGAGGCCAAGAAGCGCAACCGGGCCGTCGCGGCCTGCCTTCCCCAGGCGGAACGCTACAGCCGGACCGTCCGGCTGGCGTCCGACGCCGACCCCGCTGGTGGGCCGTGGGATGACTTCCGGGCGCCGTTCGTCTTCTCCGCCAACGGCCGCCCGTACCTCAAGCAGATGGAGACTGAGTCCGGCATCTGGTTCCGCGACGTCCGCCGCGGAACCAACCACGCCCGTGCCCTGGACGGCTGGTATTCCCCGGACGGTCTGCGCGCGCTGCTCGGCCAGGACATCGCCGCCGCCGATGCCGCGCTCCGGGCGAAGCCGTTCGACTTCGGCTTCGAGCTTCGCCGCTACCAGGAAGCCGCCATCCGCAAGGTGGAGGAGGAGCTTGCCGCCGGGCGCCGGGCGATGCTGCTGGCCATGGCGACCGGCACCGGCAAGACCAAGCTCGCCATCGCGCTCCTGTCCCGGCTCCTGGACGCCCGCCGGTTCCGCCGGATCTGCTTCGTGGTGGACCGGCGGACGCTCGGCGATCAGGCCGAGCGCGAGTTCGGCGACACCCGCATCGTCAGCACCACCACCTTCGCGGAGACCTTTGGCATCAAGGGGCTGAAGCACGTCACCCCGGACGACAGCACCCAGGTCCACATCTGCACCATCCAAGGACTCGTCCGCCGCGTGCTGTTCCCGGGCGACGCCCCCGCCCCGCCGGTGGACCAATACGACCTGATGGTGGTGGACGAGTGCCATCGCGGCTATCTCCTCGACCGGGAGATGACCGGCGAGGAAATCGAGTTCCGCGACCAGGCGGACTACCAGTCGAAATACCGCGCCGTCCTGGAGCACTTCGACGCGGTGAAGATCGGCCTAACCGCCACTCCGGCGCTGCACACCAAGGACATCTTCGGCGCCCCGGTGTTCGAATACAGCTACCGCCAGGCTGTGGCCGACCGCTTCCTGATCGACCAGGAGCCGCCGATCCGCATCGAGACGGAATTGTCAGCGGACGGCATCCACTGGCGCCGCGGCGAGCAACTGGACCTGTTCGACCCTACCACCGGCGAACTCCGCGCCGCCGACGCGCCCGACGACCTGGACTTCGACGTCGAATCCTTCAACCGCCGGGTCATCACCACGGCTTTCAACCGGACCGTCGCCGAGGAACTGGCGCGGCAGATCGACCCCTCGCTCCCCGACAAGACCCTCATCTTCGCCGTCAACCGCCGCCATGCCGACCTGGTGGTGACCGAGGTGAAGCGCGCCATGGAAGCCGCCTATGGCGCCCTGCCGGACGGCGCCGTCCGCCGCGTCACCGGCGACATTGACCGCGTGGACGACCTGATCCTGTCCTTCCGCAACAACGACCTGCCGAAGATCGCCGTGACGGTGGACCTGCTGACCACCGGCATCGACGTCCCGCGCATCACCAACCTGGTTTTCCTTCGGCGGGTGAATTCCCGCATCCTCTATGACCAGATGGTCGGCCGGGCGACCCGCCCATGCCCGGAGATCGCCAAGGAAACCTTCCGCATCTTCGACGCGGTGGACCTCTACCCCACCCTGTCGCGCCTCTCCGACATGAAGCCGGTCGGCGTCGCCCCGGTGTTCTCCTTCGAGACCCTGTTGCAGGAATTGGCGGCGGCCGGGAAGGACAGCCATCGCGAAATCCTTGCCGAGCAGATCCGCGTCAAGCTGCGCCGCCGCCTGCGCAACCTCGCCCCGGCGGCCCGCGACCTGTGGCGGCAGCAGGCCGGGGAGACGCCGGAGGAAACCTTGCACCGGCTCGACCACGCGCCCCCCGGAGACGTCGCCGCCTGGCTGCGGGACCGTCCGGCGGATCTCGGCGCCATCCTGGACTGGAACCCGGCCCGCGGGACGGCGCCGCCCCTGCCGGTCTCGAACCACCCGGACGCCATCCGCTCCGTCACCCGGGGCTATGGGAAGGATGGCAGCATCACCCGACCGGAGGACTATATCGACGCCTTCGCCGCCTTCGTCCGCACCAACCTCAACCGCATCGCCGCCCTGGCCGTGGTGGTGCAGCGCCCGCGCGACCTCGACCGCGCCACCCTGATCAGCCTGCGCCGGGCGCTGGACGACAGCGGCTATCCGGAAGCTCAGGTCCGCCGGGCCTGGGAGCAGGCGGGCAGCGCCGATATCGCCGCCTCGATCATCGGCTACGTCCGTCAGGCCGCCCTCGGTGACCCGCTGGTGCCCTACGCCGACCGGGTCCGGCGCGCCCTCAAGACCATCCTTGACCGGGAGACGTGGACGCCGATCCAGCAACGCTGGCTTCGCCGCCTGGGCGAGGAAATCGAGCGGGAAACCGTGGTGGACCGCGAGGCCCTGGACACCGGCCAGTTCAAGGTTGACGTGGGCGGCTTCGAAGGGCTCAACCGCCGCTTCGGCGGGCGCCTGGGTGAGATCCTGGGCGACCTGAACGAGGAAATCTGGAGACAGGCGAGTTGACGCAAGGACGGACGGTCAAGGATATTGGCGCCAAGCTCTGGCAGTTGTGCAGCGTCCTCCGCGGCGACGGTGTCACCTACCAGGATTACGTGACGGAACTCACCTATCTGCTGTTCCTCAAGATGGCGCAGGAGACCGGGATGGAGAAATCCATCCCGAAGGACTGCCGGTGGGCGCCGCTCGCCGAGGCCGTCGGACAGACCCAACTCGACCTCTACCGCGCCATCCTGCTGAAGCTCTCCGAGACCCGGCGCGGCCTGCTCGCCGACATCTTCGCCGACGCGCAGACCAAGCTCCGCAAGCCCGCCAACCTCAAGGCCCTGACCGAGGCCATCGACAGGTTGGACTGGTTCAGCGCCCGCGAGGAGGGCTTGGGCGACCTCTACGAGGACCTGCTGGAACGCAACGCCGCCGAGAAGAAAAGCGGCGCCGGGCAGTATTTCACCCCCCGGCCGCTGATCGACAGCATCATCCATCTGGTGAAGCCCCAGCCGGGCGAGGTGATCCAGGATCCGGCGGCCGGGACCGGTGGCTTCCTGGTGGCCTGCGACCACTACGTCAAGCAGCAGACGGATGACCTCTACAGCCTGAGCGAGGCCGACCGCACCTTCCAGCGCCAGGACGCCTTCACCGGCCTGGAACTGGTGCACGACACGCACCGGCTCTGCCTCATGAACCTGATGCTGCACGGCATCGAAGGCCGGGTGCGCATGGGCGACACGCTCTCCTCCGACGGCGAGGCGCTGTCCCGGGCGGACCTGATCGTCACCAACCCGCCCTTCGGCACCAAGCGCGGCGGCGAGCGCCCGAACCGGGCGAGCTTCGTGGAGACGCGTGGCTCCTCCAACAAGCAACTGGCCTTCGTGGAGCACGTCTATCGCAACCTCGCCCCGGGCGGCCGGGCGGCCGTCGTGGTGCCGGACAACGTGCTATTCGAGGACAACACGGGCCGCGCCGTCCGCCAGCAACTCATGGCGATGTGCGACCTGCACACCATCCTCCGCCTGCCGACCGGCATCTTCTACGCGGGCGGCGTGAAGACCAACGTGCTGTTCTTCACCCGCGGCCGGAGCAACCATGGCAACACGCGCGACGTCTGGATCTACGACATGCGCACCGGACAGGCGCCGTTCGGCAAAACCCGCCCGCTGACCCGCGAGGACTTCGCCGCTTTCGAAGCAGCGTTCGGCGACGACCCGCTCGGCAAGGCGCCGCGCCAGGACCAGGGAGAGGAAGGGCGGTTCCGCTGCTTCAGCCGGGCTGCCATCGCGGACCGGCAGGACAATTTGGACATTGCGTGGCTGCGCGGCGCTGAAGAAGCGGGCGAAGACTCTTTGGAGGACCCGACCGACATAGCCGCCGCCATGGTGGAGCACCTGCGCCGGGCGCTGACCCGGGCGGAGGCGCTGGCCGAGGAATTGGCTCCGACGGGACTGGACGCCTGACCGATGCCCGAATCCTTGCCGAATGGGTGGGCCACCGCGCCGGTTGGCTCCCTCGCGGATCTTCAGCTTGGGAAAATGCTGGACCGCCAGAAGAACGTTGAAGGCACCGCTGGCCCCTACCTGAGAAACATCAACGTCCGTTGGTTCGCGTTCGACCTGTCGAGCTTGGCCGAGATGCGCTTCAAGCCAGACGAGGTTGAGAAATTTTCCGTCAGAGACGGCGATGTCCTGATTTGTGAGGGCGGCGAGCCAGGACGTGCGGCGGTTTGGCGGCGCGGTCCCACTGACATCAAGTTCCAGAAGGCGATCCACCGAGCCCGGTGCGGCCCTGCGCTGTTGCCCGAGTGGCTGCCTCTCTTCCTCCGGTGCATGGCCCAAAATGGCGGCCTGAACGATTTCCTTACCGGGACGACCATCAAGCATCTGCCCGGGGAGTCACTTGCCCGGATTCCCATGCCGGTGCCGCCGCTGGCCGAGCAGCGCCGGATCGTGGCGCGCATCGAAGCGCTGTTCGGCGCCATCCGGGACGCCCGGAACGACCTCGACCGCACCCTTGTCCTTGCCGAGCGGTTCCGCAATGCCCTTGTCGCCGCAGCGATATCAGGCGAACTGACTTCTGACCGAAGCGGAAGCGGGACGTCCGCTGAAGAAAGTGGCGTGTTCATGGACCGGCTGGCGAGTGAGAGGCGCCAGCTTTGGGAACAGAGTGAGCTTGCCCGTGCTGCCGCCAAGGGGCGCCGCTTGAAAGACAACTGGAAGGATCGGTTTCCCTCGCCCGTCAGGCCGGTCGAGCACTACGCCGACTCTCTGCCAGCCGGGTGGACTCTGGCCAGCCTGGATCAGCTTGCTTGGGCTGCTTCCTATGGCACATCCGAGAAGTGCGACCCCGCAGCCAGCGGCTCTCCCGTTCTACGGATCCCCAACGTCGCACGGGGGGCAGTCGACTTATCCGACCTGAAATTTGCCACAGGAGACCTGGGCTTGGTTCCCGGCGAAGCCGTTGCGCCGGGAGACCTGCTTATTGTTCGCACGAATGGCAGCCCGGACCTCGTAGGACGAGGTGCAGTCGTGCGGCAATCCCTGGAACGCGACGTCTATTTTGCGTCCTATCTCATTCGCTTCCGGCTGGTTGGAAATGACACGCTGTGGCGGTGGATCGCGCTTGTCTGGCATTCGCCCATGATTCGTGACCAGGTCTTCGCGAAGGCGGCGAGTTCAGCGGGACAATACAACGTCAGCATGACCGAGCTTGCCAGTTTCGCGCTCCCTATCCCTCCGGAGGCGGAGCAAGCCCGCCTCGTGAATTTGGTCGAGGAGCGCCTGAAGGTTGCTGACGAAATGGAACGTCAGGCCCGGGCGAGCCACGACCTGCTCAGTCGATTGGAGCGGCAAATCCTTGATGCCGCCTTCCGTGGCGACCTCGTCCCCCAGGACGCCGCCGACGAACCGGCCGAGGAAACCCTCGCCCGCCTGCGACAGGAGGCGGAGGCACCCGCCGGTCCAAGGGGCCGACAACGGCGCCGGGCGGCCTGATCCGCCGCACCGCTGTGACCACCGCCGGACCGGCGCGCAAGGAAAACCAGCTTGCGCCGGTTGCCGCCGCCCATCATGGCGAAGGGCCGCCCCGCGGCGCCGGGGCGGCAACCCGCGGCGGGGCGCCGTCCTCCGGGGCGGCTGGCGGCCACAGCCCGAGCGGCGGCGTTGCCGAACGCCGGGCGACGTCCGGCCAGAGTTCCATGGCTTCCGTCCCGATCCGCGCCAGTTCCCCAAGGGCAGCGCGGCGCCCGGCCTCGCTGCACCGCGCCGCCCGCAGCCGCGCGGCGAACGCCATGGCCGCCCCGGGCGACAGCACGTTGAGGGCGGCGGCATGGGCGGGCGCAAGGAAGTCCACCCTCTCCGGCATCAAGCCCGGCGCCAGCACCGGCACGCCGGTCACTTTCCACGTGGCGTAGGCGGTCGCGGCCTCCGCCTGCGCCCACAGCGGCACGGCGCCGCCCCCGGCGACGCGCTCGCGGAGCCGTTCCAGACGGGTCGGGCGCGAAGCGGTCGGATGGCGGCCGTCGTAGCCTGCGAACGGGTCCGGCAGGCGCAGTTGCGCGACCAGCGCCGCCATGCTGCCGCCGAGCGCGCGCAGAAGGAGTTGCCCCTCCGCCAAGGCCAGGAAATCAGCGACCAAATCCTCCCGGGCCGGGAGCCGGAGCGGACGGAAGCGGCGCCACCAGGCCCACCACGCCCAGCGCCGCACCAGCGCCCGCAGCAGGGACCGCAATTCCAGCACCTCGAACCAGACCGGCAGGCGCCCGAGCCGCGCCTCAAGCCATTGGACCAACACTCGGTCGGGCGCATCGGGCGGCGGCGACTCCGCGTCGTCGCCGGGGGCGAGCCCCAGCAGGCCAAAGACGATCATGGCTTTCTCCTTGGTGCTGGCGCCTCCGGGACCGCCTCCGGGGCCGGAGGCGCCGCCGGACGGAGGCGGGAAACCTCGCGCGCCAGCCGGTCACGCTCGGCACCCAGCGAGGCGGCGGCCCCGGACGTGGCGGCGAGTCTTTCCTCGGTGGCGCGGAGCCGGTCGCGCAGCCGGTCGGCCTCGGCGTCCGCCGCCGTGATGCGGCCGAGGACGAGCCTGCGCTCCTCGGCGCGGGCCGCGCCCGCCGCCTTCCGCGCGACCGCCGCCGGAGCCGTGCCGAGCACGCCATGCCAGAGCGCCCCCAGCCAGGCCCCGAGACCGCGCGCGCCACGCCGGATGCGGTCGGCCTCGGCCCGCGCGGTGCCAAGGACGCGCCCGGCCTCACCCTGCGCCTGGCGCAGCAGGCGCCGTCCCCGCGCTTCCATAGCCCGCGCCCGCCGTTCCGCCTCCGCGCGCTCCACCTGCGCGGCGTCGGCCGCCGCCCGTGCTTCGGCGGCGCGCTCCCGGGCGGTCCTGATCGCCTCCCCGGCGCGGGCGGCAGCTTCTTCCGCGCGCACCTGCAAGGACACGGCGGCGGCCTGCTTTTCCTCGGCCGCGCCGGTCACGCGGGCGGCGTCCTGCCGGGCGGCGTCTGCTTCGGCGCGCGCGGTGTCGGCGATCCGCAAGGCTTCCGCCGCGGCGCCGACGGCGGCCTTCTCCGCATGCCAGGCGGCCCGCGTCAGCCGACGTCGCGCCGGTCCGATGCGTGCGAGGCCGCAAGGAATCCCGACCGTGCGCCAGAATCCATCCTGCATGGCGCGCATGGCTGCGCGATAGGCGACGTCCCCGGCCGCGTTCGCCGCTTAGGCATCGGCGCCTCCGGCACTCGCAGCGGCCTTGGCATTCTCCTTGGCCGCGACGCCCGGATGCAGGCGCCGCGCCCGCATCTCGGCGTCCGACGGCAGGATGTAGGCGTGAAGGTGCGCGTGGGCTTCGTCCACATGACGGACGACAGTGGCGAGATCGTCGCCCCATTGCTCCCGCAGCCACGCCACGACCCGCGCCTCCCAAACGGCGACCTCCGCGGCCAGGGCGGGATTCCGCTGCGTCTCGGCGACCGTGGCGGGGTGCGAGGCGACCACGGTCAGCAGGGTCAGTTGGTCCTGCCGGATACGCCGCGTTTTCCCACCGGCTATGGTCGCGCGGGCAGCCTCGGCCTGTGCGTCGTGAAGCGCGCGCAAATCCGCCAGCGGAAGGCCGAAAACCAGTTCCGGCGGCGCGGGCGCCGCGACATGGGCGCAGGAATCCGGCCGCCGCTCCGCTTCCGCGAGGACGAAATCAACCGACCGGCCCCGCGCGTCGGCTTTCCGCGCGTAGCCCTCGATGTGCACGAACTGGAATCCCAGCGCCTCCATGCTGCGATCTGTTCGGCGAAAGGATGCAAGCCACAAGGAAACGGAGAGGCAGCCACTTCGCGTAGTGACCGACTACCGCTATTCCGCTCCGGGCTTCGCCCTGCGCTCCATAGCTGTCGGGTCCTCTCGGGGCGCTGCCCCGGCCGGACGGCCTCCCTGCCAGGGCGCCGCCCTGGACCTGCCCGGGGGACTGGCGCCGCCCCCGAGACCCCCGCGATCCGCTTTCCCTCGCCGTCACCCTGCCGCCGTGCTCACGCGCATCAAGGTCGCGCCTGCGGCGCGCCGCTCCGCGGTGGCTTCGCCAACCTTGACCCGCGCTGCGCGCGACGGCCGGGCCGGTGGCGTCGGGACGAGGGGCGTCCCGATTCGTTCAGCCACGCCTCCGGCGGGCCGAACAAGGGGCAACTCTGATCGGCGAGATTGGTCACTCCCTTCGCGGCCGACCTCGCCTCGGCCGGACGGCGGCCAGCGCCTCGAAGTCGAGGCCCCGGAACACACTCAGGTCGATCTCCGGCGGCAACTCAGCCCGGGCGACGGCGGCGAGTTCGCTGCGGTTCATGCCGTGGTCGCCGTAGTTGTCATGAACGCCGCCGAGTTCGTGCCCGACCTGGAGCCGGATGGCGCGCGGATCAATCTTCAATTCCCGGTCCAGGGCAATCTTCGCATGCCGCAGCCCGTGAAACATGGTGAACAGCCTGGGGTCCAGACCGGCGGTCCGGAACAGGCGCGCCATCCGCTTCGAGGCGGTGTCGGCCGGGTCCTTCGCTTCGTGCAGGCTCTTGAACATGAAGCCCTCACCCCGCTGCGCCCAGTTGATGAAGCCTGTTTCGGCCAGCACGTCATGCAGCACGAAGTAGGTCAGGGACTCGTCGGTCTTGAACGGCACCGTCACCCACCGCTCGCCGTTCCATACGCTGTCGCGCGGCGGAACGACCCAGCAGCCATGGTATCGCTGGATGTCCTCCCGGCGCAGGAAGGTGAGCAGCCCCAACCGGCGGCCGGTCAGGAAGCCCAGCAGCGGCAACAGCGCCTCGGCAAGCATTCCGCTTTCAACACCGGCACGGAAGACGCGGTTCAGCGCGGCGTAGTCGGGCGCCAGCCGGTGGCGCGCCTTGGGGACGCCCTTGGGTATGACGATCCGCACGCCCTCCAAGGTGAAGGGAATGCCCGCGCTGGCGCAGCCGTCGCGCAGGATGGTCTTGACCTTGCCGAGGTAGTTGTTGACCAACGTGCTCTCGCTCAGTCCCTTGGCCCCCCGCGCCTTGGCCTCGGCAATGTATCGTCGGACGTCTTCAATCCGGTAATCGGGGTTCTTGGAAATGTTGGGCGGAAGGTGGCGGACGTCATTGACGAAGTTCTGGATGTCGTCCTGCGTGTATTGGTTGACCGGCTTGTCCCCGCACAATTGCAGGAAAACGGCCTTGCGATGACGCACGTATTTGAGTTCGTCATATCCATCGCCATGCGCCAAGCGTAGCTTCTCGTGATAGGCGTCCGCCGCGGCGCTAAACAGCGGACCATGCTTCACCGCGGTCGCGGCGGCGAGCTTCGCCTCCATGGCCGCCTGCTTGGCCTGCACGTCCTGGACGACGGTGAGCACCTTGGCGATGTCCGCAGCCGGTTCCCGTGGCGGCAAGGGAGGTTCGCCCAGATGCTCGCGGCCTGTCCCCTCGTCGGTGATGACCCTCCGAAAGTAGGATTCCAGGGCCGCCCCCTGATTTCGCGCCAGCGCGCTGCCGGTGGTGCGGTCCGCGACGAGATCGGCCAGGCCATCCAGCCCGGCGGCGACCATCCGGGGGGCAAGTGTCGCATCAGACGGCTGGCACCGGTCTGCGTCGTCCAGTCCGCGCAGAAGCAGGAGAATCGATTTGAAATCGTCCCGAAGCAGGGACGCGACTGTTGACCGGGGATCCGGTGTCCTGATGCCAGCCTCGGCCATGTCGTGGAACCTCTCACGCTCGAGATGGATGCTTGCGGTGACCGCAAGGACCCGAGCAGCGACTTGCGCCGCACGCTTTGGGATTGCTCCAAGCGTGATTCGGATCGGCGAGGATTTCAACGAAAAGTTGAAGCGGGCGGGCACCCGCATCTGGAAGACCCAGGCAGACCCCTTGCGGGTCAGGTGGCGGCCATGCACGGCGGGTTACAATCCGGGGTACAAATCGCCCGGTCACACCGCCGAAAGCCTAGGAAATCCGTGGACAGAAAATGGCGGAGGGGATGGGATTCGAACCCACGATAGGACTTGACATCCTATAACGGTTTAGCAAACCGCCGCCTTCGGCCACTCGGCCACCCCTCCGCAGGAGTGGAAAGTCTCACGGCGTTGCGGGGGTGCTTCTAGCCGTGACCGAAGGCGCCGTCAAACCTCAGGACAGCGGGATTTCGAAGCCGCGCTTCACCGCGGGGCGGGCCATCATCCGGTCGTACCAGGCGGCCACGTTCGGCAGGCCGTCGAAGGGCACCAGGTGCCGCTCATGCCGCCAGGCCCAGCCGAGGATGGCGAAGTCCGCCACGCTCGGCTCTCCCTCGGTGGCCACGAAGTCGCGCCCGGCCAGGCGCCTGTCGAGCACGCCATAGAGACGCTTCGTCTCCTTGCCGTAGCGCTCCACGCCATAGTCGCGCGCCGGCCCCTCCGGCTGTCCCAGGAAGTGGTGGACCTGCCCCGGCATGGGGCCGAATCCGCCCATCTGCCACATCAGCCATTCCAGCACCGGGACCCGGGCGCGCAGGTCGCGCGGCAGGAACTTCCCGGTCTTTTCGCCGAGGTAGAGGAGAATCGCGCCCGACTCGAAGACGCTGATCGGCTTTCCGTCCGGCCTCTCCGAATCGACGATGGCCGGGATGCGGTTGTTCGGGCTGATCCTGAGGAAGTCCGGCTCGAACTGCTGGCCCTTGGTGATGTCCACGGTCTTCACCGTGTAGGGCAGGCCCATCTCCTCCAGCGCCACGCTGATCTTGCGTCCGTTGGGCGTGTTCCAGGTGTGCAGCGTGATGCTCATGCCGGGCCTCGTCTTGCGATGGTGGCTGGACCACTCCGGCGGCGCGGCCCGAATCCCTATATGGAAGGGGAAGAGGCCGAAGAGGATCTGCCGGATGTCACAGTCCTTCAACGTATCGCCCAGCGGTCTCCCCCAAGGGGCGGCGCCGGGCGAAGCGATGATGATGATGCAATACGACGCGAACAAGAAGTCGGCCCTGGTGGCCTATGTGCTGTGGTTCTTCCTGGGCTGGCTGGGCATCCACCGCTTCTATCTGGGCCGGACCATGAGCGGCGTGGTGATGCTGTTGATCACGGCTTTGAGCTGGGTGCTGAGCCTGATCTTCATCGGCCATCTGGGCTTCCTGCTGGTGGGTATCTGGCTGTTCGTGGACATCTTCCTGATCCCCGGCATGACCCGCCGCTACAACAACGAGCTGATCGCCTCGCTGCGGGGCGGCAGGGCATGAAAAAGGGGCCGGCGGCATGTGCCGCCGGCCCCTTCCCTGGCATGCTTTCCTGGCGCGGACGGAACCCGGCGCCGGGCTCAGCCGGCGAGCTTCGCCTTGATGACCTCGTTCACCAGGGCCGGGTTGCCCTTGCCCTGCATGGCCCGCATCGTCTGGCCCACGAAGAAGCCGAAGAGCTTGTCCTTGCCGGAACGGTACTCGGCCACCTTGTCGGCATTCTTCGCGAGGACCTCGTCCACCACCGCCTCGATGGCGCCGGTGTCGGTCACCTGCTTCAGCCCCCGCTCCTCCACGATCTCGCCGGGCGCGCGGCCCGTCTCGACCATGGCCTCGAAGACCTCCTTGGCCAGCTTGCCGGACAGGGTGTTGTCCGCCATCAGGTCCAGCAGCGCGCCCAGGTCCTTCGCCGAGACGGGCGAGGTGGTGATGTCCGTCCTGGTGCGGTTCAGCGCGGCGAAGAGATCGCCCATCACCCAGTTGGCCGCCTGCTTGGCGTCGCGCCCGCGGGCGACCTCCTCGTAATAGGCGGCCGTCTCCTTCTCCAGCGTCAGCACATGGGCGTCATAGGCGGTGAGGCCGTATTCGCCGACATAGCGGGCGCGGCGGTCGTCCGGCAGTTCGGAAAGCCCGGATTTCAGCCCCTCGATCCAGGCCGGCTCCAGCACCAGCGGCGGCAGGTCCGGGTCGGGGAAGTAGCGGTAGTCATGCGCATCCTCCTTGGAGCGCATGGAGCGGGTCACGCCCCGGCCGGTGTCGAAGAGCCGCGTCTCCTGCTCCACCGTGCCGCCCGATTCCCAGACCTCGATCTGGCGCCGCGCCTCGGCCTCGACGGCCTGCATGACGAAGCGGATGGAGTTGACGTTCTTCACCTCGCAGCGCGTGCGGAACCCCTCCCCCGCCTTGCGGACGGAGACGTTCACGTCGGCGCGGAGGCTGCCTTCCTCCATGTTGCCGTCGCAGGTGCCGAGATAGCGCAGGATCTGCCGCAGCTTGGTGACATAGGCCCCAGCCTCCTCCGGCGAGCGGAGGTCCGGCTCGGAGACGATCTCCATCAGCGCCACGCCGGCCCGGTTCAGGTCCACGAAGGTTCGCGACGGGTCCTGGTCGTGCAGCGACTTGCCCGCATCCTGCTCCAGATGCAGGCGGGTGATGCCGATCTCCTTCGCCGTGCCGTCGGAGAGCTCGATGGTCAGCTTGCCCTCCCCCACGATGGGGAAGGCGAACTGGCTGATCTGATAGCCCGTCGGCAGGTCGGCGTAGAAATAGTTCTTCCGGTCGAAGCGCGACCAGGGATTGATCTTCGCCTTCAGCCCCAGCCCGGTGCGCACCGCCTGGGCCACGCATTCCCGGTTGATGACCGGCAGCATGCCCGGCATGCCGGCATCCACGAAGGAGACCTGGCTGTTCGGCGGAGCGCCGAACTCGGTCGCCGCCCCGGAGAAGAGCTTGGCTTCGGAACTGACCTGGGCATGGACTTCCAGCCCGATCACCAGTTCCCAGGGGCCGGTCTCGCCCTCGATCGTATAGCTCATGCGAAAGCCCTCACGCCCGGCAGGGCGGTGAAATCGGCGGCCCGCTCCAGGGCGGTGCCGACCGCGAAGACGGTCTCCTCGTCGAAGGGCTTGCCGATCACCTGCAGGCCCAGCGGCAGGCCCTGCGCGTCCAGCCCGGCCGGGACCGAGAGCCCCGGGAGGCCGGCGAGGTTCGCCGTCACGGTGAAGACGTCGTTCAGGTACATGGCGACGGGGTCGTCCTGCTTCTCGTCCGCGCCGAAGGCGGCCGAGGGCGTGGCGGGCGTCAGGATGGCGTCCACCTTCTCCCAGGCCTCGTCGAAGTCGCGCTTGATCAGCGCCCGCACCCGCTGCGCCTTCAGGTAGTAGGCGTCGTAGTAGCCGGCGGAGAGCACATAGGTGCCGATCATGATGCGGCGCTTCACCTCGGCGCCGAAGCCGGCGGCGCGGGTGTGCTCGTAGAGATCCTTGAGATCGCCGCCCGTGGAGACGCGGGCGCCGTAGCGCACGCCGTCATAGCGGGCGAGGTTCGAGGAGGCCTCGGCCGGCGCCACTATATAGTAGGTCGGCAGCGCGTATTTCGTGTGCGGCAGGGAGATCTCCACGATCTCCGCGCCCTCGGCGCGCAGCCAGTCGAGCCCCTGTTCCCAGAGCCTGCCGATCTCCTCCGGCATGCCCGGCAGGCGGTATTCCTTGGGTACGCCGATGCGCAGCCCCTTCACCCCGCGCGCGCAGGCCGCCGCGAAATCCGGCACCGGCAGTTCCACCGAGGTGGAGTCCTTGGGGTCGAACCCGGCCATGGAGCCGAGCAGCAGGGCGCAGTCCTCCACGGTCCGTGCCACCGGCCCCGCCTGGTCGAGCGAGGAGGCGAAGGCCACCACGCCCCAGCGCGAGCAGCGGCCATAGGTCGGCTTGATCCCGGCGATGCCGCAGAAGGCCGCGGGCTGGCGGATGGAGCCGCCCGTGTCGGTCGCCGTGGCGCCCAGGGCCAGCCGCGCCGCGACGGCGGCGGCGGACCCGCCCGAGGACCCGCCGGGGACCAGCTTCGTGTCCG
This sequence comes from Roseomonas gilardii, assembly GCF_001941945.1. NCBI lineage: Bacteria > Pseudomonadati > Pseudomonadota > Alphaproteobacteria > Acetobacterales > Roseomonadaceae > Roseomonas > Roseomonas gilardii. The sequence goes on along the minus strand of NZ_CP015583.1, from coordinate 1,750,810 downwards.
GGTCGTTGCGGCGGGACCAGGGATTCTCCACGCCGCCGAAGGCGGAGGTGGCGTTGGAGGAGCCCATGGCGAACTCGTCCAGGTTCACCTTGCCCAGGAAGACCGCGCCGTCGCGCAGCAGGTTGGCGGTGACGGTGCTCTCATAGGGCGGCACGAATTCGCCCAGGATGCGGCTGGCTGCCGTGGTGCGGGTGCCCTCGGTGCAGAACAGGTCCTTGATGGCCAGCGGCACGCCGTCCAGCCTGCCCGCCTGCCCCGCCTTGCGGCGGGCGTCGGAGGCGCGCGCGGCCTCCAGCGCCTTCTCCGCCGTGACGGTGATATAGGCGTTGAGCCGGGGGTTCAGGGCCTCGATCGCATCCAGATGGGCGCGGGTCAGCTCTTCGGAGGTGATCTCGCCCTCGTTCAGCGCGTCCAGCGCGCCACGGAGCGTGAAATCGGTCGGGCGCATCTTATTCGACGACCTTCGGAACGGTGAAGAAATCGCCCTGGCGGTCGGGCGCGTTGGCGAGGACCTTCTCCGGCATGCCGCCGTCGGTCACCACGTCGTCCCGCATGCGCAGGACGGCGAGTTCCGGCATGGCGGCACCGCCCGCCATGGGCTCGATGCCGGCCGTGTCCACGGCCTGGAGTTGTTCCACCCAGGCCAGGATGCCGTTCAGCTCGGCTTGCAGGCGCGTGACCTCCTCATCCTCCAGATGGATGCGGGCGAGCGACGCGACGCGCCGGACGGTGGCGGTATCGAGCGACATGTTCGGGAAGGAACCCCAGTTCAGAGTACAGACAAGGGCCAGGAAGCGAGCGACGGGCCCGAAGTCAAGGGCCGTGCGTCGCTGACCGCCGCGAAGCGGCCCCGGAAAGGCGCACGGACAGACCTGCCCCGCCCCCGCCGGAGATGGCGGGCCGGGACGGTTTCCGGCCTGAAACCCGGGGCGCCCCACCGGCTTTTGCCGCTGACGGGTGGGAAGCGCCGGGAAACGAAGCGTAACCCCGGGAGCGCAACGGTCGATCCGGAGGCGGGTTCGGCCTAGAAGCACCGCTCACCGAGATAGACCACGGCCGGACCAGGGGCCGCGGAGCCTTGGCCTGTCCTTGGAGCCGCGCCCCGGCACAGCGAAAAGGACAGTGACTGGATGAGGCTATCACGCGTCGGACACGGACCGGCCCCTGGCCGGGACCGCCGAAGGACCATGACCGCCGGGGCGAGACGCCAAGGCGCGGGGTCCCCGGCTCCGGCCTTTGGCCTGCTCCTGCTCGCCCTCCTGCTGGCCATGGGCGCGCCCGGCCTGTCCCGGCCCGCCCTGGCCCAGAACGCCGCCACGGCCCCGCAGTCCAGTGCAGCGCAGCCCAGTGCCGCGCAGCCGGGCCTGACGCCCGAGGAGGCGCGACGGGCGCTGGAGGTGCTGCAGAACGACGCGCGCCGCCGGGACGTGATCACCACCCTGGAAGCCATCGCCCGCACCGCACCGGCCTCCACCCCGGCCACGCCGTCCACCCATGGCGCGCCCGTTCCGGGCGGCGCCACGGCCCCGGCGGCAGGAGGCACGGCCGAGAGGGCCCCCGCGCAGCCTTCCGAGGCCACACCGGCCACCGCTGCCCCCGCCGCCGGGGCCGCGGCGCCGGGGACGCCGGAGCGGGTCTCGCTGCAGGCGGACGGCATCCTGGCGCAGCTCATCGTCGCGCTTTCCGGCTGGTTCGGGAATGCCTCGGGCTACCTGGTCACGGCGGGGCGGACCGTGGGCAATGTCCCGATGGTCTGGGACTGGATGGTCCGCACCGCGACCAACCCCTATGCCCAGTCCACCGCCCTCGACGCGGGCTGGAAGCTGGTGCTGGTCTGCGCCCTGGCCTGGACGGCCCGCCGCCTCGCCAGCCGTGCCCTGCGCCGGCCGACGGCGATGGTGATCCACCGCGCCGAGGAAGGCGTGGCCCGGCGCCGGCGGGAGCGCGAGGCCATGGGGCCCGACGCGGCCGGCCTCGCCAGCCGGGCGGAGTTGCGCTTCCTGCGCCGGCTGCCCCTGGCCCTGCTGCGGCTGCTGCTGGAACTGCTGCCCATCGCCGCCTTCGCCGCCGTGGGCAACCTGCTGCTGGCCACGCCGCTGAACGATGGCTGGACGGTGCCGCTGATCATCCTGGCCGCCGTCAATGCCTATGTGATCCAGCACACGGTCATGGCCATCTGCCACATGCTGGTCTCACCGGATTACGAGGCCCTGCGTCTCTTCGACATCAGCGACGAGACCGCCGCCTATGTCGAGGTCTGGCTGGCCCGGATCAGCCGGGTCGTGGTCTATGGGATGGCGGTGCTGGAGATGGCCCGGGTGCTGGGCCTCTACAGCCTCGCCTATACCTCCGCGGCGAAGCTGCTGATCCTGGCCACGCACCTGATGATGGTCGTGGTGGTCCTGCAGTGCCGCAAGCCGGTGGCCGAGGCGATCGCCGCCCCGCACGGCTCGCACAGCGCCTTCGCCCTGGCGCGCAACTGGCTGGCGGCCATCTGGCACGTGCTGGCGATCTTCCTGATCCTCGCCATCTGGTTCGTCTGGGCGGTGGAGATCCGCAACGGCTATGGCCTGCTCTTCCGCTATTTCGGCCTGACCGTGGTGGTGCTGGTGCTGGCGCGCCTGATCACCGTCGGCATCCTGGGCCTGCTGGACCGGATCTTCCGCATCGATGCGGAGAAGAAGCTGCGGCTGCCCTTCCTGGAGGAACGGGCCAACCGCTACTACCCCGTCCTGCGCCGGCTGATCTCGCTGGCCATGGCGGTGGTGACGGTGCTCGCCGTGCTGCAGGTCTGGGGGGTGGATGCCTTCGCCTGGTTCCAGAACGGGCGGCTGGGCGAGCGCATCGCCAATTCCGCCGTGGTGGTGCTGATCGCCGCCCTGGTGGCGGTGGTGATCTGGGAACTCACCAATTCCTGGGTGGACCGGCAGATCGGCGACATGGCCGCGCGGGGCGACTATGCCCGCTCCGCCCGGCTGCGCACCCTGCTGCCGCTGCTGCGCACCGCGCTGCTGACCGCCATCCTGATCGTGGTGGGCTTCACCGCCCTCAGCCAGCTCGGCGTCAACATCGCCCCGCTGCTGGCCGGCGCCTCGATCATCGGCGTGGCGCTGGGCTTCGGCTCGCAGAAGCTGGTGCAGGACGTGATCAACGGCATGTTCCTGCTGCTGGAGAACGCCATGCAGGTGGGGGACTGGGTGACGGTCTCCGGCCTGTCCGGCTCGGTGGAGGCGCTGTCCGTCCGCACCATCCGGCTGCGGGCGGGGGACGGGTCGGTGCATGTCATCCCCTTCTCCTCCGTGACCACGGTGACCAACACCAACAAGGGCATCGGCAATGCCGCGGTCTCCGTTACCGTCGCCTCGGACGAGGACACGGACCGGGTGGGCGAGGTGCTGAAGGAGATCGGCGCCGGGCTGCGGCAGGACCCGGCCTTCCGCGACAACATCCTGGACGACTTCGCCCTCTGGGGTGTGGACAAGGTGGATGGCGCCACCGCCACCGTGGTCGGCCAGATGAAGTGCCGCGACAGCGGCCGCTGGGGCGTGCAGCGGGAGTTCAACCGCCGCATCAAGAAGCGCTTCCAGGAGTTGGGGATCCAGATCGCGCTTCCGGCGCAGACCGTCATCCTCGCCCGCACGCCGCGGCATGAGGAACACCGGCCGGAGCCCGTGCCAGACAAAGCCGGGGACCCGTCCGGCGCCGAGACGCGCTCGCCGCCGCCTTCTGCGCTCAGCAACACGGAGTGAGCGGACGGAGCCTCACCTGTCAAACGAGAATTCCGGGCCAGAAGGTTGATTTCGCGATCATCCTGGCCTGGACAGCCGATGCGGCAGGGCTGGGTGGCGCGGCTTCCGCTTGACGGCGGCCACGCCCCCGGCGAAAGCCCGGGCTCATGCCCCTCCTGCTCCTGCCCGAATTGCGGGCCGCCCTGCCCCGGGATGCCCGGCTGATCGGGATCGATCCCGGCCGCCGGACCATCGGCCTCGCGCTTTCGGACGTGCTGCTGATGCTGGCCTCGCCCTATCGCTCCATTCCCCGGGGCAAGCTCGCCGCCAATGCCGCCGAGATCCGTGCCGTCGCGGACCGGGAAGGCGCGGGCGGGCTGGTGGTGGGGCTGCCGCTGGGGCTGGACGGTTCCTTCGGCCCCGCCGCCCAGGCCGCCAAGGACTGGGGCATGGCCGTGTCCGAGGCCGTGGGCCTGCCCGTCTCGCTCTGGGACGAGCGCCTGTCCTCCTCCGCCGTGAACCGGATGCTGGTGGAGGAGGCCGACCTGTCCCGCGCCAAGCGCGCCAAGGCGGTGGATGCCGCCGCCGCGGCCTACATGCTGCAATCGGCGCTGGACGCCACCCGCCCCCCGCCCGCCCCCTGACACCCCCCACCGGACCGGAGCGCGGCGGGCTTCCGCCGAATCCACGCCGCGCCTATGGTCCGCCGCGACATTGGACGCCTGCCCGGAATGGTTGCCTTCCCCTCCCGACATCTCCTGGCCATCGAGGGCCTGCATCCCCACTATATCGGGGAGTTGCTGGACCTCGCCGAAAGCTACGCCCTGCTCAACCGGTCCGGGCAGACCCGGCGCGACGTGCTCAAGGGCCGCACGCTGATCAACCTCTTCTTCGAGGACTCGACCCGCACCCGCACCTCCTTCGAGCTGGCGGGCAAGCGGCTGGGCGCGGACGTGATCAACATGTCCGTCTCCAACAGCAGCGTGAACAAGGGCGAGACGCTGCTCGACACCGCCTCCACCCTGAACGCCATGAAGACGGACCTCCTGGTGGTCCGCCATGCCCAGTCCGGTGCCCCGGCCCTGCTGAGCCAGAAGGTGGACGCGGCGGTGATCAACGCGGGCGACGGCACGCATGAGCACCCGACCCAGGCCCTGCTGGATGCGCTGACCATCCGCCGCCACAAGGGGAGCCTGGAGAACCTGACCGTCGCCATCTGCGGCGACGTGCTGCATTCCCGGGTCGCGCGCTCCAACATCCACTTGTTGAGCGCCATGAACTGCCGGGTGAGGATCGTCGGCCCGCCGACCCTGATCCCCTCCGCCGCCGACCGGTTGGGGGTGGAGATCCACCACGAGATGCGCACGGGCCTGAAGGATGCCGACGTGGTCATGATGCTGCGCCTGCAGAAGGAGCGCATGGCAGGCGGCCTCGTTCCCTCGGCCCGCGAGTTCTTCCGCTTCTACGGCCTGGATGCCGAGAAGCTGCGCGCCGCGAAGCCCGATGCCATCGTCATGCATCCCGGCCCGATGAACCGGGGCGTGGAGATCGACAGCGCCGTGGCCGACGACCCCAGCCGCAGCGTGATCGGCGAGCAGGTGGAGATGGGCGTGGCGGTCCGCATGGCCGTGCTCGACATCCTCTCGCGTGGCCCGGGCCGGAACGACCGCTGATGACCGATACGATCCTCACCAACATCCGGCTGCTCGACCCGGCGAGCGGCCTCGACGGTGCCGGCAGCCTGCTGCTGCGCGGCGGCACGATCGCCGAGGTGCTGCAGGGCGGCCCGGCGGGCATCCCCGAGGGCGCCACGGTGGTGGATGGCGGCGGCGCCTGCCTGGCCCCCGGCCTGATCGACCTGCGCGCCGCCGTGGGCGAGCCAGGCGCCGAGCACCGGGAGACCATCGCCTCCGCCGCCCTGGCCGCGGCGGCGGGCGGGATCACCACCCTCTGCGCCCTCCCGGACAGCGAGCCAGCGCTGGACGATCCGGCGCTGCTGCAATTCGTGCTCCGGCGTGGCGAGGCGACGGGCAGCCTCTCGATCCTCCCCTATGGCGCCGCCACGCGCGGCTGCGCCGGCAAGGAGATGACCGAGTTCGGCCTGTTGCGGGAGGCCGGGGCGGTCGCCTTCACCGACGGCAACCATGCCATCGGCGATGCGAGGACCATGCGGATCGCCCTCTCCTACGCCCGGGCCTTCGGCAGCTTCATCGTGCAGCATCCGGCGGTGCCGAGCCTGTCGCGCGGCGCGGCGGCGACCGAGGGCGAACTGGCGACGCGGCTGGGCCTGCCCAGCGTGCCGGCGGCGTCCGAGGCGATGCAGGTCGCCCGCGACATCGCCCTGGCGCGGCTGACGGGCGGCCATGTCCACTTCGCCCATCTGTCCACCGCGGCGGCGCTGGAGCTGGTGCGGGAGGCCAAGGCCGAGGGGCTGCGCGTCACCTGCGACACCGCGCCCCCCTATTTCGACCTGAACGAGACGGCGATCGGCGACTACCGCACCTATGCGAAGCTGGAGCCGCCGCTGCGCCCCGAGAGCGACCGCGAGGCGGTGGTGGCGGCCCTGGCCGACGGCACGATCGACGCCATCGCCTCCGACCATCAGCCGCGCGATGCGGATGACAAGCGCCTGCCCTTCGCCCAGGCCGAGGCCGGCGGCGCCGGGCTGGCGACGCTGCTCGCCGTCACCCTGGCCCGCGTCCATGCCGGGGACCTGCCGCTGCTGCGGGCGCTGGAGCTGCTGACCGCCGCCCCGGCGAAGCTGCTGGGGCTGGAGGCCGGGCGCCTGGCCGCCGGCGCCCCGGCCGATCTCGTGCTCTTCGACCTGGAGCGCGCCTGGAAGGTCGAGGCCGGGAAGCTGCCCGGCAAGGCGCAGAACTCGCCCTTCGACGGGCGCGCGCTGGAGGGGCGGGTCCTGGGCACCTGGAAGGCCGGGCGGCGGGTCTTCGGCTGATGAATCCCTGGACCCTGCATCTGCTGGGGCTGCTGATCGGGCTGCTGCTGGGCTCCATCCCCTTCGGCCTGATCCTGACCCGCGCCGCCGGGCTGGGCGATATCCGCAGCATCGGCTCGGGCAATATCGGCGCCACCAACGTGCTGCGCACCGGCAACAAGAAGCTGGCCGCCGCCACGCTGCTGCTGGATGCGCTGAAGGGCACGGCGGCGGTGCTGCTGGCCGTGGCCCTGCTCGGCCCCGGTGCCGCCCCGGCGGCGGCGGTGGGCGCGGTGCTGGGCCATTGCCATCCCCCCTGGCTCGGCTTCCGGGGTGGCAAGGGCGTGGCGACCTCGCTCGGCGTCTTCCTGGCCCTGTCGGTCTGGGTCTTCCTGGCGGCGGCCCTGGGATGGCTGCTGGTGGCGAAGATCACCCGCATCTCCTCCGCCGGCGCGCTGGGCGGGCTGGCCATCGCGCTGCTGGCCGCCTGGGCGCTGGAGGTGCCCGCCGTCGCCATCGCCGTGACGCTGATCGTGCTCTACGTCTATGTGCGGCACCACGCGAATATCGGCCGCCTGCTGGCCGGCACGGAGCCGCGCATCGGGCAGGGCAAGGAGAAGCCGGGCGCTTGAACGAGGCGGAAGCCCTGGCCCGGCTCCGGCTGGCCCGCACCGACGGTATCGGCACGGTCCGCTTCCGCCAGTTGCTGGAACGCTTCGGCAGCGGCCTCGCCGCGCTGGAGGCCCTGCCCCGCTGGCCGGCGCGCCGGGACGGCGGGCGTTTCGAGCCACCGGCCCCCGGCACGGTCCAACGGGAATACGACACGGTGCGGGAGGCGGGAGGCCGCTTCCTGTTCTGGCAGGAGGAAGGCTATCCGGAGCTCCTGTCCCTGATCGGCGATCCCCCGGCGGTGCTGGCCGTGCTGGGCGACCCGGCCGTCCTGGCGCTGCGGCAGGTGGCCATCGTCGGCGCGCGGAACGCCTCCGCCCCCGGGCGCCGTATCGCCGAGGAGATCGCGGCCGCGCTGGCGGGCGACGGGATCGCCGTCACCTCCGGCCTGGCGCGCGGAGTGGACACGGCGGCGCATGAGGGTGCCTTGCGGAAGGGGCGCACCGTGGCGGTCCTGCCCGGCGGGCTGGACATTGCCTACCCGCCCGAGAACGCGCGGTTGCAGGAGCGGATCGCGGCGGAGGGCGGGGCGCTGGTGGCGGAGTATCCGCTGGGGACGCAGCCCTCCGCCCGGCATTTCCCGCGCCGCAACCGGATCGTCGCCGGGCTCAGCCTGGGCGTGGTCGTGGTGGAGGCCGCGATGGGCTCCGGCACCCTGCTCACCGCCCAGCATGCCATCGAGGCCGGGCGTGAGGTCTTCGCCGTGCCGGGCAGCCCGCTCGACCCGCGCTGCCGTGGCTCCAACGACCTTCTGCGGCAGGGCGCGACCCTCTGCGAGCATGCCGGGGACGTGCTGGCGCACCTGCCGGAAGCCCCGCGGCCGGTTTCCCTGCTGCGGCCGGAAGCGGGCCGGAAAGCGCGGCCCGGACCCGGCCCGGAGGCGTTGGATTCGCCGCCAGAACCATCGCAGGACGCCTCGGACACAGACTATCTTCTTGACCTGATTGGCTATTCTCCCGTGGCGGTTGACGAAATCCTGCGCCGCTGCCACCTCTCCCATTCCGATCTTCAGGGCCTGGTCGCCGATCTCGAGATCTCGGGGCGGATCGAGGTGCTGCCTGGAAACCGTATTGTCCGGTCTGCCGTTGCGGGCCGGGAGGACACCTCAGAGCGAAAATGACCGACGTCGTCGTCGTAGAATCCCCCGCCAAGGCCAAGACCATCAACAAGTATCTGGGTGGCGGCTACAAGGTCATCGCCTCCTTCGGCCATGTGCGCGACCTGCCCGCAAAGGACGGTTCGGTGCGGCCCGAGGAAGGCTTCGCCATGGACTGGGAGTCCGAGGAGCGCGGGGAGCGGCAGCTCCGCGAGATCGCCTCGGCGCTGAAGGGGGCCAAGCGGCTCTTCCTCGCCACCGACCCGGATCGCGAGGGCGAGGCCATCTCCTGGCATGTGCGGGAGATGCTGGAGCAGAAGCGGCTGCTGAAGGGCCTTGAGGTCCACCGCATCACCTTCAACGAGATCACCAAGCGCGCCATCCAGTACGCCATCGAGCATCCGCGCGACCTGGATACGCCGCTGATCGAGGCCTATCTGGCCCGGCGGGCGCTCGACTACCTCGTGGGCTTCACGCTCTCCCCCGTGCTGTGGCGCAAGCTGCCGGGCAGCCGTTCGGCCGGGCGGGTGCAGTCGGTCGCGCTGCGCCTGATCTGCGAGCGCGAGGCGGAGATCGAGGTCTTCCGGCCGCGCGAGTACTGGACGGTGGAGACCCGCTTCGCCACGCCGATCGGGGCGCATTTCACCGCGCGGCTGACGCATCTCGACGGCAAGCGGCTGGAGCAGTTCGACCTGCCCGACGAGGCCGCCGCGAAGCGCGCCGTCGCCGCCATCGAGGCGGGCGAGTTCAGCGTCGCCTCGGTCGAGAAGAAGCGGGTCCGCCGCAACCCGCAGGCGCCCTTCACCACCTCGACCCTGCAGCAGGAGGCCTCGCGCAAGCTCGGCTTCGGCGCCCAGGCGACGATGCGCCTGGCGCAGCAGCTCTATGAGGGCGTGGAGATCGGCGGCGAGACGGTCGGCCTGATCACCTATATGCGGACCGACGGCGTGCAGATGTCGGCCGAGGCGATCCAGGCCATCCGCGGCCATGTCGGCGAGGAGTTCGGCCAGAACTACCTCCCGCCGCAGGCCCGCGAGTATTCCTCCCGCGCCAAGAACGCCCAGGAGGCGCACGAGGCGATCCGCCCCACCGATGTCGCGCGCACCCCGATGCAGGTGGCGCGCTACCTGAATCCGGAGCAGCGGCGCCTCTACGACCTGGTCTGGAAGCGTGCCGTGGCCAGCCAGATGGCCTCGGCGGAGCTGGACCAGACCACGGTGGAGATCGCCGAGGGAACGGGCCGGACGAAGCTGCGCGCCACCGGCTCGGTGATCGCCTTCGACGGCTTCCTGAAGCTGTACCGGGAGGATGTGGACGATGCCCCCGCCGCGCTCGGCGAGGAGGACGGGCGCGTCCTGCCGCCGGTGGCGGAGAAGGACCCGCTGAAGCGCGGCGAGGTGGCGCCGGAGCAGCATTTCACCCAGCCGCCGCCGCGCTATTCCGAGGCCTCGCTGGTGAAGAAGATGGAGGAGCTCGGCATCGGCCGCCCCTCCACCTATGCCTCGATCCTGCAGACGCTGCAGGACCGCAGCTATGTGAAGCTGGAGAAGCGGCGTTTCCAGCCGGAGGATCGCGGACGGCTGGTCACCGCCTTCCTGGTCGCCTTCTTCGAGCGCTACGTGGACAGCAACTTCACCGCCGCGCTGGAGGAGAAGCTCGACGACATCAGCGGCGGGCGCGCCGACTGGCGGGAGGTCATGGCCGAGTTCTGGGATGCCTTCTCCAAGGCCGTGGCCGCGACCAAGGACCTCAAGATCAGCGACGTGATCGACGCGCTGGACGAGGATCTGGGGCCGCACTTCTTCCCGCCGGCCGATGACGGCAAGGACCCGCGCGAATGCCCGAACTGCCATACCGGGCGGCTCGGCCTGCGGCTGGGAAAGACGGGCGCCTTCATCGGTTGCTCGAACTACCCGGAATGCCGCTACACCCGCCCGCTGATCGCCCCGGGCGCCGAGGGCGACGAGGCGGCGGGCTTCGCGGACGGGGTGCGCGAGCTGGGCGCGAGCCCGGAGGGCGTGCCGGTCACCATGCGGCGCGGGCCCTATGGCATCTATGTCCAGCTCGGCGAGCCGGGGGTGGATGCCAAGGGCAAGCCGACCAAGCCGCGCCGTGCCAGCCTGACCCGGGGCATGGAGCCGGAAGGCGTGACGCTGGAACGCGCCCTCGCCCTGCTCTCCATGCCGCGCATCGTCGGGGTGCATCCCGAGACGGGCGAGGAGATCACCGCGCATCTCGGCCGCTTCGGTCCCTATCTGACCATGGGCACGCTCTCCAAGTCGCTCGACAAGGATGACGACGTGCTGACCATCGGGCTGAACCGCGCCGTGGCGCTGCTGGCCGAGGCCAAGCCGCGTTCCGTGGTGCTGGGCGAGCATCCGAAGGATAACGCGCCGGTGGAGATCCGGCGCGGGCGCTTCGGCCCCTATGCCCAGCATGGCCAGACCGTGGCCAGCCTGCCGCGCAATGTCCAGGTGGAGGATTTCACCCTGGAGCAGGCGGTGGCGCTGCTGGCCGAGAAGGGCAAGCAGCTCGCGCCCAAGGGGAAGGCGGGAGCAAAGGGCAAGGCCAAGGCAACGGCGAAGAAGGCGGCGGCGAAGCCCGCCGCCGAAGCCGGGGAGGAGAAGAAACCCGCCGCGAAGAAGGCCGCGCCGCGCAAGGCGGCCCCCAAGGCGCCCTCCAAGGCAACGGCCAAGCCCGCCGCTGGCAAGCCGGCCACCAAGCCGGCGGCGCGCAAGACCGCCAAGGCCTGAGCGGGGGCACCGCCGCGATGGCACGCCGCATCGCGGTTGGTCCCGGCCGGCAGGGCCTGCGAGTGAAGGTTCGCCGTGGCGCCGGTCCTCAGGCCAGCGCTCGCCGCCGCGCCACCGCCCAGCCGGAGGCGCCGGCCAACCTGCCGACACGGGAGGAGCTGCGGGCCTTCCTGCGCGCGGCCGGCGGCACGGTGGGCAAGAGCCAGATCGTGCGGCATTTCGGCCTGGGCGTGGAACATCGCCCGGCCCTGCGCGCCTTGTTGAAGGAACTGAAGGCCGAGGGCAGCGCCGCGCCTTCCGGGCGGCGTTCCTTCCGCCATGCCGCCAACCTGCCGGAAACCGCGATCGTCCAGGTCTTCGGCACCGACCCGGACGGCGATCCCCTCGCCCGCCCGGTGAACTGGGAAGGCGGGCGTCCGCCGCTGATCTACATGCGTCCCGAACCGAAGGGGCAACCGGCCCTGGCGCCGGGAGACCGGGTGCTGGCGCGGCTGAAACCGGCGGGGCGCGAGAAATACGAGGGCCGCACGATCCGCCGCCTGGCGGAGCAGGGTTCCTCGCGTGTGCTGGGGATGTTCGAGAAGGGCCTCGTCCGCCCCGTGGACCGCCGCATCCGGGCCGACTGGCGTGTGCCGGCCGGCGAGGAAGGCGGCGCCGAGGATGGCGACCTCGTTCTGGCGGAGCCGCTGCCCGGCCATGGGCTCGGCCTGCGGCCCGTGCGCGTGCTGGAGCGGCTGGGGAAGATGGGCGAGCCCCGCTCGGTCTCGCTGGTCTGCATCCATGCGCATGGCATCCCCGATGCCTTCGACGGCGAGGCGCTGCGTCAGGCGGAACGCGCCCGCGGCGTCGGGCCGGAGGGGCGCGAGGATCTGCGCGACCTGCCGCTCGTCACCATCGATGGGGAGGATGCGCGGGACTTCGACGATGCCGTCCATGCCGAACCCGACGGCGAGGGCTGGCAGGTGACGGTCGCCATCGCCGATGTCGCGCATTACGTCCGCCCTGGCTCGGCGCTGGACCGGGAGGCGCGTCGGCGCGGCAACAGCGTCTATTTCCCCGACCGGGTCGTGCCGATGCTGCCGGAGGCGCTCAGCAACGGCTGGTGCTCCCTGCGCCCGGACGAGGATCGCGGCTGCCTCTTCGTGCGGATGCGCTTCGACGCGGGAGGACGGAAACAGTCGCACCGCTTCGGGCGCGGCATCATGCGCTCCACCGCCCGGCTGACCTATGAGGCGGTGCAGTTGGCGCATGAGGCCGGCGAGGCGCGGTTGGACGGGCTCTATGGCGCCTATCGCGCCCTGCTGGGGGCACGGGAGAAGCGGGGTACGCTGGACCTCGACCTGCCGGAGCGGAAGGTGGAGCTGAGCCCCGAGGGCAAGGTGCTGGCGGTGCGGCCCCGGGCCCGCCTCGACAGCCACCGGCTGATCGAGGAGTTCATGGTCGCCGCCAATGTCTGCGCGGCGGAGGAGCTGGAACGGTTGCACCAGCCCTGCATGTACCGGGTCCATGACCGCCCTTCGGATGCGAAGCTGGAGGGGTTGCGGCAGTTCCTGGACACGTTCGGCCTGTCCCTGCCGCCCGGCAACGAGTTGCGTCCGCGCGACTTCGCGCAACTTCTGGAACGGGTGAAGGATCGGCCAGAGGAGCGGCTCGTGCATGAGACGGTGCTGCGCGCCCAGTCCCAGGCCGAGTACGCGCCGGACAACATCGGCCATTTCGGTCTTGCCCTGGCCCGCTATGCGCATTTCACGAGTCCGATCCGCCGTTATGCGGACCTTCTGGTCCATCGCGCCCTGATCGCCGGGTTGCGCCTGGGGCCGGACGGGCTGACAAGCGAGGAAGCCCAGGGCCTTACCGCGATCGGTGAAGACATCACGCGAACCGAGCGGCGCGCCGCCCAGGCGGAGCGCGACGCGGTGGACCGCTATCTCGCCGCCTATATGGCGGACCATGTCGGTGCTACTTTCCCCGCACGGGTTTCCGGGGTGACACGCTTCGGTCTCTTCGTCACGCTGGACACCAATGGCGCGAGCGGAATCGTTCCGATTCGCGTCTTGCCGGATGACCGATGGGAACACGAGGAAGGCGCGCAGCGCTTGGTGGGCCGTCATACGGGCCTCGCCTTCTCGTTGGGACAGCCGGTCGAGGTTCGCCTGGCCGAGGCCATGCCCCTGACCGGCAGCCTGACATTCGATCTCCTGCAGGGCGACCCGCGCGCGGGTCGCAAGGCGGGCGCAAGGCACTCTGCCTCTGGCAAGGCCCGTTCCGGCGCTTCGTCGCGGCGGCGCTGATCCTCCTTGTTCCGGCCCTGCTCCTGGGGGCCGGGCCGGCACGCGCGCAGGCATTCCCGGCCCCGGTGATCGAGACGACGCTCCAGGCGGGTTTCGAGGCGATCGCCGAGCGGCATCTCGACCCCGTGACGCCGCCCGATCTCGCGCTCTGGGCGTTGCGCGGGCTGACCGCCCTGGAGCCGGGCTTCGACGTGGAGTCGCGCGACGGCGTGCTGCGCGTCTCGCTGCTGGGGCGGAGCCTGGCGCAGCGTGCCACGCCGGGCACGCTGGCGGAGGCCGCCACCGCCCTGTCCTGGCTCTATGGCGCGGCCTGGGGGGTCTCTCCCACCCTGCGGCGGGCGGGCGCGGATGCGCTGCTGCAGGCCAGCTTCGACGAGGTGTTCAACCACCTGGACCCCTACAGCCGCTATGTCTCGCCCGCCACCGCCGACAGCGACCGCGACCGCCGCATGGGCACGGCGGGGCTGGGACTGCAGGTCGAGGGTGGCCCGCGCGGCGCCACGGTGCTCGCGGTGATGCCCGACAGCCCCGCCGAGGCGGCCGGATTGCAGCAGGGCGACGTGCTGCTCAGCCTGAACGGCATCTCCATGGCCCGGCAGGCGCCGGACCGGCTGGCGGCGCTGCTGGAAGGGCCGCTGGGCTCGCGTGCCCGCCTGCGCATCCAGCGCGGCCGCGGCCATCGCAACATCGTCCTGCGGCGGGAGGTCGTGCCGCCGCAGACCGTCCGCAGTGCGCGGCAGGGCGACGTGCTGGTGCTGCGGATCACCGCCTTTTCCTCCGACACGGCGGACCAGTTGGGCGAGGCGCTGCTGATGGCCTTCGACCACCCCGTCTCCCCGGCACCGCGCAGCCTGGTGCTGGACCTGCGCGGCAACCGGGGTGGCTTCCTGCGGGAGGCGATCCGGGTGGTGGACAACATCCTGTCCGCCGGCATCGTCGCCCGCACCGACGGCCGGCACCCGGATGCGCGCCGCGTCTGGCACGCGGCGGGGATGGACCTGACGCAGGGGCGGCCGATCGCCATCCTGGTCGATGGCCGCACCGCTTCCTCGGCCGAGATCGTGACCGCGGCCCTGTCCGACAACGGCCGGGCGGCGGTGGTGGGCAGCGCCACGATGGGCAAGGGGCTGATCCAGATCCTGGTGCCCCTGCCCAACGAGGGGGAGCTCTCGCTTTCCTGGTCCCGCATCCTGGCGCCGGATGGCTGGCCCTTGCAGTCGCTGGGCGTGCTGCCTTCCCTCTGCACCAGCCTGGGCGCGGACGGCGCCACCCGGGGCCTGGAGCGCCTGGCCCAGGGCGATGCCCCGATGGGCGCCGTGCTGCGGCGCCAGCGGCAGGCGCGCGTACCGGTGCTGCCGAGCGAGATCACAGCCCTCCGTGGCGCCTGCCCCCCCGCCGAGGGCCGGGACGGCGACCTCCAGGCGGCGGTCACGCTGCTGTCGAATCCGGAGGCCTATCGCACCGCCACGGCGAAGTGACGGTGCGGCAAGGGAAGCCCGGACGGGCACGAAGGCCGGCATGGGTGCCATCCGGCCGCTGAGGGTTGTTTCCGCGAGAGAAAGCTTGACGCGGCGGGCGCGGTGACTAGGTTGCGCCGTTCAACGGCCGGGGCTCAGTGCGCAGGCCTGTTTACGGAATCAGACCATGGCCAAGTCCAACACGATCCAGATCAAGCTCCTCAGCACCGCCGAGACCGGCTACTTCTACGTGACGAAGAAGAACACCCGGAACGCCCAGGGCAAGCTGGAGCTGAAGAAGTACGACCCGGTGGCGCGCAAGCACGTCGTCTTCCGCGAAGCCAAGATCAAGTAATCGCGGCGCGTCCCGGCACGAGCCGGGGCGCCACCCTTCCCCGCTGACGGGGAATGCGCCACGACAGAGAGCCCGACCGGGGTCCCGGCCGGGCTTTTCGCGTTGGTCTTCCCTTGCTTCCGAGACTGTGCGGCCCCGCCGGGCGGGCGGCTCAGGCCGCCGCGCCGGTCCCGCTGCGCGCGATCTCCAGCCGGTTCCGGCCGGCGGCCTTGGCGCGGTAGAGGGCGCTGTCCGCCTGGGCCAGGAGATCGTCCAGCGGGGTGCCGTCACCGCCGCTGGCGCCGCCGATGCTGATGGTCACCCGGACCGGGCCGGAAGGCAGCCAGACCGGCTCCTCGCCCACCGCCAGCCGCAGGCGCTCCGCCACGTTCGCCACATCGGCCTGGGAGCGGCTGGCCATGATGACCAGGAACTCCTCGCCGCCATAGCGGGCGACGATATCGGAGGAACGGAGGTTGCTGCGCAGCCGCTGGGCGACCTCCCGCAGCACCACGTCGCCGCCGGCATGGCCGAAGGTGTCGTTCACGCGCTTGAAGTGGTCCACGTCCAGCAGCAGCACCGAGGCGCCGCCGGAACGCAGCATCGCCTCCAGGTGCCGGGAGGCGTAGAGCCGGTTGCGCAGGCCGGTCAGGCTGTCCGTGACCGCCGCCTCCAGCGTGCGCTGGAGATCCTCGCGCAGCCGGTCCTGGTAGAGCTTGCGCCGAATCTGGTTGCGGGCGCGGGCGCGTAGCTCGTTGCGGTCCACCGGCCGCAGCACATGGTCGTTGGCGCCGAGGTCGAAGCCCCGGAGCACGAGTTGCCGCTGCGCCGGGTCGGCGACCAGCAGCACCGGCAGGTCGCGCGTGCCGGACTGCGCCCGGAGGCGGGAGGCGAAGCGCAACCCGTCGCCTGCGTCGAAGGACAGGCTCAGAACGGCCAGCTCGAACTCGCCCGACATCAGCGCGTTCCAGGCCGCTCCATGGTCGGTGGCCACGAAGCAGACCACGCCGTCCTCGGCCAGCGCCTCTTCCAGGAAGCGCGACTCCTCGCGGTCCTCGGTGACGATGAGGGCGCGCGTGCCGATCATGCTGCTCAGGGCGCGCAGCCCGCCGCTCATGCCGAGGTCGCCCGTGCTCTCCGAGCGGATGTGGAAGGCGTCCAGGACCTGCTTGGTGCGCAACAGGGCGCGCAGCCGCGCGAAGAGCGTGGCGTGGTCCACCGGCTTGGACAGGAAGTCGTCGGCGCCGGCTTCCAGGCCGCGGATGCGCTCGCTCTGGTCCGTCAGGGCGGTGATCATGACGACGGGGATGTGCCCGGTCTGCTTCTGCGCCTTCAGGCGGCGGCAGACCTCGTAGCCGTCCATCCCCGGCATCATCACGTCCAGCAGGATGATGTCGGGCAGCCATTCCTCGGCGAGGCGGATGGCCGCCGGGCCGGAGCTGGCGGAGGCGACCTCGTAGTATTCGGCCCGGAGGCGGGCTTCCAGCAGATGGATGTTCGTTGCGATGTCATCCACCACCAGGATGCGGGCACTCACGCCGGATGATCCTCCGCCTTTGGCACGACGTCGTGGCCGGCACCGGGGCAACCGGGCGGCAGGACGCGACCGGCTTCTTCTGGCCGGGCACGAAGGCCGAAAAAAGGACGAAGCGTGACGATTTCAGATCACTCCTTCTGTCCCGCTGAGCGACCTTCGCGACCGGACCACCAATGCTCCCACCGCGCCGGTTACGCAACCTCCGCGAGAGTTCGGCACGGCTCCTGCCATGGCATCCCGTGACATCCCCGTGCCGCCGGGTCCGGCGCGCCTCAGCGACATTCGTCACTTATCGCACCTGCGTGACCGGGGCGAGCGAAATCATGGTGCAGAGCAGCATCCCTGCGAGTCCGTGGTCCGGAGGGCACCCCGGTGCAGGTGGATCTTTCCGCGAACGATCAGTGATCCGGCGTGATGACCAGGAATTCCGGGCGGAACCGCTGGCGCCCGGCATCCGCCAGCACCATGCAAGAGGGTCGGTCCGGTTCCCGCCTGCGTCCGGGCCGTTCCTTCCCGATCACGGAGGCGCCGGAAGCGACTGGCGGTCACGAACCAGTGGTTGCGAAATGCGGCGGAACCAACCACCATCGCGGGAAATTGTCTGGAGCATCCTGCGAATGGCGGCTTGGCAGCCCGAAAACGCGGAGGCCTTCCTCGGAAAGGATGGCCTGATCGACACGCACCGTCTCCTGGACGCGACCGCGGAGGCGGAGCGGCTGGCGCGGCTGGACAGCCAGCACGAAGGCATACCGGTCAGCGACCCGCGCTTCCACATGCCCTTTTCCGATCCCGCGACGGCGCGGGAGGTGCTGCCGCAGCTCGGGGTGGCCTTGCACCTTCTGCAGGCCGAGCCCGGCCATCGCGTGCTGGATCTCGGCTGTGGCCATGGCTGGCTGGCGCGGCTGCTGGCGCAGCAGGGGCTGGAGGTCCAGGCCGTCGATCCCTCCGCCACGGCGATCGGCAAGGCGAAGGCCTTCGTCTCGGTCCACCTGCCCCAGCTCGCGGCGCGGCTGAAGACGGGCGTGCTGGAGAAGGGACGCATCCCCCTCCCCGATGCCTCGGTGGACCGGATCATCGCCTTCCACAGCCTGCACCGACTCGGGGATCTGGCGGGGCTGCTGCCGGAGATGCAGCGCGTGTTGGCCGAGGGCGGGCGCGCGGTGATCGTGACCGCAGCGCCCGGTCAGTCGCGCTCCCCCGCGGTGCAGGCCAGGATGCGGGCGACCGGAATCGCCGAGCCGGAAACGGACCCGTCGGGCATCCAGGCTGCTGCCGCGGCGGCGGGCTTCGCGCGCTGCGAGTTCGCCCTGGCGGCGCGGCATCCCGTCATGATGGGTGCCACGGCCTATGCCGCCGAGCTGGAACGTGTCTCCCGCCGCGATGCGCCCGATGCGGCTCCCTCCCCGGCCATGATGACGCAGGGCCTCGCGGAGCTGGATGCCTGGCTCCGCCACGACTGCTGCATCGTCCTCAGCCGCACCGGCGAAGCACCGGACAGCCGCGAGATTCCGCCGCTGACGAAGCGCAAGGCGCCGATCGCCGAGATCGCGGTCCTGTCGGGCACGGCCACCAAGCAGAAGCTCTCGCTCACCGTGGCGATCCGCAATCTCGGCGGCTATCGCTGGCGTCCGGGCGGGACCGGTGCGGGCGGCGTCAACCTCGGCGTGATGCGGCGCCTGGCGGACGGCACGCTGGAGCGCGACTTCCGCCGCGTCCGGCTCAGCGCGCAGGAGATCATGCCCGGCGAGACGGTGCAGATCGTCTTCGAGCTGCCGCTGCAGGACGCCCAGGGATGGAGCATGGATCTGGTCGCCGAAGGCGTGAGCTGGTTTGGTGCCGAGATCGCCCTGGACCGGACCGGCACGGCCCTGGCGCCGAAGGCCGGTTGATCCGAGGCGCCTTTTTCCGGCGAACGCCCTTGGGGGCGATTCGCGATCCGGCGATTTTCGCCGCGACCGTGGGTTGCCCCTGAGATTGCCCCTGGCTTCGTGAACGGAACATGGCGCAGAATGCATGTGCAGCCTGTTTTCGCTTCCGTGAAATCCCGGTTCGTGCCGGTTTCCGCGCCGATGCTGTGGCAGTTCAGCCACAGCGACACAGGACGCCCTTTCGGCAACCCTGCCTCTCATGCTGGTGAATATGCTTCGCCGCGCCGGCGTGCATTTTGAGCGTCGTTCGTCCCCCCGATGAAGGACACTATTCAATGAAACTCCGTCACGCGTTGCTCGCGACGACCCTCTTCATGGCCCCCGGTGTCGCGATGGCGCAGTCCGCCTGGTGGACGCCCCCGAGCTGGCTGGCCACTCCGGTCGCGACGCCGGTCACCGGCCTGTACCTGTCCGGCGGCGCCGGCTGGAACCATGCCAACAAGCGCAACGTCACCTCCGACGGCGGCGCCAACGGCTTCTTCGACGCCACGGTGGGCAACCGCCAGGGCTCGTTCAAGTTCAGCGAAGGCTGGGGCGGCCAGGTCGCCGTCGGCTGGGGCTTCGGCAACGGCCTGCGCGCCGAAGTCGAGGGTAACTTCCGCGACAATCCCACCAGCAAGGTCGGTGGCTGGTCCAGCCGCGGCGTTGGCTCCACCAGCGGCAACTTCTTCAGCGGCACCGGCCGTATGCGCCAGTACGGCGTGATGGTGAACGGCTACTACGACTTCCAGCTGCCGGCCTGGTTCCCGAACATGCCGATTCCGGTCGTGCCCTATGTCGGCGGCGGCGTGGGCTGGATCTGGACGGATCTGGACAATGTCGGCGGCACGCGGGTGAACAGCGTCGGCCGTCCGGGCGACAACCTGACCATCGACGACACCGCCGGTGCCTTCGGCTACCAGGGCATCGCCGGTCTGGCCTTCCCGATCCCGGCCGTGCCTGGCCTGTCCCTGACGGCCGAGTACCGCTACCTCGGCACGCTGCAGACCAAGTATGACGGCATCGTCCGCACCGCCTCGGGCCAGATCCCGACGCGCGGCAAGTTCGAGATCGACGGCGCGAACAACCACTCCGCCATGCTGGGCCTGCGCTACGCGCTCTGGACCCCGCCGGCGCCCGTGGCCGCTCCGCCGGTCGTGCCGCAGGCTCCGCAGGCCGTGGCCCGCACCTACCTCGTGTTCTTCGACTGGGACCGTTACAACCTGACGGACCGCGCCCGGCAGATCATCACCGAGGCGGCGCAGAACGCGCGTAGCACGGGCTCGACCCGCATCGAGGTGGCCGGCCACGCCGACCGCTCCGGTACGCCGCAGTACAACATGGGTCTGTCGCGCCGCCGCGCCGACGCCGTGGCCGCCGAGCTGGTGCGCCAGGGCATCCAGCGCTCGGAGATCACGGTCGAGGCCTTCGGCGAGAGCCGTCCGCTGGTGCCGACCGCCGATGGCGTGCGCGAGCCGCAGAACCGCCGCGTGGAGATCGTCCTGCGCTGATCGCGCAGACGTTCCATACGTCGCTTCAGGAAAGGGGGCCGGTCCGCGAGGACCGGCCCTTCTTCTTTTCCGCCCCGTTTCCCGGTCCCGGTGCGTTACGCATCGCCACAAGCCGGCCCGCTGTGCCGTGCCGGGGAAGCTGTTACAGTCGCGCCCGCGAACATCGCAGCGCCGGGTGCGCCGGCGATGGGTCGTTGGGACCAACGAGGCAGCACCGCCACGACGCCGGGCGAGACCTGCCTCCATGCCGGCACGGGATCGAACCCCTGAGGACCAAGGCGTGACCACCGGCGCGGCGGCGCCGGATGCGGGGTGGATCCTGCCGGAGATCCTCGACCTCCTGCGGGCGGCTCCCGGCGACCGGGACAGCGGATGGCGGTTGCTCGTCCTGGCCACCGGCACAGCGGCCGGACCGCGCCAGCGCATGGTGGTCCTGCGTGGCTTCGACCCCGGGAGCCTGACCCTGCGGCTGCATTGCGATGCCCGCTCCGGCAAGGTGGGCGAGATCGCGGCCGATCCTCGCGTCTCCCTGCTTGGCTGGGATGGCGCGCGGCAATGGCAGATCCGGCTGGAGGGCGAGGCGCGGCTGCATCGCGACGACGCCCTGGCCGACCATGCCTGGACCGCGATGCCCGATGGCGAACGCCGCAGCTACGCGACCCTCGACCCGCCCGGAAGCGCTGTTCCCGCCCCTCCCCCGCCACCCGTCGTCACGCCGCAGGCCCGCGCGAATTTCTGCGCGATCACTGTCAGGCTGCGGCAGATGGAGTGGCTTCACCTCGACCCCGAACGACACCGCCGGGCCCGCTTCCGTTTCCTGGGCCATGGCGTGGAGGCAAGATGGCTGATCCCCTGACCTCTGACCCGCAGGCCTCCGAGACTCCGGCCAGAGCCGCGCCGCCCGACCGGGAGCGGATCGCCGAAAGCATCCGGCGCCTCGCCACCCAGCGCGGCGCGGAGAAGTCCATCTGCCCCAGCGAGGTCGCCCGCGAGCTGGGCGGCGAGTCCTGGCGCGGCCTGATGCGGCCGGTGCGCGACACGGCGATGGAACTGGCCCGACAGGGCGAGATCGAGGTGCTGCGCAAGGGCAAGCCGGTGGAACCCGGCGAGGTGCGCGGTGTCATCCGCCTGCGGATCGCCGCGCGCTGACGCCGCCTTTCGCGCTTTGGCCTTTCCCTCTTTGATACGTTGGAGATCCCGCGATGCGTGACACGCGCGGTGCCCTCAGGGACGCCTGGGCCCTGGCCCGCCCCTTCTGGTTCAGCGAGGAGCGCTGGTCCGCGCGGGGCCTCCTGGCGGTGGTGGTCCTGCTGAACCTCGCTTTGGTGGGGATGAACGTGATCCTCACCTTCTGGAACCGCGCCTTCTACAACTCGCTGCAGGACAAGAACTGGGAGGCCTTCTCCCAGCTTCTCTTCCTAGGCCGCCACGATCCGGATGAAGGCTACCTCCCCGGTTTCTGCGTGGTGGCGGCACTGTTCATCCTGGTGGCGGTGTTCCAGCTCTATCTGCGGCAGTTGCTGCAGATCCGCTGGCGGCGCTGGATGACCGGACGCATCACCGGGGACTGGCTGCGGGACCGTGCCTATTACCGGATCGCGCTGACCGACACGGGCACGGACAATCCGGACCAGCGCATCTCCGAGGATATCAACAGCTTCGTCAGCCAGAACCTGTCGCTGGGTCTCGGGCTGATGAATTCGGTGGTGACGCTGATCTCCTTCATCGCCGTGCTCTGGAACCTGTCCGACCCGGTGAACGTGCTGGAACTGCCGATCCCCGGCTATCTCGTCTGGGTGGCCCTGCTCTACTCGGCGCTCGGCACCTGGCTGACGCATCTGGTCGGCCGCAGGCTGATCTCCGTGAACTTCCAGCAGCAGAGGCTGGAGGCGGATTTCCGCTACTCGCTGATCCGCGTGCGCGAGAATGCCGAGGGCATCGCCCTGCATCGCGGCGAGGCGGGCGAGGAGCGCAGCTTGGCCGGGCGCTTCGCCGCGGTGGTGGCGAACTGGCGCGCGCTGATGACGGTGACGAAGCGGCTGACCTTCTTCACCTCGGCCTTCGGGCAGCTTGCGGTCATCTTCCCCTTTATCGTCGCTGCCCCGGCCTTCTTCGCCGGCCGCATCCCTCTTGGGGCGCTGACCCAGACCTCCTCCGTCTTCGGGCAGGTGCAAGGCGCGATGTCCTGGTTCGTGGACAGCTACGGTCTGCTGGCCGACTGGCGCGCGACGGTGCAGCGTCTGGCCGGCTTCCGCCAGGCCATCGCCATGTCGGAGGCGCGTTCCGACGAAGGGCCGAAGCTCGTCGCCGCCGCCGGCACACATCTCACGGCGCGGGATATCGAGCTGAAGCTCCCCGATGGCCGCGTGCTGGTGGGCGATGCCGACCTGTCCCTGGCGCCGGGCGAAGCGGTGGTGGTCACCGGCGCCTCGGGCAGCGGCAAGTCCACGCTGTTCCGGGCGCTGTCGGGCATCTGGCCCTTTGGCCGGGGCCGGGTGGAGATCCCGGACGGCGCACGCGTGCTCTTCCTGCCGCAGCGGCCCTATATCCCGCTCGGCACGTTGCGCCACGCGGTCTGCTATCCCATGGCGGAAGGCGACTTCACCGGGGAGGAAGTGCTGGCGGCGATGGCCAGTGCCGGGCTGGAGGGCTTCATCCCGCAACTGGATGAAAGCGAGGCCTGGGAGCGCCGGCTTTCGGGCGGCGAGCAGCAGCGGCTCGCTTTGGCCCGCGCCTTCCTGCAGAAGCCCGACTGGCTCTTCCTCGACGAGGCGACGGCCAATCTCGATCCGGAATCGGAGGAGTTGCTCTACGCCCGGCTGCGGGAGAAGCTGCCGGGGACCGGCATCGTCTCCATCGCCCACCGCCCGGCCGTGGCGCGCTTCCATGACCGGGGGCTGCGCCTGGGCGGCGGCCAGCTTGCCCCGGTCGCGTCCGCCGGGGCCTGAAAACACGCAGGGCCGGAGGAAAGTTCCCCCGGCCCTGTGGCGGCTTCTCGTCACGCGAGGTGGCGGGAGCCCGTGATGCGTATCGGAACCAGCGGGATCGTCCCGTCGGCGAATGGCCTCAGTGGTCGCCGTCCTGGCTCTGGTCGGGCGCCGCGTCGCTGTTGAGCATCGTATAGCGCTCCTCGCCGATCTTCCCGAGCAGCGTGAACTGCGCATGCAGGAAGTCCGCGTGGTGCTCCTCGTCGGCGAGGATCTTCACCAGCAGGTCACGCGAGATGAAGTCGCGCACGCTTTCGCAATAGGCGATGCCTTCGCGCAGGTCGTTGATCGCCTTCGCTTCCAGCTTCTCGTCGCATTCCAGGATCTCCTTCACGGTCTGACCGATCAGGATCTGGTTCAGGCGCTGCACGTTCGGCAGGCCATCGAGGAACAGGATGCGGTGGATGAGGTCATCCGCATGCCGCATCTCCTCGATGGATTCCTTGTACTCGTGCCGGCCGAGCTTGGTCACGCCCCAGTGGTTCAGCATGCGGGCGTGCAGGAAGTACTGGTTGATCGCCGTCAGCTCGTTGGTGAGCTGGGTGTTCAGATGCTCGATGACCTTGGGATCGCCGTAAGCGGACATGGTCTGTCTCCTGTCTCGTCTGAGGCGACGAAAAGACAGAAAGCCCACCAAGCGTCAAGTCGTTGTTTTTCAACGACTTTGAGATTGAGAAACAGTTTCAGCGCGCGGCGCGTGCCTGAACCTGCTCCGGCTGGTCCCGCATCATGGCCAGAATCATGCGCGTACAGGTGCCGCACTGCGCCTTGCAGCCGCACTTGGAATAGATCTCGCAGCAGCGGCTGGCGCCGGACGCGATGGCATCCTTGACCTGGGTGTCGGTGATCCCGTTGCAGAGGCAAACATACATGCGGATGTCGCGTCCGTGCGATGACGCGGCCGCTATCGC
Source organism: Roseomonas gilardii (assembly GCF_001941945.1). Classification (NCBI taxonomy): domain Bacteria; kingdom Pseudomonadati; phylum Pseudomonadota; class Alphaproteobacteria; order Acetobacterales; family Roseomonadaceae; genus Roseomonas; species Roseomonas gilardii. The sequence goes on along the minus strand of NZ_CP015583.1, from coordinate 1,726,697 downwards.
ATCCCCGTCGATTCGATGCAAGTCATTCTTAGTTTCTTTCGCAATTCATTCCCGCCCAACCCGCCGGGCCGGAAGCCCTCTCACCCCCGCCCGCAGGTCGCGAGCACGTCCAGCACGTCCTCGCCATACCGTTCCAGCTTGCTGGCCCCCACGCCTGGGACAGTGGCCAGCTCGTCGAGATCCGTGGGCTTCTGCGCAGCGATCTCGCTCAGCGTGCGGTCGCTGAAGATCATGTAGGCGGGCAGTGCTTGGCGCTGGGCCTCCTCCCGCCGCCAGGCACGCAGCGCCTCGAAGACCGGATCGCCGGACGAGGCGGGCGCCTCGCGCCGTCGCGGGCCGCCCCGGGCGGAGACGCGCGGCAGGACGGCTTCCTCCCGCAGCATCACCTTCTCCTGCCCTTTCAGGATGGGGCGGGCGGCCTCGGTCGGGCGGTATTCGCCGTGGTTCTCCACCGCTACGTCCAGCGCGCCCCGGGCCACGAGCTGGCGGGCGATGCTGCGCCAGTTCTGCGGCGAGACGTCGCGGCCGACGCCGAAGGTGGGAAGCTGGTCGTGGCCGAACTGGAGGACCTTCTCGGTCTTCTCGCCGCGCAGCACGTCCACCAGATGGCCCAGGCCGAAGCGGCTGCCGGTGCGGACCACGGCGGAAAGCAGCTTCTGCGCCGCCACGGTACCGTCGCGCAGGCTGGGCGGGCGCAGGCAGGCGTCGCAATTGCCGCAGTCCTGCTCCAGATCCTCGCCGAAGCAGCGCAGCAGGATGCGGCGGCGGCAGGTGGCGCTCTCGGCGATGGCGACCATGCGGTTCAGGCGCTCGCGCTCGATGCGCTTCTGCTCGTCCGAGGCCGGGCTTTCCTCCAGCCGGTGGCGGGCCCAGACGATGTCCTCGGCCCCGTGCAGCAACAGGGCGCGGGCCGGCAGCCCATCGCGGCCGGCGCGCCCGATCTCCTGGTACCAGCTTTCCGGGCTGGCCGGCAGCGCGGCATGGGCGACCCAGCGCACGTCGGGGCGGTCGATGCCCATGCCGAAGGCGACGGTGGCCGCCATCACCACCGCATCGCCGCTGGCGAAGCGCTTATGCGCGGCGCGCTTGTCGGCGGCCTCCATCCCCGCATGGAAGGAGATGGCGTCATGGCCGTTCTCGCGCAGCCAGCCGGCGGTCTGCTCGGCGCCCTTGCGGGTGGCGCAATAGACGATACCGGCGCCACGCCCGTCGGAGGCCTCCCGCGCGAAGGCCAGGATCTGCCGGCGGGCGCTTTCGCGCGGTGCGGCCTCGATGCGGATGTTGGGGCGGTCGAAGCCGCCGCGGAAGACCGGGTCCTCCGTCAGGCTCAGGCGCTCGCGGATATCCTCCACCGTGCGCGCATCGGCGGTGGCGGTGAGGGCGATGCGCGGCACCTCGGGGAAGAGGCGGGCCAGTACGTCGAGGCCGCGGTAGTCGGGGCGGAAGTGATGCCCCCACTGGCTGACGCAATGCGCCTCGTCGATGGCGAAGAGGGCCAGCTCGGTGCGGCCCAGCCGCTCCAGCGTCGATTCGAGGTTCAGCCGCTCGGGCGAGACGTAGAGCAGCTTCAGCGCGCCGCGCGACAGGTCGCGGAACAGGTTGCCGCGCTCGCCTTCCTCCAGCTCGGAATGCAGGGCGGCGGCGGCCACGCCCGCCTGGCGGAGAGCCGAGACCTGGTCCTCCATCAGCGCGATCAGGGGCGAGACCACCACGCCCAGGCCGGGGCGGCAGAGGGCGGGGACCTGGTAGCACAGGCTCTTGCCGCCGCCCGTCGGCATCAGCACCAGGCCGGAGCCGCCCGCCACGATGTGGTGGACGATCTCCTCCTGGCGGCCGCGGAATCCCTTGTGACCGAAGACCTCACTCAGGACCTTGCGGGGGCCGTCGGCCTCCGGCCCGGTCCCTCGGTCGATCAGGCGGTCACGAAGAAATCCGAGCATCAGTTTCCGATCTTGATCTCCACCCGGCGGCTCTCCACGGGGGTGGCTTCATAGGGGATGGCGCCGAGTGGCAGGACGGTGATGCGCGAGCCGTCCACCTTGTCCGCGCGAAGCTGCGCCGCCACGGCCTGGGCGCGAAGCTGGCTCAGCTCCCGGTTGCCGCCGGGCACGGGAGTCGGCTCGGGATTGGCGAAGCCCAGGACGGTGACCCTGGTCTCGGGATAGCGGTTGGCGATGTCGGCCGCCTCGGCGATCAGGCCCTTGGCCGCGTCGTCGAGCATCGCGTCGTCGCGCTGGAAGAAGACGATGCGGGCCTGGGGCGCGCCCATCTTCGGGCTGGCGCAGGCCGCCAGCATGGGCAGGGCCGCAAGGGAGGCAAGCAGGAAAAACCGGCGCATCGGCGCGCGTCTCCGGGACAATGTGACAGGCCGTGCCATGCGATGCCCGTTCCGCCCCGTCAACGGGCCAGGACGGTTTCGAATCCGTCCTGCGGGCGCGCCCGATTCATTGTGATCAGCCGGCCGCATGAAAGGCCCGCCCGCCGGCCAGGCGGAGCACCCGCGTCGGGTGTTCCGCCCCGGTCAGGCGATGCGTGATCAGCAGGACCGTGCGCCCGGCGGTGGCCTCGTCCAGCGTTTCCAGGAAAGCCCTCTCCGCGCTGACATCGAGTCCGGCGGCGGGCTCGTCCAGGATCAGCACCGGCGCCGGGGACAGCAGCGCCCGTGCCAGGGTGAGGCGCCGCGCCTGCCCGCCGGAGAAGCGCGCCCCGGCCTCGCCGCAGCGCGTCTCCAGCCCTTCCGGCAGGGCGCGGACCAGATCGCCGATCCGGGCGCGGTCCAGCGCCTGCCAGAGCTCCGCCTCGCTCGCTTCCGGCCGGGCGAGGCGCAGGTTGGCGGCGATCGTGTCGTCGAAGAGCCGTGCATCCTGGGTCAGGCAGGTGATGCGGCGGCGCAGGTCGTGGGCGGAAAGGCCCGCGATCTCCACGCCTCCCAGGGTGATGCTGCCGGATTGCGGCCGGGCGAGGCCGAGCAGCAGGGCCGCCACGGTGGACTTGCCGGCACCGGAAGGGCCGAGAAGCACCACCCGCGCCCCTTCCGGGATCTCCAGGGAGAAGCCGTCCAGCACCGGCTCCCGCTCCGCCTCCCAGGCGAAGCGGATGTCGCGCATGCGGATGGCATGGCCGGGCGGCAGGGGTGCCGGGGCAGCCGGGTCGGGCGCCGGGACCGGGGCGTCGGCGGCCTCCAGCAGGCGGCGCGCGGCGGCGCCGGCGCCGGCCAGGGCGATCCCGGCGCGAGGCAGCGCGGCGAGGCTCTCGGCGGCGGCGAGGGCGAGGAACAGCGCGGGCACCGCCAGCGCCGCGGCTCCCGCGCCACCGGCCAGCCCCCAGGCCAGGGCGCCGAGCAATGCGGCCTGGGCCAGCAGAGCCCCGGCAGCCCCGCCCAGCGTGCCGATGCGCGAGGCTCGGCCCTCGGCCAGGGACTGGGCCTGGCCAGCCTCGGCCAGACGCGCCCCGGCCCGGGCTTCGCCATTGTTGGACAGCACGTCCTCCAGCCCCAGCAGCGGCTCCACGGCGCGGGCGCGCAGGGTGCCACGCGCCTCGGCCACGGCGGCGGAACGGCGGGCCGCCAGGGGGGCGAGCAGTGGCGGCAGCAACAGGGCCAGGGCGAGCGGCAGCGCCACCACGGCCATCAGCCCCGGCGAGGCCCAGCCCAGCAGCGCGGCGATGGCCAGCACCGTGGCCGTGGCCGCCGCCATCGGCGCCATGGCGCGCAGATAGAGTCCGTCCAGCGCCTCCACATCGGAGACCAGCCGCCCCAGCAGGTCGCCGGCGCGGCGGAGCCCGATCCCGGCCGGCAGGCGCTCGGCCAGGCGGCGGAAGAACCAGACGCGCGTATCGGCCAGGGCGCGGAAGGTGGCGGCATGGGTGGTTATGCGCTCCATCCAGCGCAGCACCGGGCGCAGCAGGATCAGCGGCCGCAACAGGAGCAGCGCGCCCGTGGCGGCGGCCATGGCGCCGTGTCGCAAGCCCTGTGACACGCCATGCCCTGCCAGCGACAGCAGCGCCACGCCAGACAGGGCGGCGAGGCAGGCGACCAGCGCGCCGAGTGCCAACCCGGCCCGGTGCGCCCGCCAGAGGCCGAGGATGCGGGCGAGGTCACGCCACATGGTCGGCCTCCCTGCCCCGGCGCGCATGGCCGGCGACGCGCCCGTCCTCCAGGGTGAGGACCCGGGCCGGGAAGCGCTGGCGCAGCAGCGGCGAATGGCTGGCGATCACCGCCGTCCGCCCGGCGCAGAGCCGGCGCAGCCCGTCGAGGACCTCCGCTTCGGTGCCGGGGTCGAGATGGGCTGTCGGCTCGTCCAGCAGGACCAGGGGCCGGTCGCGCAGGAAGGCGCGGGCCAGGGCGACGCGCTGTGCCTGCCCGCCGGAAAGGCCCCACCCCCCCTCGCCCACCAGCGTGTCGAGCCCCCGGGGCAGCCCGGCGGTGAAGTCCGTCACCCGCGCCTCGCGCGCCGCCGCCTCCACCGCCGCGTCATCGGCCTCGGGCCGGGCGAGGCGGATATTCTCGCGGATCGTGTCGCGGAACAGGTGCGGGCGCTGCGGGACATAGGCGGAGAGGCGGCGCAGCTCCTCGGGCCGCAGGGCCAGCGCGTCGCGCCCGTTGAGGGCGATGCGCCCGGCATCCGGCCGGCGGAAGCCCAGCAGCAGTCGCAGCACGGAGGATTTCCCGGCGCCGGAGGGTCCGGATAGCACCAGCGTCTCGCCCGGCATGACGCGGAAGGTGACGCCGTCCAGCGCGGCGGGGCGCGCCGGGTCGTAGCGCAGCGAAACGTTCTCGAAGGTCAGCACCACGGAGGGCGGCACCTCCTCCAGCAGCAGCCCTTCCCGCTCCGGCGCGTCGAGCAGCGGCGCCAGCTCGGCGGCGGCGCCGGCGGCGGACATACGCTCGTGATAGGCGGCGGAGAAGGCGCGCAGCGGCGCGAAGAAGGCAGGCACCAGCAGCAGCACGAAGAGTGCCGAGACCGGCGAGGGATGGCCGCCGGTGACCAGCGCGGCATGGCGCCAGGCGAGGCAGCCCAGCACCGCCGCGGCGATCAGCTCCAGCCCCGCGGAGCCCAGGAAGGCCACGCGCAGCACCCGCATCGTCCGCTGCCGCAGCTCGTCGGCGGCGCGCCCCAGGGCCTTTGCCTCGTCGTCCTGGCGGTTGAACAGGACCAGGGTGGGCAGGCCCCGCACACGGTCCAGGAAGCGCCCGGAAAGGCGCTGGAGGGCGTCGAACTGCCGTCGACTCTGGATCGCGGCGCCGATGCCGGTCAGGGCCATGGAGACGGGCACGAGCAGCCCGCCGGCGGCCAGGATCAGCCCGCCCACCGGGTCGGTCAGCGCCGCCGCCAGGGCGATGGCGGCCGGCACCAGCAGGGCCAGCATGGCGGCGGGGAGCCAGCGGGCGAAGTAGCCGTCCAGCGCCTCGACCCGGTCCACCACCAGCGCGGCGCGCTCCCCGGCCGGGCGCTCATCCGCCGGGCCGAGTTCCAGGAGGCGGGCCAGGGCCTGCTGCCGCAGCCGGGCACGGGCGGCGGCTCCGGCGGCGTGCTGGGCCCGTTCCTGCGCCATGCCGAGCCCGGTCTGCAGCAGCAGGAGCACGGCGGCGGCGGCAAAGGCGGTCCAGCCGGACCCGGCGACCGCGTCTGGAAAGCCCAGCAGGGCGGCAAGCAGCGTGGCGATGAACCAGGCCTGGGCGATGCCGCAGATGGCGGCGGCGAGACCGAGGCCGGTGGAGCGGAGGAGGCGCGGACGATCCTCGCGCGCGGCACGGGACAGGAGCCGCCGGGCCGCCGCGTCATCCGCCTTTGAGGACGACATGGCGGCACCCTCTAGACCACTCCGCATCCGCATGCACCCTTTCCTCCGTTCTTCCTTGGTTTCGCGAGGGTCTCGCATGCTGCGCCAGCATGGCCGCCACGACTACCACCCCTGGCCGGAACGGCCGCGCTGGGCATGGCCGAATGACGGGCACCTCGCCGTCTATCTCGGCGTGAACCTGGAGCATTTCGCCTTCGGCGAGGGCCTGGGCGCGGAGCTGGCGCCCGGCGGGCCGCAGCCGGACGTGCTGAACCACGCCTGGCGCGACTACGGCAACCGGGTGGGAGCCTGGAGGCTCCTGGAACTGCTGGACGAACTGGACGCGCCCTGCACCGTCCTGGCCAACAGCGCCATGTATGACCACGCGCCGCAGCTCATGGCGGCGCACCGGGCGCGGGGCGACGAGATCGCCGGGCATGGAAAGACCAACAGCGAGCGGCAGAGCGTGCTGCCGGAGGAGGCCGAGCGGGCGCTGATCGCCGAGGCGACCGCGATACTGGCCCATCACGAGGGCCGGGCGCCACGGGGCTGGCTCTCGCCCTGGATCGCGGAAAGCGCGGCCACGCCGGACCTGCTGGCCGAGGCGGGCTATCGCTACACATTGAACTGGTGCAGCGACGACCAGCCCGTCTGGCACCGCACCCGTTCCGGCCCGCTCCTCGCCATTCCCTATCCGCAGGAGGTCAACGACATTCCCGCCATCGTGGCGCGAAAGGACGGGGCGGAGCAGTTCGCGGCGATGATCGTGGCGGATTTCGACGAGCGGCTTCGACAGGTGCGGGACGGCAGGGCGCAGGTGATGGGGATCGCACTGCATCCCTATATCGTCGGGCAGCCTTACCGGCTGGCGGCGTTGCGCCGCGCCCTGTCGCATGTGCTGGCGCCTCGCCCCGAGGTCTGGCTCTGCACCGCCGGGGCGATTCTTGACCACGTCACCCGGCTGCCGGCCGGGTCCTGTCCGGGCGGATAGCGCTTTCGCGGGCTATCCACCTCCTCCCTGCTGGACATGGCGGCTTCGGCATGGACCAGGTGGTTCAGCGCCGCGCGATGGATGATGCCATCGCACGCACGAGTTGCCCTATGTGCCGGAATCCCATCAACCGGGTGAGCGGTCCACTGGTTGCACCGCAACAAAGCGTGGCAGTTCGTCACGTTTCGCTCCTGGTTTCGTTGCACGGCAACCTGGGATGCGTTTTTCTCACAAGTCTCTTAATATAGACATTCCTGGCACGTACTCTCACGGACTGGGATCACCGCCTTGTCGCTCCATGTCCAGTTCCGCGTCGTCAGCACCTGGAGTCAGGGCTTCCAGGCGGAGATCCTCGTCACCAATGGCGGACAGGCCCCGATGCTGCGCTGGACGCTCTGCCTGACCCCCGACTGGCAGATCCTGGAGATCTGGAACGCCCGCCATGATGGCCAGGCCACTCAGGGCCAGGCCCTGCGCCTGCATCCCGAGAGGCCGGAACCTCTGCATCCGGGCCAGAGCTCGACCATCGGACTGATCGCCAGCGGATCGCCCCTGATCCCGCGCATCAGGTCATGCTGGGACGATGGCAGCCCCCCGCTGCTTCAGCCCTCGCCCGGCTGCCAGGGCTGACCACCGGATGGGCCGGCCGGGCGGAGGGCGCCGGGCTCATCGCCAGCAGAGCAGGAAGTCCAGGACACTGAGGGCATAGCCCAGCATCAGGAAGAGGAAGCCCAGGATCACGAGGAACAGGCCGATCACGTATTTCATCGTGGCGAGGCCGTAATCCACCAGCGTCCAGCCGAACCGGACCACGGCACGGCCGCCATAGCAGGTGGGCTGCGGCGGCGGCCGGTCCTGTTCCATCGCCAAAGGGGCCGGAGCGGCCGCCAGGGAGCAGGAGGGAACGCCCGCCATGGCGGCGCCTGCCACCGGCGGAGAGGCAGCCAGCAACGCCAGAAGAAGCAGGGGCCGCAGCAGCCCCCGCAGGAACCTGCCTGGTATCGACGTGAACATCGGGACCGAGGCTGCGGCAGGGCCATGTTCCGGTCCAGTCCGGTCCGCGCAACCCTGCCGCCGGGCGCCTCGTGGGCCGGAGGGTCAGGGCAGGCGGCGGATCGGCACCGGCTCGGTGCGCAGCCAGCCGGGCCAGCCGACGAACCTCTCGATGCCCACGAGCAGGAAGGACAGGGCCAGCGCCGCCAGGATCACCAGGGCCTTCCGGCGCCCAGGCGGATGGCGCCACCACTGCGCCATCTGGATCAGCAGGCGTGTCAGCGGGTCCATCCGCGGGCGGCTCAGCCGGGCGCCATCAGGCGCATGTTGTCCAGCAGCCTCGTCCGCCCGAGCCGCGCGGCCACCAGGGCCAGGGCCTCCGGCGTGATGGTCCGCAGTTCCTCCATCGTCGCGGCATCGGCGATGCTGGCATAGTCCAGTTGCAGCCGCGGCTCTTGCCCCACCCTGTCGCGGATAAGCCGCCGCAACACTTCCGCGTCGCGTTCCCCGCCGAGGGCCGCCTGCCGCGCCGAGACCAGGGCCCTGGCGATCTCGCCCGCCTTGGCGGCGCTGCCCACCGCCGAGGAGAGCACGACGAAGCCTTCCTGCATCCTCATCCCCGGAATTCTCCCTGCCGCGTGACTTCCCCACCCGTGATCCGGCCGAAGGACCGTTCCCACCCGGGCGGAGGCGGCCGGACGAGCCTCTCTGTGGATGGAAGTGGCCCTGCCGGACCTTCGCGGCTCTGGCATCGGCCAGCGGAGAATGCAAGAAGGCCCCCATCATGGTCCCGTCCCTTCCCCACGCCCTTGGCCCCGCGCGGCCACGCCGGCGCCGCACCCCATGGACGACCCCGTGGCTGATGCTGGCGCTGCTCACGGCCACGCCGCTTGCGGCCGCGCCCAACCTGCGCGGGGCGGACGACCTGCGCGGCAAGGAGGTCTGGGCCATGGACGAAACGCGGATCGGCACGGTGAACGGTGTTACGGGCGCCGCGCCCTCCACCGTGGTGAAGATCCTGCCGAACCCGGCCCTGGGGATCGGGACGGCCCCCTTCTCCGTGCCGGCCAGCCTGTTGCGGGATGCGCCGGAAGGGCGCCTGGTGCTGGACATGACGCCCTGGGAGTTCGAGGCCTCGGTGGTCAAGGCCAGGGCGGGAGTCCAGGGGAGGCCGCCGGGAAAGCCCCCGGCCTCTCCGCGCTGACGCCCCGCTATCGGGCCACGTGCTGTCGGCAGGCGGTCTGGGCCCGCTGCCGGAGCGCCCTTCTCCCGGTCAGGGAAAGCAGGGGCGGATGCCCCGGCTTTCCGGTCAGCGGCCTGTCCGTCCCGCCGGCGCGGCTTCGGCGCGGCCCGCGAGGCCAGGGGTGGAAAGCGCGACGACCGCCACGGGCGCCGTGCCCGTTTCCGGCATCCCCAGCCGGGCCGCGACGCCCGGGCTGACATCGAGGATGCGGCCGCCGTGATGCGGCCCCCGGTCGCGCACGCTGACGACGGCCGAACGGCCGTTGCGGAGGTTCGTCACGCGAGCCTGCGTGCCCAGCGGCAGGGTCCGGCTGGCCACCGTGTTGGAACCCGGGTCGAAGCGGCCGCCATCCGCCATGGGCCGTCCGGCGAAGCGGTGGGAATAGACCGAGGCGCGGCCACGCTGTTCCCGCGTGGCCTGATGCCGGGCCCCGTGGTGTGTTGCCTCATGGGGCGCCGTGTGGTGCCGCCGCGCCTCCGCCACACGCGCGTGGCGTTGCGTCCCGGGAGTGGCATGGTGGCGGTGCGGGGCGGGCTGCTGCGGCCTGGCGGCACCAGCGGCGGCCACCCAGCCCGTCATGGCGCAGCCTGCGATCGCGATCCCCAGGATCGCCGTCTTCCATCCGGTCAAGTGCCGCTCCCCTCCCCGTTGCGGATTCCCTATCCAGGGCAGGAAGCCCAGTTCGTGGCCCGGGGTTGCCACCGCAAGAGGCCGGCGGCCGCCGGCCGGTCCTATCCGCGGTGCCGTCCGATCAGGCGCGCGGCCACCATCAGCACGATGCCCAGCCCGATGACGATGGCCGTGGCCGGCGAGGTCCGCACGGTGTCCAGGATCGCGCCGGGCACCCAGAACAGGGAATCCATGACCCGGCGCGGCACCCAGAGCAGGGTGTCCCAGCCCACCGCATAGGCGGCGATCCCGAGCGCGACGAGAAAGGTTCCGAGGGACCAGAGCTTTGCCGACATGCGTTCCTTGATCGTATCGCCCAAGGCCGGAGGGGCGCGGCCATTGCTTATCCGCCCGCGGCGGAAGCCGCCACCCCGGCCCCGGCGCGGGGTTTGTCGGAGCGTGTTTGTCGGGGCGTGGGAGGGCACGCCCTTTCACGGCGGCGTGAGCGCGGGGGTTTCCGCTTGTCACCAATGCCTCGCCCACGGCCACCATGTCTTCAACCGGCGGATGAGAGCCGGAAGATGTTGGAGGCGACGATGACGGTGAAGACCATCCTGCGCAACAAGGGCTCCGACGTGATCAGCGTGCGGCCCGGGCAGTCGCTGGTGGAGGTGGCGCGCGTCCTCGTGCAGCACCGGCTTGGCGCCGTGCTCGTGCGGGAGGCGGAGGACGCGGCGCGGCCCGTGCTCGGCATCCTGTCCGAGCGCGATATCGTGCGGGCACTGGCCAGTGATGCGGGCTCGGTCGATGGGCTGGTGGCCGCCGATGTGATGACGCGCGTGGTGCATACGGTGACGCCGGACACGCCGATCACCCGGGCCCTGGAGATGATCACCGACCGCCGGGTGCGGCACCTGCCGGTCTATGAGGGCGAGACCCTCTGCGGCATCGTCTCGATCGGGGATCTGGTGAAGGCCCGGATCGAACAGGCCGTGGGCGAGGCGGAGGCCCTGCGGGACTATGTGACGGCCGGTTAGCGCGATCGGGAAAGGGGTGCGAGGGCGGATGGCTTCCGGCTGGCGCGTCGGCATCGGCGGGGATTGGGGGATGGTGGCGTCCCGTACGGGATTCGAACCCGTGTCGCCGCCGTGAAAGGGCGGTGTCCTAGGCCTCTAGACGAACGGGACATGGCCAGGAAGAACGGCCGGAGAGGCGTTGGCGGGTAACTAGCCTGACGCGCCGCCTTCGTCCATGGGCAGACGAAGGGTTTTTCGGCCCTATCCATCCAGGGCGGCGGCGGCGTTCTTCGCGGCCTCGCCCAGAGTGGGGTGGATATGCACGCCGTCCAGCATGGTACGGAGGCCCGCCCCGGCATTCATCAGCTCCACGAAGAGCTGCACCACCTCCGCCCCCGAATCGCAGAGCGCGGCGGCGCCGAGGATCTCCCCCGTCCCGGGGTCCGCGAGGACCTTGATGAAGCCCTCGGTGCGGCCGATGTCGCGAGCCTTGCCGCTCTCCGTCATCGGCTTCTTCCCGAGGCGATAGGGACGGCCGGCCTTGCGCGCCTCCTGCTCCGACAGGCCCACGCGCCCCAGCTCCGGCTCGGTGAAGATGGCATAGGGCACGATGCGCCGCGTGGTACGCGCGCCGTCTTCCAGGAAGAGCGACTGGAGGACGCGGAAATCGTCATAGGCGGTGTGGGTGAATTGCGGCCCGCCCCGGATGTCGCCAGCCGCGAACACCCCGTCTGCCTTCGTCCGCAGGCGGTCGTCCACGTCCAGCACGCCTTTCTCGCCGGGGTGCAGGCCGATGCTTTCCAGCCCCAGCGCATCCGTGTTTGCCTGGCGGCCAGCGGCGAGGAAGAGATGCGTGCCCTCCAGCATCCGTCCTCCCAGATGCAGCCGCACCCCCTCGCCTCCTGCCTCCACCCGTTCGGGCTTCGCGCCCAGGTGGACGGCGATCCCGTCCGCTTCCAGGGCCCGTTGCAGCACCTCGGCCACATCCGGGTCTTCGCGTTCAGTGAGCTGCGGGCCGGCCTCGACGATGGTCACGGCCGATCCCAGGCGGCGGAAGGCCTGGGCCAGTTCCAGCGCGATGGTGCCGCCACCCAGGAAGAGCAGATGTCCCGGACGCTCGCGGAGGTCGATCCAGCTCCGGCTGTCGATCAGGGGCACCTGGTCCAGCCCCGGCAGATCCGGTCGCGCCGCGCGGGAGCCCGTGTCGAGCACCAGCCGGTCGGCCAGGACCACCGCCTCCCCCACGCGGAGGCGGAGGCGGCTCCCCTCGCGGCCTTCGATCCTGGCCTCCCCCCGCAGCAGGCGTGGCGCCCCGGGCTGGCGGAAGCTCTCCTCCAGCTCGCCGCGCTGCTCCGCCACCAGGGTACGGGCGCGGTCCATCACCGCGGCGAAATCCACCTCCACCGTGGGGATCGTCACGCCCCATTCGGCCGCGCGCCGGGCCTGGGCGGCCAGCCGGGCGGAAGCGATCACCGCCTTGCTGGGCGTGCAGCCGAAATTGACGCAGGAGCCGCCGAGGGCATCACGCTCGATCAGCAGGACATCCCGGCCCGCCGCGGCCAGGGCGCGGGCCAGGGGCACACCGGCCTGCCCGGCCCCGATGATCACGGTCTCTGCACTCTGCATGGCCATGGGTGACCCGTCCTCCCCTGCACTCGATGCAGGAAGGATCGGCCAGGGGACGGGTTGCGCGAGGCGCTGGCATATCGCCAGCCCACTTCGACACGTTCACGTTCGGATGGGAAAGGGAACTGGCGCGCCCGAAAGGATTCGAACCTCTGACCCCCAGATTCGTAGTCTGGTGCTCTATCCAGCTGAGCTACGGGCGCCGACCAGTGACGGGGTGATAGCCGAGGCTTCCCGGCGGTGCAATGGCACCGTAGCGGTTTTTCGACACGGATCTGTCATGCGTCCGCAGATACGGAAAACCCCGCTGCGGAAACGCACCGGGGTTCGGAACCATCTGATATGTCGAAAGGATTTCTGGCGCGCCCGAAAGGATTCGAACCTCTGACCCCCAGATTCGTAGTCTGGTGCTCTATCCAGCTGAGCTACGGGCGCCGGCCAGTGGCGGCCTGATACTGCGGTGCCGGGGGAAGCGCAAGGGCCCTTCCCCCATTTCGCCGCGTGTCAGCCCGCCAGCTTGTCCAGTTCGCGCAGGATCGCGTCCCCCATCACCGAGGTACCCACGCGGGCCGTGCCGGGCGACATGATGTCGGCGGTGCGCAGCCCGCCGGTCAGCACGTTGTTGATGCTCTGCTCGATCAGCGCCGCATCCTCCTCCATGCCGAAGCTCCAGCGCAGCAGCATGGCGAAGGACAGCATCTGCGCGCAGGGATTCGCGATTCCCTTGCCGGCGATGTCCGGCGCGGAGCCATGGATCGGCTCGTAGAGCGCGTGGCGCCGCCCGGAGGCATCCGGCGCGCCCAGCGTGGCGGAAGGCAGCATGCCGAGCGAGCCGGTCAGCGCAGCCGCCAGGTCCGACAGCACGTCGCCAAACAGGTTTCCGGCCAGGATCACGTCGAACTGCTTCGGATTCGAGGCGAGCTGCATGGCGCAGTTGTCGGCATACATGTTCTGAAGCTCGATATCGGGGAACTCGGCCTTCGCCACCTCCCCGACCACGGCGCGCCACAGGCGGCCGGTCTGCATGACATTCGCCTTCTCGACGCTGGTGACCTTGCGGCCGCGGCTGCGCGCCAGCTCGAAGGCCACGCGCGCCACGCGCGCGATCTCGTCCTCGGTATAGACCTCGGTGTCCACGCCGCGGCGCTTGCCGTCCGGCATCACCTCGATGCCGCGCGGCTCGCCGAAATAGATGCCGCCCGTGCTCTCGCGCACGATGATGATGTCGAGGCCGCTGACGACCTCGGCCTTCAGCGAGGAGGCGCTGGCCAGTGGCGCCAGAACCGTGGCGGGGCGCAGGTTGGCGAAGAGGCCCAGCTCCTTGCGCAGGCGCAGGATGCCGAGCTCCGGACGCTGCTCGAAAGGCAGGCTGTCCCATTTCGGGCCGCCGACGGAGCCGAAGAGCACGGCGTCCGCCTCCTTGGCCCGGGCCACCGTCTCGTCGGAACAGGGCGTCCCGTCCGCATCGATGGCGGCACCACCGACCAGGCCTTCCTCCACGGTGAAGGAGGCGGTGCGGCGGCGGTTCATCCAGTCGATGACGCGGCGGACCTCCCGCATCACCTCGGGACCGATGCCGTCGCCCGGCAGAACCAGGATCTTCTTGTTGGCCGTCATCAAAGAGTGGTTCCCGTTCCGAACATCCAGGGCTGCGCTGCCCGCTCGCGCGTCTCGAAGGCGTCGATCGCGCCGGCATGCTCCATGGTCTGGCCGATATCGTCCAGGCCATTCAACAACAGATGCTTACGAAGCGGGTCCACGTTGAAGGAAATCTCCTCGCCATCCGGGCGGATCACCACCTGGCGCGCGAGATCGACGGTCAGCCGGGCATTGCCGCCCAGCTTCGCGTCCTCCATCAGCTTCTCGCAGACGGCATGCGGCAGGCGCACCGGCAGGATGCCGTTCTTGAAGCAGTTGTTGTGGAAGATGTCGGCGAAGTCCGGAGCGATGACGCAGCGGATGCCGAAATCCAGCAGCGCCCAGGGCGCGTGCTCGCGCGAGGAGCCGCAGCCGAAATTCTCGAAGGCGATGAGGATTTCCGCCTTGCGATAAGGCTCCTGGTTGAGCACGAACTCCGGCTTCTCGCTGCCATCGGGCGCATAGCGCATGTTGGCGAAGGCGCTCTTGCCCAGGCCGGTGCGCGCGATGGTCTTCAGGAAGCGCGCCGGGATGATCATGTCGGTATCGACATTGGCCAGCGGCAGCGGCGCGGCGATGCCGGTCAGCGTGGTGAAGGGCTGCATCAGCGCATGATCTCCCGCACGTCGGTCAGGCGTCCCGTGACGGCCGCGGCGGCGGCCATGGCCGGGCTCAGCAGATGGGTGCGCCCGCCAGGGCCCTGGCGGCCCTCGAAATTGCGGTTCGAGGTGGAGGCGCAGCGCTCGCCAGGCTTCAGCTTGTCCGGGTTCATGCCCAGGCACATGGAGCAGCCGGCCTCGCGCCACTCGAAGCCCGCGTCGATCAGGATCCTGTCGAGACCCTCCTGCTCCGCCTGCTCCTTCACCAGGCCGGAGCCCGGCACCGCCATGGCGCGCACGCCCGGGGCGATCTTCCGCCCCTTCAGCACCTCGGCCGCAGCCCGGATGTCCTCGATGCGGCCGTTGGTGCAGGAGCCGAGGAAGACCGCGTCGATCTTCACCTCCTGCATCGGCATGTTCGCGGCGAGGCCCATGTAGTCCAGCATGCGCTGCATCTGCGCGCGCTTCGCCTCGTCCGCCTGCTCGGCCGGGTCGGGCACGCGGCCGGTCACCGGCACCACCGTCTCCGGCGAGGTGCCCCAGGTGACCTGCGGCACGATGGCGTCGCCGTCCAGCATGATCTCCGTGTCGAAATGCGCACCGGGGTCGGAGGGCAGCGTGCGCCAGTACTCGATCGCGCGGGCCAGCGCCTCGCCTTTCGGCCCCATCGGGCGTTCGGCCACATAGGCGAAGGTGGTCTCATCCGGCGCCACCATGCCGGCGCGGGCGCCCGCTTCGATCGACATGTTGCAGATCGTCATGCGGCCGGCCATGTCGAGGTTGCGGATCACCTCGCCCGCGAACTCCATCACGTGGCCTGTGCCGCCGGCGGTGCCGATCTTGCCGATGATGGCCAGCATCACGTCCTTGGCGGTGACGCCGAATCCGAGCTTGCCGTCCACAGTGATCCGCATGTTCTTCGCCGGCTTCTGCAGCAGCGTCTGCGTGGCGAGCACGTGCTCGACCTCCGAGGTGCCGATGCCGAAGGCCAGCGCGCCCATGGCGCCGTGGGTGGAGGTGTGGCTGTCGCCGCAGACGATGGTCATGCCCGGCAGGGACAGGCCCAGCTCCGGCCCGATGATATGGACGATCCCCTGCCGCTTGTCGGAGAGCGGGATGTAGGGGACGCCGAATTCCTTGACGTTCTTTTCCAGCGTCGCGATCTGCAGCGCGCTCTCGGCCTCGTTCACGCCGGTGAAGCGCGTGGCGTCGGTGGGAACGTTGTGGTCCACCACGGCGATCGTCGCATCCGGGCGGCGCACCTTGCGGCCGGCCTGGCGGAGGCCCTCATAGGCCTGCGGCGACGTGACTTCGTGGGTAAGGTGCCGGTCGATGTAGAGGAGCGCCGTGCCGTCGGGCAGCGTCTCGACGACGTGCGCGTCCCAGATCTTGTCGAACAGCGTGCGCGGCTTTGTTGCCGACATCGTGCGATCCTCCTGCAGTCAAAAAAGGCCCGCCCCGTTGCCGGAGCGGGCCTTGCGGGCTCAGCCCTGAGTGGCCTCCGCCGGCGCGGCCGCCGCTGCCGCCGGCGTGGCGGTCTCGCGAGTCATGGTGCGCTCGGCGATGCGGGCGGACTTACCGGTGCGGCCACGCAGGTAGTACAGCTTGGCGCGGCGCACCTTGCCGCGGCGGACCACGGTGATCTCCGCCACGTTCGGGGAGTACAGCGGGAAGACGCGCTCCACGCCCTCGCCATAGGACAGCTTGCGGACCGTGAAGTTGCTGTGCAGGCCCTTGTTGGAGCGCGCGATCACGACGCCCTCATAGGCCTGGGTGCGGGTGCGCTCGCCCTCGACCACCTTCACCATCACGCGCACCGTGTCGCCGGCCTGGAAGGCCGGGGTGGCGCGGCTCGCGGTCAGGCGGGCCTTCTGGTCCGCATCGAACTGCTGAAGCAGGTTCATCTGTGTTGTCCTCGTCTTAACCGTTGATCTGGGAAGCGTCGGGCGCTTCCACGAATGCTTTATGGCGGGCCCAGAGATCCGGGCGGCGCAGGCGTGTGGCGGCCTCGGACTGCGCCGCGCGCCAGGATGCGACCTCGGCATGATGGCCGGAAAGCAGCACGTCGGGCACGCGGCGGCCGTTCCACTCGGCCGGGCGGGTGTAGTGCGGGTATTCCAGCAAGCCGTGAGAGAAGGACTCCTCCTCCCCGCTCTCGCTGGCTCCCATCACGCCGGGCAGGAGCCGGACGCAGGCATCGAGCAGGACCATGGCCGCCGGCTCGCCGCCGGACAGGACATAGTCGCCGACCGAGACCTCGGTCATGGCGCGCGCCTCGATGACGCGCTGGTCCAGGCCCTCGTAGCGGCCGCAGAGCACGACCACCCCCGGCCCGGCGGCGAGGTCGCGCACCAGCGCCTGGTCGAGCAGCCGCCCGCGCGGCGTCATGTAGAGCAGCGGCCGCTGGCCGCCCTCCGCCATGACGGCCCCGCAGGCCGCGTCGATCACGTCCGGCCGCATCACCATGCCGGCGCCGCCGCCGAAGGGCGTGTCGTCCACGTTGCGGTGGCGTCCGGTGCCGAACTCGCGGATCTGCCGCGCCTCCAGGCTCCAGTCGCCCCGTTCCAGCGCGCGGCCGGCCAGGGAATGGCCCAGCGTGCCCGGGAACATCTCGGGGAAGAGGGTCAGGATGGTGGCGCGCCAGCTCATGCGGCCTCTCCCTCGCCCTTCTCCGAAGCATTCTCGGGCTGCACCACGATCTCCTCCGGCACCACCACCGTGCAGCGGCCCGCGGCGAGATCCACCACCGGCACGCAGGCACGGGTGAAGGGGATCTCCCGGTCCCGGCCCTTCGTGTCGCGCAGCGTCAGGAAGGGACCGGCGCCGAAATCCTCCACCGACATGACGCGGCCGAGCAGCGCCCCGTCCTCGCCCACGGCCGAAAGGCCGATCAGGTCGGACAGGTAGAACTCGTCCTCGTCGGTCGGCGGCAGGGCATCCCGCAGCACGTAGAGCTTCACCCCGGTCAGCCGCGCGGCGGCGTCCCGGTCACCCACGCCGCGCACGCGCGCCAGGCCACCCGGAAGCACCTCGACGGCGAAGCTGCGCTGGCCGCTCTCGTCGGTCAGCGTGCCATAGGCGGCGATCGCCTCCGGCGCCTCGGTGAAGGAGCGCAGTCGCAGCAGCCCCCGCACGCCATGGGGCCGGCCGAACTCGCCCACCAGGATACGCTTCGCGCCCATCGGTGTGCCTCAGGAACCTCCGTAAGCCGGGATCAGCCGTTCGCGGCGGCCGCGGCGGCGCGCTCCTGCGCCTTCTTCTTCGGCGCGGACTGCTTCGGCTGCTCGCGGAACTCGGGCATCGGGGCCAGGCCGGCCTTGCCGAGGAACTTCGCCACGCGGTCGGTGGCCAGCGCGCCCTGGCTCAGCCAGTGGGCGATGCGCTCGTCGTGCAGGCGGATGCGCTCGGCATGGTCGGCCGGCAGCATCGGGTTGTAGGAACCCAGCTTCTCGATGAAGCGGCCGTCGCGCGGGGAGCGGCTGTCGGCCACCACGATGTGGTAGTAGGGGCGCTTCTTGGCGCCCGCGCGGGCGAGGCGGATCTTAAGTCCCATGAGATAGTCCTCTCTCGATAACTGGGAAGGTTAGAAGGGCCGTCGGCCACCGGCACCGGGCAGCAGGGCGGAAAGCCCCCCGCGCATCAGTCCCTTCTGGCCGAGCTTGTTCATCCGCTTCATCATCGCGGACATGTCGTCGAACTGCTTGAGCAGCTTGTTCACTTCCTGGACCGTCACGCCGGAACCGGCCGCGATGCGCTTCTTGCGCGAGGCCTTGATGATGTCCGGCTTGCGGCGCTCCGACGCGGTCATCGAGGAAATGATCGCCGCCTGACGCTTCAGGATCGACTGGTCGAGATTGGCGTTCTCGAGCTGCGCCTTCATCTTGCCGATGCCGGGCAGCATCCCGAGGATGCCGGAAAGCGAGCCCATCTTGCCGATCTGCTTGAGCTGGTTCGCGTAGTCTTCCAGGTCGAACTGACCCTTCTGCATCTTCGCGGCCAGCTTCTCGGCCTGCTCGCGGTCGATGGTCTCGGCCGCACGCTCCACCAGCGAGACGATGTCGCCCATGCCGAGGATGCGGCTGGCGATGCGGTCGGGGTGGAAATCCTCCAGCGCGTCCAGCTTCTCGCCGGCACCCAGCAGGCGGATCGGCGCGCCGGTGACGGCCCGCATGGACAGCGCCGCGCCACCGCGGGCATCGCCGTCCACGCGGGTCATGGCGATGCCGTTGACGCCCACCTTCTCCTGGAAGGCGCGGGCGGTGTTCACCGCGTCCTGGCCGGTCATGGCGTCCACCACCAGCAGCGTCTGGTGCGGCTTCACCATGGCCTTGACCTGGGCGACCTCGGCCATCAGGGCCTCGTCGATCGCCAGCCGGCCGGCGGTGTCGAGGATGACGACGTCGTAGAGCTCGCGCCGCGCCGTATCGAGGGCACGGGCGGCGATCTCCAGCGGCCCCTGCCCGGCGACGATCGGCAGCGAGCCGACCTCGGCCTGCTTCGCCAGCGTCTCCAACTGGAGCTGCGCGGCCGGGCGGTGCACGTCCAGCGAGGCCAGCAGCACCTTCTTGCGCTCGCGGGAGCGGAGGCGCAGCGCGATCTTGCCCGAGGTGGTGGTCTTGCCCGAGCCCTGCAGGCCGACCATCAGGATGGCGACGGGCGCGGGCGCGGCGATGTCGATGCCGCGCTTGCCGTCGTCGCCCTCGCCGCCGCCCAGGGCCTCCACGAGCACGTCGTGGACGATCTTCACGACCTGCTGCGCCGGGGAGACGGACTTGATGACCTCCACCCCGACGGCACGCTCGCGGACCTTGTTGATGAGGTCGCGCGCCACCGGCAGGGCGACGTCGGCCTCCAGCAGCGCCACGCGAACCTCGCGCAGCGCTTCCGCCACGTCGGCCTCGGACAGGGCGCCACGCCGGCGAAGCCGGTCGAACACCCCATTCAGCCTGCCTGACAGCGCCTCGAACATGCGGCGGTCGAAACTCCAATGCCGTTCGCGCCGCTGCGCGAGCCTTCGCGGAGCGGCGGAGCCGGCCGCACAGGGCAGCCGACCGGGTTGCGGGACATGTCCCGGGTACGGGGGCTCTACGCCGCCCCCGGCTCCGGGTCAAGCGCTTCCGGAGCGGAGGGAGGCAGCGCCGGCCCCTCCCCGAGCGCGATCCAGTAGCGACGGACCGGCTCGCCGCTCACCGCATCCGGTGCCTCGTCCTCCAGCACGCCCCCGGCCCGCTCGATCGCACGGCGGGATGGGGTGTTGTCGGGGCGGCAAGTGAGCAGCACCCGCTCGAAGCCGCGCTCCCGCATATGCGCCAGGGCCAGGGCGAGGCCGCGCGTGGCGAAGCCCCGCCCCCGCAGCCCGGGCCGGACGGCATAGCCGATATGGCCGCCACGGCGGCGCAGATAGGGGGTCAGCGCATAGCGGCAGTTCACCGTGCCGATGAACATGTCGCCGATGGCCAGCCAGAAATGCGTGGCCGGCACCTTCCGCACGAAGCTGCCATCCGGCAGGCGCACAGGTGTCTCCGGGTCGTTCAGCGATGTCAGGTGGGCGAGCAGCCCATCCTCCGGTGGCAAGCCGCCGCCGTCGGCAACGAAGCCCTCGGCGAGAGCCGCGGCGTAGGAAGGCAGCAGCCCCGCCTGCGGCAGGCGGAGCGCGGCGCGATCCGGGGAAAGGGTGGTATCGGGCATGGCCGTCCCGGCATGGCGCAAGGCCTCTCCACTGCCAAGCCCGCGCGCCCCCGCTTGACGCCGCGCCCGCGCCGGCCCGCCATGCGCGCCGACGCGTCAAGGAGAGTCGCCGCATGATCGCCCTGGACCCACGCCGTGCCGCCGGGGAAGCCCGCGCCATCACTCAGGACTGGACCGAGGCCGGGGGGCCCGGCGGCGCCATCGTGCTGTTCGGGCCGGATGGGGTATTGGAAGGCTTCGGCGGCGGCCTCGCCTCGCTGGAAACCCGCACGCCCTTCACGCCGGACACGCCGAACCGCTGGGCCTCCATCAGCAAGCAGTTCTGCACCGCCACCGTGCTGCTGGAAGGGCTGGACCTCGCCGCGCCGCTGGGATCGCTCGTGGCGGAACTGCCGGAGGCCGTGGGCGGCGTCACGCTGGGCCAGGCGCTGGACATGACCGGCGGCCTGCCGGACCTGATGGAGACGCTGTCCCTGGCGGGCCTTCCCTCCTCCGCCTCGATCACGCGGGCGGAAGCCTTCGACGCCATCCGCCGCCTGCCCGGCATCAACGGCATCCCCGGAACGGAGATGACCTATACCAACACGGGCTACCGGCTGGTGCAGCATGTCTTTCCGGAACAGCGGGGGCGCTCCTATGCGGAACTGCTGCGCGAGCGGCTGCTGCGCCCGCTGGGGCTGGAGGCGATCCGCTTCCCCGAGGACGAAGCCGAGCCGGTCGCCGACCTCGCAACCGGCTACTGGCACGACGGCAGCGAATGGCGCCGTGGGCGCTACGGGTTGCAATATTCGCCCTCCGGCGGGCTGGCGGGCAGCGCCAGCACCCTGGCGCGCTGGGGGGCGGCGTTGCTGGCCGGGCGCGGGCCGCTGGAGGGGATGCTCGCGCGCCTGACGGCGGTGCGGGAGCCGCTGGGCGGCTTCTACCGGCTGGGCCTGAACGCCCCCGATCTGGCCGGGGATGTGCCGCTCTTCGGGCATGGTGGCTCCCTGCCCGGCTACAAGGACCATATCCTCCTCTCGCCCTCGCTCGGCCTGGGCGTGGTGGTGCTCTGCAACCGCGAGGATGCGGACCCGCTCTGGAACGCCCTGCGCATCGTCTCGGCCTGGACTGGGCGCGCCCTGCCCGCCGCGGCCAGCCTGCCCACCGGCCTCTACGCCGCCGAGAGCGGCCCCTTCTGGGCCGAGGCCGCAGACGACACCGTCACCTTCATGGGGACCACGGACCGGCTCTTCGCGGATGGGGCGGGTGGGGTGCGGACCCTGCCCGTCTATCTGGAGGCCAGCCTGCGCGCGGAGGCGGATGGGAGCCTGCGCGGCCATGTCGGCCGCATGGCGCAGCACCTCCTGCCGGTGCCGCAGGGGCTGCCGCTGGACCCCTCCCTGGTCGGCGAATGGCGAGACGATGCCTATGGCGCGCGGCTGAGCATCCAGGCCGATGGCAGCGCCGAACTGCCCGGCATCCCGGGCGTGCGCGCCATGCTGACGCCGCTGCCAGGGGGCCGCGCCCTGGCCTCGCGCACGCATAACGGCTCGACCATGCGGATCTGCCTCTTCCCCACCGGCGAGGGGCGGCTGTGTCTCGCCTCGCACCGGTCGCGCGTGCTGGAGTTCCGGCGCGCCTGACAGGCCGGCCGCCGCGCCCCCTTCGGGGGGCGTGGCGGAGCCTTCAGTGGATCTCGTCGGCCTTCGACAGGGCTTCCTTCAGGGCCGCCACGGAGAAATCGCGCGAGCGGCACAGGTCCAGCACCACCGCTTCCCGCCGCATGCAGAGCTCGATCGCGGCGGGCAGCTTGGACACCGCGTCATGCGGCACCACCACGGCGCCGTGCCGGTCGGCATGCACCACAGCATCATGGTGGGCGGCCATGCCATGCACCGAGACCTCCTGCCCGTACTGCACGATATGCACATAGGCATGGGAGGGATTCACCACCCCCGCCAGCATCTGGAAGCCCGGGGCGGCGGTATCGAGATCGCGGATCGAGCCGTTGGTGACGACACCCAGCGCGCCCAGCGACTTGTGGACGTTGGTATGGACCTCGCCCCAGAAGGCGCCGGTCCCGGGCGTGTCGTCGAGATCCTGGATCACCACCACGGTCGGCATCGCCGAATCCGCGACATACTCGTACCAGCCGAGCCGGGCCGCGCGGTCCACCTCGCGCGCCCGGCCGGAGGGCGAGGCGGCGCGGATCGTCGCGGTGCGTGCCAGACCACAGACCGGCTTCAGCGATGGGTCGGAGGCGACCAGCGGGCGGATGGTGAAGCCGTAGCCGCGGCGGTGCGGCACCACCAGTTCCAGCGCATTGCAGATCGTGGGCGTGTCCCATTGCCGCAGGGCGTCCAGATCCGCGGCGGTGAAGGGATATTCGGCCATATGCGTCTCCTTGCCAGCCATTCCGGGGGCACCGCGCCTTCCGCCTGTCCGGACAAGATCATGGTGACGGGGCGGCGCCGGGGCTGTGTCGGGCGCATCCTCCCGGTCGCGGGCGCAACGGTCAAATGCCGGCGCATGAAGCCCGCCGCCAAGGCGACGGGCCTCCGGAGGCTGGACGTCAGCGCCGGCGCAGCAGCGTCAGCAGGATGCCGCCCAGAACGGCGATCGGCGCGCTCTTGCGGGCCACGCCGAGGAAGACTTCCTCCGCCGCGCCCGACAGCGCGACGTCGCGCACCGCCCGCGCCTCGATCTCCGCGTTGGAATGGCCGCCGCGCGAGGCAAGCAGCGCCAGCACCAGCGCCAGGACCAGGTCCACGGCCAGCAGGATCGCCGCGGCGCCCACGGCCCCCGCATGGAAGAAGGCGAAGTTGTAGATCAGGATATGCAGCATGATGAAGGCCGCGATGCCGAAGACGGCAGCGATCAGCCAGTAGAGAAGCTGGTTGATCTTGCTCCCGGCCTGCACCTTCAGGCGGCGGCTTTCGGCCTGGGCCGCCATGCCCACGAGGCGGAGCGCGCGCAGCATCATCTCAGCGCCCCGTCAGGCGGGCGACGGCATAGCCGATGGCCGCCGCGATCAACAGCGAGGTCACCGGCCGTTCGCGCACCCGTTCCTGGAAATCGTCGTAGCGGTATTGCACCGACTCGGCGACATCCCCGGCATAGGCCTCCACGCGGTCCACCCCGCGGTTCAGCGAATCGGTGCGCTCGGCGAGAAGCCCCTCCACCTTGCGGCGTAGATCGGCGATCTGGGCGCGCACGTCGGAGGCCGTGGCCTCCACCTGTGCCCTGGCCTCCGAGCCGGGCTGGGACTGCTCTGACATCGTCGTCTCCTGTGGTCACGCGGTCGAATTCGCAACGTCACGTTGCGGGACCGGTTGCCGCTTGGCGAGAGCACACCGCGCGAGGGTGCAGGCCTGTGGTCGGGCGGCCATGATGGGCGGCCTTCCGGAGAGCAGGTCGGCCCCGTCCGGAGGGATCGGTCAGGCGGCCCGGCGCGGCCGGTCCCCGGGGTTCCGGGCGGGGGCCGCGCGTTCACGTAGCGGGAAGCGGACGCGCCAGCAGGTGCCGGGCCCCTCTTCCCGCAACAGGCGCCCGCCGAGCTGTCGGGCGAAGCCGTCCAGGAGCTGAAGCCCCAGGCCCAGGCCGCGCGGCACGGCTTCGCTCGCCGGGAGGCCGATGCCGTCGTCCTGGACATCGAGGATGACGTCCGGACCTTCCTGCGTGACGCGTACGGTGATGGTGCCGGTGGCCTCACCTGGAAAGGCATGGGCAACGGCGTTGCTGACCGCCTCGGTCACGAAGAGCGCCACCGTCACCGCCTGGTCGGTGGAGATCCGCAGGTCCCCCTCCGCCTCGATCCGCAGCCGCAGCCTTTCGCCGGCGACCTCCCCCTGCGAGGAGAACTGCTGCGTCGCCAGCTCCTCCAGGAAAGGGCGCAGCGCGATCGCCTCGAAGGACTGCTGCGTGTAGAGATAACGGTGCAGGGTCCCGATGGCGCGCACCCGGTCGCGCGCCGCCCGGAACTCCGCCTGCACCTTCGAATCGCGGATGCGGTTGGCCTGAAGATTCAGCAGGGAGGAGACGATCTGCAGGTTGTTCTTCACCCGGTGATGGATCTCGGCCATCAGCGCGTCCCGCTGGTCCAGTGCATCGACGAGATCCGTCTCCCGCGCCGCCAATGCCCGTGTCGCCTCGTCGAAGGCCTGCTCCAGCTCGATCACCTCGCGAGGCTCGATGCCGTTGGGAGCCTTTTCGAAGACCATACCGGGACGCCAGCGCTTCACACGTTCTGTCAGCGAATGCAGCGGGCGGACCAGACCGAGATCGGCGCCCACCACGATCGCCACCAGACAGGCCAGAAGGAAGGCAGAGAGTTCTGCCAGCCTTTGCAGCAGCGTGCTCCAGGCGGTGGCGCGGACCGGCTCGTAGGCCTGGCCTACCACGATCCTCAGACCCGGGCCGAAGGGCGCGATGGCATAGGACATCTCCGCGCCGTTGCGCGCGGTGGCCTGCACGACGCTGTCCGCCGGACTTAGCATCGACAGGTCGCGCGGCGCGAGATTCACCTCGCCACCCTGCAGCGGAACTACCTCCCCCTGCCCGTCTACCAACCAGGAAAACTGCCCAGGGATAGGGTAGAGGCCGGGGCGGAGGAAGCTGCTGAGCAGCAGCGTGCCCCCCACCAGCACCCGGGGCTGACCGGAGGGGCGGGAAAGCGCCAGGGCGAAGGGCAGCCGGGCGTGCTGGTCGCCATCCGCCGGGATGATGTCGCCGAAAGCCGGGAGGCCACTGGACAGGGCGACGCTGATGCGGTCCCGCGGTGGCATGACGGTGCTCGCCTCCGGCACCGCGGAGCAGATGTGATCGTGCTGCCCGTCTGAGATCCAAAGGTTGGCATAGCGGCCGGGATAGAGGTCCAGCACGCGGTGCAGCTCGCTCGCGCAGCTTTCGCCGGCACCCCGGGTTGGAAGATCGATGCGCGAAAGGGATTGCAACATCGCGCTCATGCCATCGACCTTGGCGGCCGCCTGGACAAGCACGAGTTCCCGCTGCGTCGCCAAGCGGCGCGAGGCCTCCTCGAAGGTCGCCTCACGTCCCTGCATGGCGTTGGTGGCGGCAATCACGAGCACGGGCACGCCAGCCGCCATGAGCAGGGCGGTCATACGACCCCGGATGCCCGCCAGGAAACCGACGACCCGCCCCGCGCGCCTTGGCGGGACGGGCCTACCCGTCACTTTTCTCGGTCCCTCTCGATCAGCTTCAGGAGATCTTCGGGAATCGGCTCGCTTGCCACGTCATCGAACATGGTGTGCAAGCCCATCTGGAGCCATTTGTTGAAGGCGGCGTCGGGGGCATTCTCTGAATGCCGCCCGGCTTCCTCAGGCCCCCGACCGGCCAGCGGCATGGGACGTCCCTTTTTTTTCGGTTTTCCGTCCATTAACCGAAGATGGTTGCCCGATCCCCTTCATCAGCCACCACAGAAGCGCGGCCCTTGCCCGAGACAGCGGTGCGGCGCGGCTGGGCTGCCGCACGGCTCGTCGTGTTGCGAGCGCTACCACGCTCCTCGCCAGTCAGCCAGCGCTGCAGCGTCTGGCGAGCGCGGAAGACGCGGCACTTCGCGGTGCCGACGGCGCAGTTCATCGCTGCCGCGACTTCCTCATAGGACATGCCCTGCACCGTCACCATCACCAGCGCGGTACGCTGTTCGACCGGGAGGCGGGCCATGTGGATGCGCAGCTCGCGCATCACCAGGCTGTCCTCCTGCGCTCCCGGACGGGCGAAGGCGCTGCTCGGCACATCGTCCAGATCGGCCGTCTCGCGCTTGCGGCGGATATCCGAGATGAAGCGGTTGCGCAGGATGCGGAACATCCAGGCGCCGAAATTGGTGCCGGGGGTGAAGGAGTGACGCGCCGCCAGGGCTGAGGTCACGGCGGCCTGCACCAGATCGTCCGCATCCGCACGGTTACGCGTCAGTGCCAGGGCTTGCACCCGGAGCCGCGGCAGTGTGGTGGTGAGCAGGTCGTGGAAGTTGAACTCACCTTCGTACGTCGCGGTCTGGGTGTCGGCGGTCTGGCTCATGTCGCTACTCCGCATGTCGTGGCCGGAAAAAGCCGGCCTTCACGAGATCAATGCACGAGCACGAAAATCGGTTGCCGCTGACGGAGCGATTTTTCGCCTTTTTCTGTTTTGGTTAAAATTCAATCGGTTGGCAGATTGGGTCCGCCTTCCTTGGGGGCGAAGCTGGCCGCCAACCGGACACGGGCGCGTGAGACGCGGGCCTTGAGCGTGCCCACCGCCACGCTTGCGATCCCGGCGGCCTCCTCATAGGAAAAGCCCAGCGCGCCCACCAGCACCAGTGCCTCGCGCTGTTCCGCCGGTAGGCTGGCCAGAGCGTAGTCCAGCCCGGCGACTTCCAGCCGGGCGTGCTGGCCGCCCTCGACCCGCTCCTCCTCCTCCGGACGGACGGCGTCCAGTACCCGCCGTTCGCTCGCGCCACGGCGGCGGGTCTCGTAGAAAACATTGCGCAAGATGCTGAAACTCCACGCACGCAAGCTTGTTCCGGCCTGCCATTGCGCTTCCGCTTTCAGTGCCCGAACTAGGGTTTCCTGGACCAGGTCGTCAGCGACAGTAACGTCGCGTGCCAGGAATCTTCCGAAGGCACGCAGATCGGGAAGAAGCTGTGCGAGGCCGGCGCGAAAATCGATGCTGGGTTGGTCCATTCTTATCTTCGGTCGAGGGCGCGGAAGAGGCGCCGGTGAGGGAGTAGCACGATGAACGCTGTCACGCAGGGAGAGCTTCTCCGGGCCCTGCCCTACGCACGGCGCTATGCACGCGCTCTCGCAGGGGGGCAGGAGGCGGGCGACAAGCTGGTGGCGGAGGCGCTGCGCGCGGGACTGCCGCCGGTACCGGGCCATCTGGCCCTTTATGCGGGCGTGACCGCGAGGGTCGCGGCGGAAGGCGGAAGCCGGGAGGGTGATGGAAAGGTGGATGCCGGGAGGGGCAAGGGCACGATGAGCCTGCGCCAGCGGCAGCTCCTGCTCCTTACCGCCCTGGAGGATCTGCCGATCCGCGACGCGGCCCTGGTCCTTGGCCTGGAGCAGGCGGAAGCGGAAGCGGAGCTGGAGACAGCGCATTCCGTGCTACGCGCCACGGCCGCGACCGACGTGCTGGTGATCGAGGACGAGCCGATCATCGCCATGGACATCCGCCAGCTCGTGGAAGGCTGCGGTCATCACGTGGTCGGCATGGCCTCCGACGAGACGGAAGCGGTGGAACTGGCCCGGTCGCTGCGTCCCGGCCTGATCCTCGCGGATGTGAATCTGGGCCCCGGCGGTGACGGGATCACAGCGGTGGAGCGCATTCTCGGCGAGCAGAAGATCCCGGTGATCTTCGTCACCGCCTATCCGGAGCGTCTGCTCACGGCGGAGCGGCTGGAGCCGGCTTTCATCATCAGCAAGCCCTTCGAGCCGGTGGCCCTGGCCATCGCCACCTATCAGGCGGTCTCCGGCGGCGTGCAGCTCGGCTGACCCCTCCCCCCGGCGGCCGGCAACGCCGCCGGGGACATCGACCAAGCATGGCGACGAAGGGCTCCCAGTGAAGCCGGCCCCTGTCCTACGCCTTCTCCACGGCCTTCCGGAATGGGCCTGGCTGTGACACGCGGAACACGTTGCGGTCTTCCGAAGAATGCTCGGCAACTGGCCCTGGGGGCGCACGTTCACCGACCGCAAGGTTGAGGAACATTGCCATGCTTTACTGGACTGTTATCTTTCTGATCATTGCCCTGGTTGCCGGCGTGCTGGGCTTCGGTGGCGTGGCCTCCGCCGCCAGTGGTATCGCCAAGATCCTCTTCGTCATCTTCCTCGTGCTCTTCCTGATCTCGCTGGTCGCGGGACGCGGCTGGGTGTGACGTGTGGCGGCCGGTCCCCTTCCTGGTGCTCGCTTTCGGTGGCCTGGCCACCGGGGCTGCGCTGGCGCAGGAGTCCAGCCGCGGCAGCCAGCCGGGTGGCAGCGTCGCGCCGCCCAGCACGGAGGATGGGAGGCTGTGGTTCGACCCCACCCAGCTTCCGTCCTTCACGGGGGTGGTCGAGCGCTACCTCCTGAATCCTGAGGGCAAGATCGACCGGCTGCTGTTCCGCGAAGGGCCACAGATCATTCTGCCTGGCCCCGTCGGCAACGAGGTGGCGCGCAAGATCGAACCGGGCCAGAGCATCGTCGTCTGGGGCATCCGGGCGCGCAAGGCGCCGGTGATCATCATGCTGGCCTGGGCGAAGGACACCAATTCGACGCCCCGCTTCGTGGAGCGCCCAAGCTGGGGCATCGGCACCTACCGTTCCGGCCAGCAGGAGGTCGAGGTTTCCGGCCAGATCGTGGCGCCCCTCTACACGCCCCAGGGCGACAGCATGGGGGTCATCCTGCAGGACGGGATGGTGATCCGCCTGCCGCCCAGCGTCGCGGAGGTCATGGGAGACCGGTTGACGGTCGGCCGCGAGATCGCCGCCTCCGGCCGTGGCGTCAGTGGCGAGCATGGCCGGGCGGTGGATGCAGAACGCATCGGCGACAACCTTGCGGCGCTGGGCCCTCTGGCCGGCTCCGCGGAGAAACGTCCGTGAACCCACGCACCCGTGAGGTGCAGATCCAGACCGGTGCGTTGCGCGGCTTCCTGAAACTGTCCGGCGCCTATTTCTGGCAGGAGCGTTCCGCGCGCTGGATGGTGCTGGGTCTCTTCCTGCTGACGCTGCTGCAGATCCTGATCCAGATCCGCTTCAACCTCTGGAACCGCGATTTCTTCAACGCGCTGGAGAACCGCGACCGGGACGCCTTCTTCTGGCAGATGTGGCTGTTCCTGCTGCTGGCCCTCGCCTCGATGGTGACGGCGGTCTACCAGCTCTATGTGAAGCAGCTCACGCAGCTCCGCTGGCGGCAATGGCTGACGCGGAAGCTGATCGGCGCCTGGATGACCGACGCCCGGCACTACCAGATGGAGAAGGCCGGGGGAGCGGACAATCCCGATCAGCGGATCGCCGAGGATGTCCGCGCCGCGACAGAAATGGCGCTGGATTTCGCGACCGGCATCTTCAACGCCGTGGTGATGCTGATCGCCTTTATCGGCATTCTCTGGACCATCTCCGGGCCGCTCTATCTCACGCTTTTCGGGCGTGACGTCGTGATCCCCGGCTATATGGTCTGGGCGGCGCTGATCTATGCGGTGGTAGGGTCTGCCCTCACCTACCTCGTCGGCCGGCCGATGGTGATGCTGAACTTCCACCGTACATCGCGCGAGGCGGATTTCCGGTTCAGCTTGGTGCGGGCGCGGGAGAACAGCGAAGGTATCGCGCTGATCGGCGGAGAGCGCGACGAGAGACGGACGCTCGACGGAATCTTCGCCCATACGGCCGCAGCGGTGAAGGCGCTGATGCAGAGCCAGCGCCGCCTGATGTGGCTGACGAGCGCCTATGGGATGCTGACCTATGTCTTCCCGACCGTGGTCGCGGCGCCGTCCTATTTTTCCGGTGCGATCACCCTGGGCGGGCTGATGCAGATCGGCTCTGCCTTCGGCTCGGTGCAGTCGTCCCTGAACTGGTTCGTGGACAACTTCCCTCGCCTCGCCGAATGGCGCAGCAGCGTCGAGCGGCTCCTCACCTTCCATGAGGCGCTGAAGCAGGTGGAGGGGATGGTTTCGCGGCCCGAGAACCCGGTGATCGCACGCAGCATCGTCAAGGCAGGCGGCAAGGAACCCGAGACCCTGTCCTTCCGGGATGTGCAGGTGGCTTTCGCCGACGGCTCCGTGGTGATTGCCGAGGCTTCCGGCGAGATAAAGGCTGGCGAACGTGTGCTGATCAAAGGGGAATCAGGGACAGGCAAGAGCACGCTGTTCCGTGCTTTCGCCGGTGTCTGGCCCTGGGGCAGTGGCGAGATCCGCATGCCGCCGGCTGAAAGCACCATCTTCATGCCGCAGCGTCCCTACTTGCCACTTGGATCGCTGCGGAATGCCCTGGCCTATCCCCTGGGCGCGGAAAAGGCTGATGACGAGATCAGTTGCGCGGCCCTGCGGCGCGTGGGCCTGGGCAAGCTATGCGACCGCCTTGACCAGGAGGAACGTTGGGACCAGCTGCTGAGCCTGGGAGAACAGCAGCGCCTCGCCTTCGCCCGCCTGTTCATTCAGAGACCGCACTGGATCTTCATGGACGAAGCGACGGCCGCCCTCGACGAGGAGAACCAGAACATGATGATGCGGATGCTGATCGAGGAGCTGCCGGATTCGGCGCTGATCTCCATTGGCCACAGGCCTGGACTGGAGTTCTTCCATCATCGGGTGCTGATGCTGCAGCATGGCCCTGAAGGCGCAAAACTGGCTATCCCGCCGCGCCCTCAGGTGAAGCTACGGCGGATCGGCGACCGGCTCCCGAAGTTGCAGAAGCTGATGATACGGCGCCGCGTGAAGGAAGATGTTTGACCACCCCCCTGCTGAGGGGGCTGTGGGGTTGTGGTATTGTTATGGTGTAAGTGGGATTTGGATGCGGGGACAGGATTTGAACCTGTGACCTTCAGGTTATGAGCCTGACGAGCTACCGGGCTGCTCCACCCCGCGTTGGGTGAGTGTGTGATGCGGTGATGGCGATCGGGTCGGTGTGTTGTGTGTGTAGGTTCCCATCGGGCGGCCTGGCGGCGACCGACTCTCCCGCGTCTTGAGACGCAGTACCATGGGCGCTGAGGCGTTTCACGGCCGAGTTCGGGATGGGATCGGGTGTGGCAGCCTCGCTAGGGCCACCAGGCCACCGGATGGGAACCGTGGAGGTGTGTGTAGTGTACCGACCTGATGCGCTGGGTGATGGAGGATCTGGGCCTTGTGGCTTTATGGGGCTTTGGGGCTGGAGGGAGCGGGGTATCGGGTGTTGTGAGTGTGTGTTGCTGACTGAGCGGGTGCGCTTTGGTGCTGCGCGCGGTGTCCCTTGTTGAGGGGGACTGCGGCGGCGGGGGAGTGATGGAGTTCGATCGGGCGATTAGGATCGCTCGGCTGCATCCGTTACCGGACTTCCACCTGCGACCTATCGACGTGGTGGTCTTCCACGGCCCTTGGGGAGACCTGGTTTTGAGGCTGGTTTCCCGCTTAGATGCCTTCAGCGGTTATCCGTTCCGTACTTAGCTACCCGGCGATGCTCCTGGCGGAACAACCGGTGCACCAGAGGTACGTCCATCCCGGTCCTCTCGTACTAGGGACAGATCCTCGCAAGTCTCCAACACCCATGGCAGATAGGGACCGAACTGTCTCACGACGTTCTAAACCCAGCTCACGTACCGCTTTAATCGGCGAACAGCCGAACCCTTGGGACCTGCTCCAGCCCCGGGATGCGATGAGCCGACATCGAGGTGCCAAACCTCCCCGTCGATGTGGACTCTTGGGGGAGATCAGCCTGTTATCCCTAGAGTACCTTTTATCCGTTGAGCGATGGCCCTTCCACGCGGGACCACCGGATCACTAAGGCCGACTTTCGTCTCTGCTCGCGCTGTCGCGCTCGCAGTCAGGCGGGCTTATGCCTTTGCACTCAACAGCCGATGTCCGACCGGCCTGAGCCCACCATCGCGCGCCTCCGTTACACTTTGGGAGGCGACCGCCCCAGTCAAACTGCCCACCACGCAGGGTCCTGGCCCGGGCTAACCGGGCTCAGTGAGATGCCAGAAAGAAACAGGGTGGTATTTCAAGGTTGCCTCCACCTGAGCTAGCGCCCGGGTTTCGATGGCTCCCACCTATCCTACACAGTTCCTTCCTGGCACCACTGCGAAGCTGCAGTAAAGGTTCATAGGGTCTTTCCGTCTGACCACGGGTACCCCGCATCTTCACGGGGAATTCAATTTCGCTGAGTCTATGCTGGAGACAGTGGGGAAGTCGTTACACCATTCGTGCAGGTCGGAACTTACCCGACAAGGAATTTCGCTACCTTAGGACCGTTATAGTTACGGCCGCCGTTTACCGGGGCTTCGGTTCGATGCTTGCACATCTCCCCTTGACCTTCCGGCACCGGGCAGGTGTCAGACCCTATACGTCATCTCTCGATTTCGCAGAGCCCTGTGTTTTTACTAAACAGTCGCTACCCCCTGGTCTGTGCCACCCCACCTTGCTTGCGCAAGAAGGGGTCTCGCTTATCCCGAAGTTACGCGAGTAATTTGCCTAGTTCCTTCAGCATAGTTCTCTCAAGCGCCTCGGTATTCTCAACCAGTCCACCTGTGTCGGTTTCGGGTACGGTCTTTCTCGACAGCGCTATTTCCTGGGCTGCTTTGGCTGCCCCTCCAATCCGATAAGGAGGAACAACGGTTGGCAGCCGTCACGTCTGTCAGGCCCAGGAATATTCACCTGGTTTCCATCGACTACGGCTTTCGCCCTCGCCTTAGGGGCCGGCTCACCCTGCGCGGATTGACCTTGCGCAGGAACCCTTGGACTTTCGGCGACAGGGGTTCTCACCCTGTTTATCGCTACTCATGTCCGCATTCGCACTTCCGATACCTCCAGGAGCCCTCACGGGTCTCCCTTCGCAGGCCTACGGAACGCTCCGCTACCACTGCACTTGCGTGCAATCCACAGCTTCGGCACGTGGCTTGAGCCCCGTTACATTTTCGCCGCAAGACAGCTGATTAGACCAGTGAGCTATTACGCTTTCTTTAAAGGATGGCTGCTTCTAAGCCAACCTCCTGGTTGTTTTGGCCGTCTCACATGCTTTCCCACTTAGCCACGATTTGGGGGCCTTAGCTGGTGGTCTGGGCTGTTTCCCTCTCGACAATGGACCTTAGCACCCACTGTCTGTCTGCCGTCCTGTACTCTTCGGCATTCGGAGTTCGGTAGGGTTTGGTAGGGCTTTGGGCCCCCCTAGCCCTTCCGGTGCTCTACCTCCGAAGGTAATCGGACGACGATCTACCTCAATAGATTTCGCGGAGAACCAGCTATTTCCGAGTTTGATTGGCCTTTCACCCCTAGCCACAGCTCATCCCCGACTTTTTCAACAGGCGTGGGTTCGGTCCTCCAGTGGGTGTTACCCCACCTTCAACCTGGCCATGGCTAGATCACTCGGTTTCGGGTCTTCTGCCGGCAACTCAAGCGCCCTTATCAGACTCGCTTTCGCTGCGCCTACACCTCTCGGCTTAAGCTTGCTGCCAACAGAAACTCGCGGACCCATTATACAAAAGGTACGCCGTCACACTTCAAGAGTGCTCCGACTGCTTGTAGGCGCTCGGTTTCAGGTCTCTTTCACTCCCCTCGTCGGGGTGCTTTTCACCTTTCCCTCACGGTACTTGTGCACTATCGGTCGCCAAGGAGTATTTAGGCTTGGAGGGTGGTCCCCCCACGTTCAGACAGGGTTTCACGTGCCCCGCCCTACTCGAGGATCATGCCAGACACTACGCCTACGGGGCTATCACCCGCTCTGGCCGGCCTTTCGAGACCGTTCGGCTTCTTCTCGCACAATCACTGGCCTGCTCCGCTTTCGCTCGCCACTACTCGCGGAATCTCTGTTGATGTCTTTTCCTCCGGGTACTGAGATGTTTCAGTTCCCCGGGTTTGCCTCCAGCACCTATGAATTCAGTGCAGGATCTCCCATTCGGGAGGGGTTTCCCCATTCGGACATCCGCGGATCAACGATCGCTCGCATCTCCCCGCGGCTTTTCGCAGCGTGCCACGTCCTTCATCGCCTCTTGGCGCCAAGGCATCCACCGAACGCCCTTTGTTCACTCTATCTCTCTCCCGCCACCGCCCGCGCGCAGAACCAAGGCGCACCGGACAAGCGGCGAGCAGTTCACCGAGGCACTCGCTCAGTCACTCACACTCGTTCACTCGATAACTTGCTCTCTCGGACACGCCGTCCCGTGCCAGTCCGTGCCGCGCACACATCACCCCAAAAGGGGCATGCCTGCCTCGCACTTCCTGGCCGCTTCGACGTGCCAGATCCTATTCACCCTGTGAAAGATCACCGCTCCCCCGTCCCGCTCTCGCCTCGCCCGCCTGTCCAGGCGGCGCGGCTTCGCGCGGGCACGGTTTGAACCGTGTGGGGTTTCACTGTTCGCGCCAAGCGCGCGGACCGCCGGATCTTC